>NZ_JBQEQR010000052.1:0-92110 GCF_052037695.1 Vibrio sp. WZ-1 | reverse complement strand
TGCCGCCAGCGTTCAATCTGAGCCATGATCAAACTCTTCAATTTAAGATTTTGTTCGGCTCAATGAATACTGACTTCAAAACTACTAATGTAATTTTAAAGCTATTATCGTTCCAACAGAACGATAATGAATTGACTGTGCCAAGTCTTGCGACTTGATTGGTCACTCAGTTCATTGAAACCTAATTTGAAACCGAAGTTTCTAATTGGATTATCATCAACGAGTGCCCACACAGATTGATAGGTCTATATTGTTAAAGAGCTTGCTTTATGAGAGATTTTTCTCTCAAAGCGGAGGTGGATTCTAAAGAGATAATCGAAAGTGTCAAACACTTTTTTAATTTATTTTCTCAGAAGTAATTTACCTCTTCGACCCTGCTGAAGCCTTATCGCGTCTGCCGTGTCGATGGATGCGCATTATAGAGAAGCGGACTTTTTTGGCAATAGCAAAAGCGTATTTTTTTCTAAAAAAAACGCCAACTGGATGGTTTTTACCCAAGCTAAATATTACCCCAAGAAACACCCCACCTTTTGTACACCTTACCCACAATTTTCTGTGGATAAGTACTTAGTCGTCACTATCGAAGAAATATGAAATACGAGATCTTGGGTTAAGGTACTCTTTAATTTTGTCAGGTAACTTCGATGGATGAATTGCATTAACGATTTTTAAGTCTTTAGCAGCCAAGTCTATTATAGGTGCTTGCGTTCTTGGTACTTCGGGATCATAGATAAGCACATTCGGACAGAGTAAGTTCGAGCTATTAACCGAGATAACTAACCCCACCATGTTGTTAGAGAGTTGAACTACTGTACCTGGTGGGAAAACCCCCATGAACTTAATTAAGATATTCAAGTTCTCATTATCATAGAGGTGCTTACAATTCTTATAAAGATGAGAAAGTGCGGTATAGGGAATCTTTTGCTCTGATGTAATCGGATTATGACACAAATTGTCAAACGCATTCGCAACAGATACAACCTGAGTGTAAGGGTCGATTGCGTTGCCTTTTAGTCCTTCAGGATAACCTGAACCATCGGCTACCTCATGGTGTTGTGCTATGACACGCTTCGCGCTTTCCGGAAACGCCGCTATATTCTTAGCTAGGTCAACGCCATATTTGGTATGTAGCTTTAAATAATTACTCTCTGGCTCTGTCAACGCTGTTTGCTTTCTCAAAATAGCAGTTGGTATTTTGATTTTACCCATATCATGGAAAAGCGCAGCAAAAGAAAGCTCTTTTAACTGTTTAGCATCGAAACCTTTTGCTTTACCAATCATCATTGAGATAACAGCAACGTTAAGAGAGTGGAAGTAAATATCTTCAAACTCATTTTTGCCATTCATTAGGTGCAACGTTACGTTATCATCGCACATCAACTTCTCGACAATATCATCCACTAATAGTACAGCTTCATCGACAGCATCTATCGGCCGATTACGAATTTTCGTCATCACTGAGCGCATTCGTGCTAGCGAGCGTTCAAATTCCTTTTCACATTGGATGACTCTACGACGATAAGCACTCAGCTTTTCTATTCGCTTTTGCTTTTCTTGCCATAGTTTTTTCGTTTCCTCATCAATAGAGGCATCGTTCACCACTGCTTGTTCTTGACCATAATTGGCAGGAAGGGGCTCGGAGTCACTTTGTGTGACGTTAAGATACACAAACTTTACGCCTAAATGACGAATCATTTCGACTTGCTCTTGGTCTTTGATCTTAAAACTATTAAGGAGAAATGGATGCTCATTCCACTTTAACGGAAGGCGTATATGAAGCCCTGGTTGAATACGATCCACTGTAATTTTGATACTAGCCACTTTTAAAACAACGAATTAACCTAACTAGGATTTTTAATAGTAGTGGATTTTGTAAATTAAATCATCAATAGCCAACGTTGATTAGAGCGCTTTATGTAAGAAAATATCTATATAAGTGCGCTATCCGCTTGTCTTTATTTAAGTTCACCAGAAAAGTGGTAACAACGCGTTTTAGTTTGTTGTGTGATTTGAGTCATAAGGGTCTGTACTGCAGAGCGTGCCATTTCGCTAATAGGAAAATGAACTGCTGATACTGGTGGGTACAAACCTGCACAAAGATCTACACTATCAAAACTCACTAACGAAATTTGATCCGGAACTTTTATCCCTTCTTTATTCAAGTATTGCATAGCACCGAAGGTCATTTCCTCACTACAAGAAAACACCGCCGTCATATCAGGGTAGCGGTGGAGAAGCTGTTCCATTGCATCAAAGCCACTTTGACGACCATAGCTTCCTTCTGCGTACCAGCTTTCATCAACGCTTATACCAGCATTTTTCATTGCATTTATATAGCCAAATCTACGTAATAAATTGTTGTGGCGATTTGAAGGACCAGATATACAACCAATCTTTCTATGTCCTAGCCTCAATAGATGTTCAGTGGCAACTTGGCTTGCATTCGCATGATCGTACGTAACGCACCTATCCTTCAAACCATCGATTTGACGATCTAAAAGTACAAAGGGGGTCGGTAATTTAGCAAGTTCACGCAAGTCATCATCAGAAAGATAACGGCTGTGCAGCACATATCCATCACAACGCAAATCGTTGAAACGCATAAATCCCCAACGCCCTTCCAACACACTGCAAAACCACCTATCTCAAACAACTTTCGACTATCCATCAAAACGATCAGTTGCCTCATAAAACCAAAATCCCATAGAACCGTAAAGTCACCATGGTTCTGTTAGCTCAGAGCCCTTGTTAATACTGGCTTGCGAGATGGCAGCTTTTAGCATTTGTCGGATTTACTAGGATTCCCATGCGCACAGAATCGTCATGCGATGAACCATATATGGACCATGGGAGAAATTTTAAGACGGATAAAGGGAGTAAAATGGAGCGAGAAAAGCGTTGATAACAAGAAAGGCAAACTGAGGTAAGCGCCTGAAAATTCGAACATTTTCAAACACCTAAAACGACGAAAGGCCGCTATAAAAGCGACCTTTCTATATATGGTACCGGTGGGCGGACTTGAACCGCCACGCCCGAAGGCAACGGATTTTGAATCCGTCGTGTATACCAATTTCACCACACCGGCATCTCTGGGCTATCGCCCTTTGATGGTTGGCATTATACGGAAGCTTTTGACCTGCGCAAGCAGAAAAACCTTAAATAACTATCGTTTGCTGATAATTTCGCCACAAAGTGTGACAAAGGAGATCTCATCTTAGCTCAGTCTACCGTTTCACTTCATTGTAATAACAACCATTACGCCCTATAAACGGTTAACGGTAATATCCGAAACGTAACCATTACCAATATTAGACAGCGCACCGTGAATCATTCTCGCCGCATCACCTGCACTCATAAAACTGCTCGTATCTAATGATTTACCACTCGTTTCCCAAAACTCGGTTGCCATACCACCAGGATACACAGCAATAATCTTCATTGGTTTGCCTTTTAACTCCATGCGAACGGATTCAATCAAGCCTTTAACTGCCCACTTCACCGCACAGTAAGTCGATTCTTGTTCCTTTGGTTGTTGTGCCGCTGTCGACATCACCATCACAACATTTACGGGCTGATCTTGATAACGCTTTACCAACTCTCTGAGGACATGAATTGCTGAGGTGAGATTGTTTTCAATCAGCTTTTGAATCTCTTGCGGGTCTTGCTCGGCTAACAAACCAAAATAACCACTTCCCGCACAATGAATCAGAGTTGAAGGCACTTGAGGCAACTCATCAAATAAATTCTCGACTTGAGATGCATTGATAAGATCGCAACTTCGCACCTGAGCTTTACTCGAGAGGTGTTGAGCAAGCGTATTTAACTTCTCTTCACTGCGACCCGTTAACAGTGTTTTTTCGCCTTGGGCATCATACAACTTAGCTAGCTGCGCACCTAAACCACTGCTCGCGCCTGTAATTACGATCATCTTGTACCTCTATCACGTCATTCGTAATCTTGTGTTCTAAGCAAGGTAACCCATGTTTGATGCTTTCACAGATTGCATGATAGGAAGTTTGAACTCGGTTACTTTGTTGGATAGTTGATTAGCGATAGAGTCGTATTCAAGCTTGTGATTTGCCCACAATTAGAGACTCTGTGCGTTAGCTCTCTTTTCACAAGCTAATGGAATCTATATTCTGACGCACAATTTTAAAGGTAAGTGATGGAATTATGACTACTTCTACAACTCTTCCACCAGCGGGCTTTTTCCGTCGACTCGCAGCGTTGTTTTACGACACGCTGATCATCCTAGCGATTGAGATGATGGCTGCAGGCGTGGTAATGGCGATTGTTTTTGCGCTTAACGCAGCAGGTTTACTGAGTTATGGGGAATATGTGGATGCAGCAGACATGCTAGGAAAGCATCCAGTATTAAGCCCACTGTTCACACTGTATCTTGCAGTGGTGTGGATCTACTTCTTTGTGTTCTTCTGGACTCGTGCGGGGCAAACCTTAGGTATGCGAGCTTGGAAGATACAAGTACGTAATAGCAAAGATGGTGCACCCATTACTGTAACACAGGCTCTTATTCGTATAGCGACATCTGGCTTTGGTTTGGCTAACCTAACGGTACCAATTGACCCTCAAAAACGTGGCTTCCACGATATTTGGGCAAAAACTGAAGTCGTGGTCTTGCCTAAAGCAAAATAGCTTAGTGGCAAAAGTAGAATAGAAAAAAGGAAGGCACGGTGCCTTCCTTTTTATGTTTATCGCTTTTGAAAACCTACAGTTTTCTTCTTAGCAAAGATACCGCTATGGCTAGGAACACCAAGCTTGGTGCTAATGCGCCGAATACTGGCGGAATGCCGTATACCAAGGTAAGCGGTCCAAAGAACTCACTGGATATATAGAAGGTAAAACCAGCAACCACACCCGAGAGTACTCGTGCACCCATGGTCACGCTACGCAGTGGCCCGAATACAAATGATAGTGCCATTAACATCATTACGGCGATAGAAAGTGGCTGAGATAACTTACGCCAAAACGCCAGTTCATAACGCGAAGCATCTTGCTCGGAAGCTTTCAAATACGTCACGTAATCATACAAACCGCTTAGAGAAAGCTCTTCAGGTTTCACCGTTACTACCGCCAGTTTGTCTGGCGCCAATGAGGTGTGCCATTCCATCTGTTCTACATCGCGCTTGGTAATAACATCTTTGTTTTCCATATCCGTAATTTGCACATTACGCATCAGCCAATTATTGTCTTGTTGATAATCGACTTCTTCTGAAAAGATAACTTTTTCTAGATTCTTATCGTCATCAAAGCGCCACATATTCAAACCATACAGTTTGTCATCTTCAACTTTACCTATAAAGATGAAGTCATTGGCATCGCGCGCCCATACCCCTGCCCGAACAGAGACAATACTGCCGCCAGACAACGCAAACGCACGTAGATCACGTGCCATTTTTTGCGCTTCAGGAGCGCCCCATTGTCCTAACGTCATCACGATTAACATAAGTGGCACAGCGGTTTTAAGCACAGATAAACCGATATCCAACTTAGAAAAACCCGCCGCTTGCATAACCACAAGTTCAGAGCTTGATGCCAGCATGCCTAAACCAATCAATGCACCTAATAACGCTGCCATTGGGAAGAACATTTCGATATCACGAGGGATACTCAACAATACAAAGTAAAGTGCATGCATTAAGTCATAGGCACCGCGCCCTACTTTACGCAACTGCTCTACGTATTTGATGATGCCCGACAAGCCGACGAAGGTCGCTAAAACCAAGGCTGTGGTAGAGATAATCGTTCTACCGATGTAAAGGTCTAAAAGTTTAAACACAGCTTACGCGAGCCTCTTCTTGCGAAATTTATCTTTCATTCTACGAGCAGGAACACTGTCCATCATGTTTGCCAAGATGGCGACCACTAGTAACATTCCATTGATTGGCCACATGCCGATAGCGGCAGGTATCGCACCATCTTCGAGTGCTGACTTGGTAGCACTAATAGCAAGAAAGTAAGCCAAGTAAATCAAGATAGCCGGTCCCATTTTAGCAAAGCGTCCTTGACGAGGATTCACCGCGGACAACGGGATGACTAACATAGTCAGCAGTGGAATACATACGAACAATGAAATGCGCCATTGCAGCTCAGCCTGAGCTTCTGGATCCGGGTGGCCAATCAAATCCACGGTTGGATAGGCTTCCCAGTCTCGCCCTTTCTGCTTCACTTCGCGTTGCCCAATCAAACCTTCATACTGATCGAACTTGGTGACCATGTACTCAACACGAGTTGGTACGCCTTCATAGCGAGTACCTTCATGCATGGTGATGATCTGACGGCCATCAGACAGCTCTTTCACCTCACCTGAAGATGAAAACATCACGCTTGGCAGGATGGAATCTCGCGGGCGCATCTGTGCCACAAACACATTACTGAGTTTGCTGTTTTTGATGTCATCAATGAATACTACTGAAGAGCCGTCTGGCGTACCTTGGAACTGGCCTTTCTTTAATAGATCGACACTGTTTTCTGCAGCGACTTGCTCATACAGCTGTTCAACTCGATCTTGAGACCAAGGCGATAGCCATAACGCATTGAACGCAGCAACGCCTGACGTAATGATCGCCAAATATAGTGCGGCTTGTACCAAGAACTTATTCCCGATACCCGTCGCATTCATTACCACGATTTCACTTTCCGCATATAAACGGCCAAAGGTGATCAATATGCCAATGTACAAACTCAATGGCAGCATCAAAAGCCCCATTGCCGGCATGTTTAATCCAACCACTGAGAAAATCAATCCAGCCGGAATATCCCCATCCGAAGCATCAGCTAGAACACTGATAAACTTCTGGCTCACAAACACCAAAAAAAGCACGAAGAAAATCGCAAATTGGCTCTTGAGTGTTTCGCGGATCAAATATCTAACAATAATCACGCTCAAATTACCTATACAAAACTTGTTTTTTTGGTCGAATCACTATAGTTTCCCGTTGAACCATTTATTTTTTTAAAAATTATAAACTAGATGTTAGCGCTTAAATCAGCTCTATTGGTAAGACCTGAGCTTAAATTCAACAAGTAAGCGATCATTATCTAACATTTAGAGCAATTTGTCTTCAGGATGTAGGAGTACGCATGGAGTTCAGTGTTAAAAGTGGCAGTCCAGAGAAACAACGTAGCGCATGTATCGTTGTTGGTGTGTTTGAACCACGTCGCCTTTCTCCAGTAGCCGAGCAACTTGATAAAATCAGTGACGGTTACATCAGTTCACTACTTCGCCGTGGTGATCTAGAGGGTAAACCTGGTCAGATGCTGCTGCTGCATCAAGTACCAGGTGTTTTGTCAGAGCGCGTTCTACTAGTAGGTTGTGGTAAAGAACGTGAACTAGGCGAGCGCCAGTACAAGGAAATCATTCAAAAGACGATCAGCACACTTAACGAAACAGGTTCTATGGAAGCAGTATGTTTCCTAACTGAACTGCACGTTAAAGGTCGCGATACGTACTGGAAAGTACGTCAAGCTGTTGAAGCGACTAAAGATGGTCTTTACACATTTAACCAGTTCAAGAGCGTTAAGCCGGAAACTCGTCGTCCACTACGTAAGTTAGTGTTCAACGTA
Organism: Vibrio sp. WZ-1; assembly: GCF_052037695.1. Classification (NCBI taxonomy): domain Bacteria; kingdom Pseudomonadati; phylum Pseudomonadota; class Gammaproteobacteria; order Vibrionales; family Vibrionaceae; genus Vibrio; species Vibrio sp. WZ-1. The sequence continues at coordinate 84,526 of NZ_JBQEQR010000052.1, read as the reverse complement.
CCGACACGTCGTGAACTGAACCTAGGTGAGAAAGCGATCACTCACGGTCTAGCCATTTCTTCTGGTGTAAAAGCATCAAAAGATCTTGGCAACATGCCACCAAACGTTGCAAACCCAGCTTACCTTGCATCTCAAGCTCGTCGCCTTGCTGACGACTACGAAACAGTAACCACCAAGATCATTGGTGAACAAGAGATGGAAAAACTGGGCATGACATCTTACCTAGCAGTAGGTCGTGGTTCGAAGAACGAATCAATGATGTCTATCATCGAATACAAAGGCAACCCAGAGTCAGAAGCAAAACCTATCGTACTCGTTGGTAAAGGTCTAACGTTCGATTCAGGCGGTATCTCGCTAAAACCTGGTGAAGGCATGGATGAGATGAAGTACGACATGTGTGGTGCGGCATCTGTATTCGGTACAATGAAAGCGCTAGCGAAGCTAAACCTACCAATCAACGTTATTGGTGTTCTAGCTGGTTGTGAAAACATGCCAGGCAGCAACGCTTACCGTCCAGGTGACATCCTAACAACCATGTCAGGTCAAACCGTAGAAGTTCTGAACACGGATGCGGAAGGTCGTCTTGTTCTTTGTGACGCACTGACTTACGTAGAGCGTTTCGAACCAGACTGCGTAGTAGACGTTGCAACGCTAACTGGTGCTTGTGTTATCGCACTAGGCCACCATATCAGCGGCGTAATCTCTAACCACAACCCACTTTCTCATGAGCTAGTAAATGCTTCTGAGCAAGCGAGTGACCGTGCATGGCGTCTACCAATGGCAGACGAGTACCATGAGCAGCTGAAGAGCCCATTTGCTGATATGGCAAACATCGGTGGTCGTCCTGCTGGTACTATCACTGCGGGTTGCTTCCTGTCTAAGTTTGCTAAAAAGTACAACTGGGCACACGTCGATATCGCAGGTACTGCGTGGAAATCAGGCGCAGCGAAAGGCTCAACGGGCCGTCCTGTCTCAATGCTTGTCCAATTCCTTTTGAACCGCAGCGGCCAAGAGACAGAAGAGTAATTTCTGAACAACATCTAAAAGGGCCGCAAGGCCCTTTTTTATTACCTCGATTTTCTTGATTGAAAATCGGATTTAAGATGGTCTTAGGAAGAGACCAACGGCAAGTGAGAGAATGATGCAAACAGCAACCTTCTACATCATTAACGAAGAGAGCCCGCAAGCAACGGTGGCTGGCTTTGAAGAGTACATCGTGTTTTTGGCTCAGCACTTTGCTCGCCAAGGCGCAAAAGTGTACTTGAATTGCGAAGATAAACCGCACGCTGAACAACTCGCTGAAACCTTTTGGCAAATTGATGCAGATAAGTTCATGGCACATAATCTCGTAGGCGAAGGACCGAAATACGCCACCAATATTGAGATCGGCCATAATGGCGTAAAGCCGAATTGGAATCGTCAGTTAGTAATTAATTTGGCGGAAAATGAGACAACCTTTGCGAACAAGTTTGCTCAAGTGGTAGACTTCGTGCCTTGCGAAGAAAAAGCTAAACAGCTCGCAAGAGAAAGGTATAAAATTTACCGTCAGGCAGGTTATCAACTGCAAACGATCGAAATTCAATATCCTTAACGGTCAATCCTTATAGTTAAGCTCTCCACTCAGAGAGTTCACTTATAAAGATTGACTTAGATTCAACCATCAACGTATCCATTAAAAGAGCGCTATGGAAAAGACATACAACCCAACTTCAATCGAACAAGCTCTGTATCAGACTTGGGAAGAAAAAGGCTACTTCAAGCCACACGGTGACACTACCAAAGAAGCTTACAGCATCATGATCCCGCCACCGAACGTCACTGGTAGCCTACATATGGGCCACGCGTTCCAAGACACGATCATGGATACTCTTATCCGTTGTGAGCGCATGAAGGGCAAGAACACTCTTTGGCAAGTAGGTACTGACCACGCAGGTATCGCAACTCAGATGGTTGTTGAGCGTAAGATCGCTGCAGAAGAAGGCAAAACAAAACACGATTACGGTCGTGAAGCTTTCATCGACAAAATCTGGGAATGGAAAGGCGAATCTGGCGGTACTATCACTAAGCAGCTTCGTCGTCTTGGCGCATCTGTAGACTGGGATCGTGAGCGCTTTACGATGGACGATGGTCTATCAAACGCGGTTCAAGAAGTGTTCGTACGTCTATACGAAGACGACCTAATCTACCGCGGTAAGCGTCTAGTTAACTGGGATCCAAAGCTACACACAGCGATTTCAGATCTAGAAGTAGAGAACAAAGACACTAAAGGCAACATGTGGCATTTCCGCTACCCACTAGCGGATGGCGTTAAAACAGCAGATGGCAAAGACTACATCGTTGTTGCAACGACTCGTCCAGAAACCATGCTAGGCGATACTGGTGTTGCAGTTAACCCAGAAGATCCACGTTACAAAGATCTTATCGGTAAAGAAATCATCCTTCCACTAGTTGATCGTCGCATCCCAATCGTGGGCGATGAGCACGCAGATATGGAAAAAGGTACTGGCTGTGTGAAAATCACACCTGCGCACGACTTCAATGACTACGAAGTTGGTAAGCGCCACCAGCTACCAATGATCAACATTCTGACTTTCGACGCGAACATCCGTGACGCTTCTGAAGTATTCAACACCAACGGCGAAGCAAGCGACGCTTACAGCACTGAGCTACCAGCTAAGTACCACGGTATGGAGCGTTTCGCTGCTCGTAAAGCTATCGTTGCTGAATTCGACGAGCTAGGTCTACTTGAAGAAGTGAAAGATCACGATCTACAAGTTCCTTACGGCGACCGTGGTGGCGTGGTTATCGAACCAATGCTAACTGACCAATGGTACGTACGTACTGCACCTCTAGCGAAAACAGCGGTTGAAGCAGTAGAAAACGGCGACATCCAATTCGTTCCTAAGCAATACGAAAACATGTACTTCTCTTGGATGCGTGACGTTCAAGACTGGTGTATCTCTCGTCAGCTATGGTGGGGTCACCGCATCCCAGCTTGGTACGACAACCAAGGTAATGTTTACGTAGGTCGTGACGAAGAAGAAGTTCGTAAGAACAACAACCTAGAGTCAGTTATTGAACTTCACCAAGACGAAGACGTACTGGATACATGGTTCTCTTCTGCACTATGGACGTTCGGTACTCAAGGTTGGCCAGAGCAAACTGACGATCTGAAAGTATTCCACCCTTCAGACGTACTAGTGACTGGTTTCGACATCATCTTCTTCTGGGTTGCGCGCATGATCATGATGACCATGCACTTCGTGAAAGACGAAAACGGCAAACCACAAGTACCATTTAAAACGGTTTACGTTACTGGTCTAATCCGTGACGAAAACGGCGACAAGATGTCTAAGTCGAAAGGTAACGTACTTGACCCAATCGACATGATCGATGGTATCGACCTAGAGTCTCTAGTAGAGAAGCGTTGTGGCAACATGATGCAGCCTCAGCTAGCGAAGAAAATCGAGAAGAACACTCGTAAGACGTTTGAAAATGGTATCGAAGCATACGGTACAGACGCACTACGTTTCACTCTTGCAGCAATGGCATCAACAGGTCGCGATATCAACTGGGATATGAAGCGTCTTGAGGGTTACCGCAACTTCTGTAACAAACTATGGAACGCAAGCCGTTACGTAATGATGAACACAGAAGAGCAAGATTGTGGCTTCAACGGTGGTGAGATTGAATACTCACTAGCGGACAAGTGGATCGAGTCTCAGTTTGAACTAGCGGCGAAAGCGTTCAACAACCATATCGACAACTTCCGTCTAGATATGGCGTCTAACACGCTTTACGAATTCATCTGGAACCAATTCTGTGACTGGTACCTAGAGCTAACTAAACCAGTTCTATGGAAAGGTACAGAAGCGCAACAGCGTGGTACTCGCCGTACACTAATCACGGTTCTTGAGAAGACTCTACGTCTAGCTCACCCAGTGATTCCTTACATCACTGAAACTATCTGGCAAAGCATCAAGCCACTAGTTGAAGGTGTAGAAGGTGAGACAATCATGCTTCAAGCACTGCCTCAATTCGACGAAGCAAACTTCAACCAAGAAGCGCTAGACGATATTGAATGGGTGAAAGCGTTCATTACAAGTATCCGTAACCTACGTGCTGAATACGACATCAACCCAGGTAAGCCGCTTGACGTTATGCTGAAAGCTGCAAACGCAGAAGACGCAGCTCGTCTAGAAGCAAACAAACAAGTACTGATGTCTCTAGCGAAACTAGAATCTGTACGCGTACTTGCTGCTGACGAAGAAACGCCAGCGTGTGCGACAGCATTGGTTGCTAAGTCTGAGCTGATGATCCCAATGGCAGGTCTGATCGACAAAGATGCAGAGCTTGCTCGTCTAGATGGCGAAATCAAGAAGACTCACGGCGAAATCAAGCGTATCGAAGGCAAACTAGGTAACGAAGGCTTCGTAGCGAAAGCGCCTGAAGCGGTTGTTGCTAAAGAGCGTGAGAAGCTTGAAGGCTACAAAGAGACACTAGCTAAGCTAGAAGAGCAGAAGACAACGATCGCTGCACTTTAATCGCTAAAGGCTAGAATAAAAGAATCAAAGGGTTGGTGTGAAAGCATCAACCCTTTTTGCATTTTATCACTCGGAAAGCTTTCAAAGATATTCACTCTTCTCCCCTAGTCTCCCTCCTATTTAATAGTTTTTACCTATCAAACTAATCTTAACTGCCCATTAGATTTAATGATAATAATTCTCAATAATAGACCTATCGAAACAACACAACGATTGAGTAATTATCATGAAAAAGACACTAACCTTTGCAGCACTCCATTTTACTATCGCGTTTAGTGTCGCTTACGTGCTTACTGGCGACATTCTAATTGGTAGTTTAATTGCCATGATTGAGCCTTCAGTGAACACCGTCGCTTTCTACTTTCATGAAAAGGCATGGGCAAAAGTCCCAGCGCTTAAAGCTCGTCAGTGGATGACCAAATTAAAAACCGCAAGCTTTGCCACTATCCACTTCAGTGTTGCTTTTACCGTGGTTTACTTGCTAACAGGTGATGCGTTTGTCGGCGGTATTATGGCGATGCTAGAGCCTAGCTTGAACACTGTGGCTTACTACTTCCACGAGAAAGTGTGGATGCGTAAATCAGATAGTCAAGCCCCACAATTTTGCCTACACCAACACGCTTAAACATGGAAGCTCAATACGCCTCCTAACAAGCAAAATGACATTTACCATTGACAAAGTTGCGCACCGCAATTAATTTAATTGCGGTGCGCAACTTTATTTTTAAGGGTAAGTGATAATGAACGCTCGTCAACTCCGACACTATTCCCGCCAAGCCGTCCGATTGCTTGGTCTGCTCGATAAACAATGCGGCGATGTCGCGCTCACTCCAGTGCAAGCGCACGCGTTAGGTGAAATCCAATTGCAGCCGTTGACCATCAATCAACTGGCACAGCAGCTTAATGTCGACAAATCCAATGCAAGCCGAACCGTTACCGGGCTGATCAAATTAGGTCTGGTTGAGAGTATCGAAAACCCAAAAGACAAACGCAGCCAACTCGCAGGGCTTACAGAACAAGGTCAGCAGGCATTATCGCAACTAGACCAACAACAAAACCGCTTCTTTGAACAACTGCTTACCCAACTCGATGACAGCGAGCAAGAGCAACTCAAACTTGGTCTAGAGGCCTACCTAAAAGGGCTAACAAAAGTGTGTCAGGCAGAGGAATACGTTCTTCGACCTCTTACCAAAGCAGATAACTCGCAAGTTGCAGACGTAATTCGTAAAGTCTCTGCAGAATACGGTTTAACCGCAGACAAAGGTTATGGTGTGGCTGATCCAACACTGGATGACATGTACTCGGTTTACGACCAACAAGGTGCTGCGTACTGGGTGGTAGAATACCAAGGCGAGATTGTGGGCGGCGGCGGCTTTGCACCTTTAGCTGGTGAGCCAAATGTGTGTGAGCTGCAAAAGATGTACTTCTTACCTCAAACACGAGGGCACGGTTTAGCCAAACGCATCGTAGCATTGAGCTTACAACTGGCGAAACAGTTTGGGTATCAGCAGTGCTATTTAGAAACAACCGAATGTCTGAGAGAAGCGGTAGGCTTGTATGAAAAGCTAGGCTTTGAGCATCTCGATGCCCCGCTAGGACAAACAGGGCATGATGCATGTGAAGTCGTGATGCTTAAAACGTTATAGCGCTTTATCCCCAAACCTAAAGTACAAGGTGGGTAACACAGAGCTCTTGGCTAAGTGCCACAGTAAACGCTTGGCGTTGCCCATCCAACTCCACCACGAGTTCGTAGAGATCTTTTGGATCGGGATCGTTAACATCGGCATACTTCGGCGCTTCGATCTGGAATAAAACACTCGCATGATCCGCTCGAACATCAATAGGAATATGATAGGTCATGCCATTAAACTTAACCGAAGCAGAAACTAGACCCGGTGCGAAAGTTTGGTAATAAAGGTCAACTTTAAACTCGCAGCCGCCACCATGGTGCCAGATCTGCTCCGTTGCCACGCGCTCTAAGCGCACATTACGGATAAACTGCAGATACGGCACTTGCCATACCCCCAAGCGCTCATCACTCTTTTTGTATTCGTGATCCGCAAGTGAACATAACTCTGGCTTATCCTCATCCAGCAGAAGATCTTCTTCTTCCTCAAGGAACAGGACCTCAAAACGGTTACGCCCCATCTGCATGAACGGACGAATGTCTTTTTTGTACACGCTTTGTGAACCATCACAGTCGAACAATGCAACTCCGTTCAAACGCACTTCAGCGTGGTAATCCACACCACCCAACACCATTTCTACCGCTGGAAATGCCATCATGGATTCGTCCACCTCAATGTCATGCATCAAGTGCCACTCTTGCTGACGAATTGCTTCTTCTGTCAGTTCAGCAGGCAATACCTGACTCAAAGGCGCAGGGAAAGTGATGTCATCCTGTGGGATAGAAAGGTCTGTCAGTGGAGAGACTTGCCATAAACCGGCGAGTGAGAGTTGCATATACACCTTGAGCTAGATCAATTTTCACGCATTATAGAGATAATAAGCACACAAACTCAATGAGAATAATTTATCGTCATCTTCGGTTATCATTTTCAAGGCACAAAAAAGCCAGCGATAAACGCTGGCTTCTTAGAATAATAAGAGAATTACTCTTCGTCTTCATCATCTTCTTCAGGGTAAAGCGCATCTTCGCCTTCGTAGTAAGTACCCCAACCGTCGTAGATGATGTCGTATTTTTCTGCAAGATGAACCAATTTCTCAACCTGTGCATCAATTGCTTCTGCGTTTAGTGCAGATTCCATTGTTGCATCACAGCAAAGTAGTTTGTTGCCATCTTCATCTTCTGTTTCTTCTGCTTCAAGAACTTCAAAGCCCATCTTAAACGCTTCAACAACCGCTTTCTCTAGTGTATCAAAGTCTTCAGCAAATAGGTGGTGCTCGATTTCGTATAGTGAATCTGGATCGCTGCCATCTTCTAGCAATGCTGCAATGATATCGCGAGTCTCTTCCTTTTGAATCTCAATTAATTCTTCTACTGATAGATATTCATCTTCGTGAGACATGTTTTGGCTCCAGATTAGTTACTTGATGGAAACACTATACTCTAAACTGAGTACGTTAATGCGGTGAAATATGGCACGGATTGCGATGAAAAGCCACAAACAAACACCAAACTACGGTGATTCTTGATGATAATTTTGACTCGCAAATCGAAACCCCGCTCACAGAAACAAAAAATTAACAAAAACGGGTAATCTTTAATATTCAGAAGATCCTAATTGAGCCTTAAACGAGTAATTTTAGACTTGTTTGCGTGTTTATGATCTTGGAGTGAATACAGTGACAGCTTGGTTACTCTGGCCTAACGAATAAAGAAAAGCTAAAAACTGCATATTTCAGAATGGTTATGCACGTTTTATGCACTATTGATGTACCCTCTCTTCACCAAACTAAAAAGAATAAAAACGCACTTTCTAAAAGCTATGAATGAACTGCAAAATATAGAATTAAAATACACCCAATTAAAATTAACAAAATATAAAGCTAAAAAATAAGATTTTTGCAAAATATAAGCAAACCAAAGGAACTTGCATCTTAGCACCAAGCTTGTCATAACTAATGGCTGGAATATTTGTAAGGATACAAAATGAGCAAGCTGTACGTTGGATCAGAAGTAGGTCAACTTAGACGAGTTCTATTAAATCGCCCAGAGCGTGCCCTCACCCACTTAACACCATCAAACTGCCATGAATTACTATTTGATGACGTATTGGCTGTCGAAGCTGCAGGTGAAGAACACGATGCATTCGCTCGAACTCTAAGTGAGCAAGGTGTTGAGGTGTTACTGCTTCATGATCTACTGGTCGAAACCCTTGCGGTTCCAGAAGCAAAACAATGGTTGTTAAACACTCAGATTTCTGACTTCCGTTACGGTCCGACTTTCGCTCGCGACCTGCGCCAGTACTTCGCAGAGATGGACGATGAACACCTGGCCAGCATTCTTCTTGGCGGATTGGCTTACTCGGAACTGCCAATCAAATCTTCATCGATGCTACCGAAAATGAAGCGTTCTCTAGACTTCGTTATCGAACCTTTACCTAACCACCTATTCACTCGCGATACTTCATGCTGGGTTTACGGTGGTGTATCACTCAACCCAATGATGATGCCTGCACGTCAGCGCGAAACCAACCACCTGCGCGCGATTTACCGTTGGCACCCAACCTTTGCTGGGCAAAACTTCATAAACTACTTTGGCGATGAAGACCAACACTACGACAATGCCAACGTTGAAGGCGGTGATGTTCTGGTTATCGGTAAGGGTGCGGTTCTGATTGGCATGTCTGAGCGTACAACTCCACAGGGTGTAGAAAACCTAGCGGCGAGCCTATTCAAATCCGGTCAGGCGAAAGAAGTCATTGCCATTGACCTACCGAAACACCGTTCATGCATGCACCTTGATACGGTAATGACGCATATGGATGTCGATACTTTCTCGGTATACCCAGAGATCATGCGTAAAGACTTAGACACATGGCGCCTAACACCAAAAGGCAATGGGGAAATGCATGTCGAAGCATCACACAACTATCTGCACGCAATTGAATCGGCACTGGGGTTGGACCAACTGAAGATCATTACCACTGGTGGTGACAGCTATGAAGCTGAGCGTGAGCAATGGAACGATGCCAACAACGTACTAACAGTGAAACCTGGTGTTGTGATTGGTTACGAACGTAACGTCTACACTAACGAAAAGTATGACAAAGCTGGCATTGAAGTCCTGACCATACCAGGTAACGAACTTGGCCGAGGTCGTGGTGGTGCACGCTGTATGAGCTGCCCAATCGAGCGTGACGATATTTGAGAAATCTCTCTCACCAAATAAAACCAATAAAGACTAAGGTTGATGTGAATGCATCAACCTTTTTTTGTTTTATTTGAAAATAATTATTCACATATATAGCATTTTCATGCTTTAATGGCTTTATTACTTATCAACCAAACGACCTAAAGGACGAGCTATGGCTTTCAATCTACATCATCGCAACTTTTTGAAGCTATTGGATTTCTCCACAAAAGAAATTCTCTTTTTGCTCGAACTGTCTGCTGAGCTAAAAAAAGCTAAATATGCAGGGACAGAGCAGAAGAAACTTCAAGGCAAAAACATTGCACTAATCTTTGAGAAATCTTCTACTCGTACCCGATGTGCGTTTGAAGTCGCTGCTTTTGATCAAGGCGCTCAAGTCTCTTACATCGGTCCTTCTGGCTCACAGATCGGTCATAAAGAATCGATGAAAGACACCGCTCGCGTTCTTGGTCGTATGTACGATGGCATCGAATACCGCGGCTTTGGTCAATCCATTGTTGAGGAGCTTGGTACTTATGCTGGTGTACCTGTCTGGAATGGCTTGACTGATGAGTTTCATCCTACACAAATACTGGCGGATTTCCTGACCATGCAAGAGCACGGACGTGGTAAACAACTGCATGAGATGACCTTTGCCTATCTGGGTGATGCACGTAACAACATGGGCAACTCTCTCATGGTCGGAGCCGCCAAAGTCGGCATGGATATTCGTCTCGTGGCACCAAAAACGTTCTGGCCAGAAGAAGAATTAGTCGCGACTTGCCAAGCGATTGCTCAACAAACCGGTGCGAAAATCACGCTTACCGAGAACGTTGAAGAAGGGGTAAAAGGTTGTGATTTCCTCTACACCGATGTTTGGGTATCCATGGGCGAGCCTGCCGATGCTTGGGATGAGCGTGTTGCACTGATGACACCTTACCAAATTAACATGGACGTGATTAAGCAAACGGGCAACCCTCATGTGAAGTTCATGCACTGCCTACCCGCTTTCCACAACGACGAGACTACCGTAGGCAAAGAAGTGGCAGAGAAATACGGCATGAATGGTTTAGAGGTGACAGAAGAAGTGTTTGAATCAGAATACTCAATCGTGTTTGACGAAGCTGAGAACCGAATGCACACCATCAAAGCCGTGATGGTAGCGACACTAGGTAGCTAAACCAAAGCATTAGATATTGTGACAAAAACCATGATGTAATCGCTTGCGCTCACGAAAGTTAAGCGTATAATGCTCGGCAATTTGTCTGAGGATTACGAAATGACCAAGCTGATTGCTGACGTAAAAACGCGATTTGCTCTAACTAAGCGACTACGCTTACGTGCGGTTATTTTTGTTAATTCTATTGAATTTTAAAACCTCCCCATTTGGGGAGGTTTTTTTATGTCCAAAATTCCATCACGGTGAATTTTGGGGATAGTCACCACTGTTATAGGGAAGAAGATCATGGCGAACTCGCTTTATCAGAAGCACATCATCTCTATTCCAGAGCTTTCACGTGAAGAGCTGGAACTGATTGTAGAAACTGCAAGTCAGCTAAAAAAAGAACCTCGTCCAGAGCTGATTAAAAACAAGGTTGTTGCTAGTTGTTTCTTTGAGCCATCAACACGTACTCGCTTGTCTTTTGAAACGGCGATTCAACGAATTGGCGGCGATGTTATTGGCTTTGATAATGATGGTAATACCTCTTTAGCGAAAAAAGGCGAGACACTGTCTGACTCAGTGCAAGTTATCTCTTCTTACGTCGATGCATTTGTGATGCGCCATCCTCAAGAAGGAGCAGCACGTCTAGCATCCGAATTCTCTAACGGTGTGCCTGTAATTAACGCTGGTGACGGCGCAAACCAGCACCCAACGCAAACCCTACTTGACCTATATACTATTGCTGAAACACAAGGTCGCCTAGATAACCTAAACGTCGCCTTTGTTGGTGACCTGAAATACGGCCGCACGGTGCACTCGTTGACGCAAGCACTGGCAAAGTTCAACAATATTCGTTTCTTCTTCGTTGCCCCAGAAGCCCTCGCAATGCCTGATTACCTATGTGAGGAACTTGATGAAGCAGGTATTCAATACAGTTTACATACTGATATGGAGACTGTGATTCCTGAGCTAGATATCCTATACATGACGCGCGTGCAAAAAGAGCGCTTTGATGAATCGGAATACGCACACATCAAGTCTGCTTACATCCTAACTGCAGCACTATTAGAAGGCGCACGTGAGAACTTGAAAGTACTGCACCCACTTCCACGTGTGGATGAAATCACCACAGATGTCGATGCCACACCGCACGCCTACTATTTCCAACAAGCAGGAAACGGCGTGTACGCTCGCCAAGCGTTGTTGGCACTGGTTCTAAACGAAACACTGTAATCGAGGGAGAAAAAGACATGGCTAAAGAAACTCAATTGCAGGTTGAAGCAATCAAAAACGGTACGGTTATTGACCACATTCCAGCACAAATTGGTATCAAAGTGCTGAAGCTTTTCGACATGCACAACTCTTCTCAGCGCGTAACTATCGGTCTGAACTTGCCTTCTTCGGCTCTGGGTCACAAAGACCTACTGAAGATTGAAAACGTGTTTATCAATGAAGAGCAGGCAAGCAAGCTTGCACTTTACGCACCACATGCAACCGTAAATCAAATCGAAAATTACGAAGTGGTGAAGAAGCTTGCACTAGAACTGCCTGAGCGAATCAACAACGTATTTGAGTGTCCGAATAGCAACTGTATTTCGCACAACGAGCCTGTTGCAAGCAGCTTCCAGGTGTTCGAGAAGAAGGAAGAAATTCGTTTGAAGTGTAAGTACTGTGAAAAAGTCTTCGCACGTGAGATCGTCACAGAACGTTAATTTTTGGGCTTCGATGTTGATAACAATAAATTGACCAATACCCCGCTAATGCGGGGTATTTTGCTCTTTACGAGCTTTATATTTAAAGGCACACTGCTTACTCTTAGAAATCTCAAAATACTTGAGTAAACCCTATATTCCCCTAAATAGATGGAACAATTCAAATGACGAAAGTACTTCACACTGAGTCTGCACCAGCAGCAATCGGTCCTTACGTTCAAGGCGTAGATCTAGGTAACATGGTTCTTACTTCTGGCCAAATCCCGGTAAACCCAGCGACAGGTGAAGTGTCTGCCGACATCGCAGAGCAAGCTCGTCAATCTCTAGAAAACGTAAAAGCTGTAGTTGAAGCGTCAGGCCTTAAAGTAACAGACATCGTTAAAATGACAGTATTCGTGAAAGACCTAAACGACTTCGGTACAGTGAATGAAGTTTACGGTAAGTTCTTCGATGAACACGAAGTTGCAAACTACCCTGCTCGTTCTTGTGTAGAAGTTGCTCGTCTACCTAAAGATGTTGGCATCGAGATTGAAGCAATCGCAGTTCGCAAATAATTGCACTTGCTAACAAGCATAAAAAAACGGGTAGCTCAGGCTACCCGTTTTTTATTGTCTTTTTGCTGCGGTATCGCAGTAAGGCTTAAGCTGCGTTGCGCTGTTTCACTTCTTCATCCAACGCTTCTAGCTTCTCTTTCATTTGCTCACGACAGCTGTTCGCCAGCTCACGGACACTCTCTTTACCGTAGCCCTCAGAGCTTACTGGCGGCAGCATCTCAATGATTACATGTCCGTTATTCCAACGGTTTAACTTAATATGGTCCGTCGAACTACATACGATTGGAATGATTGGTACTTGTGCACCAATAGCCGCATGAAACGCACCAGTCTTAAATGGCAGCAAACCACGGCCACGAGAGCGAGTACCTTCTGGGAACATCCATATTGAAACATCACTGTTCTTGATGCTATCCACAACTTGGTCAATGGTACCTTTCGCTTTAGAACGATTCGCACGGTCGATCAGAATATTACCAGTTAACCAGTAAAGCTGACCAAATAGAGGCATCCACGCCAAACTCTTTTTACCTACGGTAACCACTTTTGGTGTAACCGCTGAAGACACGGTGAAAAGGTCCCAGTTGTTTTGGTGGTTTGCAATATAAACATGCTGACCACGCGAATAGGCATCTTCTGGAATTCGTAGCTCAAGCTTGATGCCAAATACGCGCGACATCTTGCCGAATAGACGACCGAAGGTGAAAACGTGCTTAGGGTTTCGAGGGCTTAGTAGGCAGTAACCACAACCACCAATAAACATCACAATTGCGAAAATTGCGACAGCAAATACACGTAACAGTGCAATCATTGTTGTTCTCCAAGAACCGGCTTTACGCCAGCTACAGCTATTATTGTCTCTTTTGACATAGTCATGAACTATGCAAGAAAGCGCGATACAAAAAAGCCGAAACCAACGTTTCGGCTCTCTTCATATCCAAGTCACCTGCACCGCAGTTTAACTTGCCTCGCTCACTCGCTCAATATTTGCGCCAAGTGCAGCCAGTTTATTTTCGATTTTGTCGTAACCACGATCGATGTGGTAGATACGATCAACGATGGTTTCGCCTTTCGCGATACAACCTGCAATCACCAAACTTGCCGAAGCTCGTAGGTCAGTTGCCATTACTTGCGCACCGCTTAGTGAATCAACATCACCACAGATAACAGTGTTGCCTTCGATTTCCGCCTTCGCGCCCATACGCATCAGTTCTGGTACGTGCATAAAACGATTTTCAAAGATCGTTTCTGTGATTACGCCGCCGCCTTTCGCCATCATGTTCAATAGCGTGAATTGTGCCTGCATATCAGTCGGGAAGCCAGGGTGTGGAGCGGTACGAACGCTCACGGCTTTCAGTTCGCGATCGGTCATATCAACAGAAATCCAGTCATCGCCAGTTTCTACCAATGCGCCCGCTTCTTCTAGCTTAGCCAGTACTGCTTCTAGAAGATGTGCATTTGTGTTGCGACATACCACTTTACCGCCAGACACCGCGGCTGCGACTAGGAAAGTACCGGTTTCAATACGGTCAGCAACGACGTTGTGCTTACCGCCACCTAGACGCTCAACGCCCTCGATAGTGATGGTATCAGTACCCGCACCAGAGATTTTCGCGCCTAGCGTGTTTAGGAAGTCTGCTGTATCAACGATTTCAGGTTCACGTGCTGCGTTGTCTAGCGTTGTTGTGCCCTCAGCAAGTGCTGCTGCACACATGATAGTGATGGTTGCACCAACACTCACTTTATCCATCACAATGTGGGCACCCTTTAGGCGACCATCAACTTCTGCTTTAACGTAACCATCTTCTAGTGTGATGGTTGCACCAAGCTGCTCTAGACCTGTGATATGTAGATCCACAGGACGAGCACCAATCGCACAACCGCCAGGTAGAGAAACTTGACCTTTGCCAAAGCGAGCCACCAATGGGCCAAGTGCCCAAATTGATGCACGCATGGTTTTCACCAAGTCGTAAGGCGCACAGTACTCATTAATACTGCTTGGATCGACATGAACGGAACCATTACGACTTACTTTCGCGCCCAAACGCTTTAGTAGCTCCATGGTTGTGTCGATATCACGAAGGTGTGGTACGTTTGCCACTTCTACAGGCTCTTCAGCCAAAATTGACGCAAATAAAATCGGCAGTGCTGCGTTTTTTGCACCTGAAATAGTCACTTCACCAACCAGCGGTTGATCTGACCCAATAACTCGAAACTTTTCCATTATAAACCTTACAGCGACATTAGCTTTTTATCACGAGCCCACTCATCTGGAGTGAACGCTTTAATCGATAGTGCGTGAATGTCGTTACGCTGGATGTAATCCATCAGAGGACCGTAAATTAACTGCTGCTTCTTAACGCGGCTCATTCCATCGAAACAAGCATCAACAGCAACCACCTCATAATGGCTACCTTCACCTTTTACATGCACTTCTTGAAGGTTTAGTGCTTCTTCTAATAGCTGTTGTACTTTTGCGCTATCCACAATTTACCCCTGATAATTCTGTATGTGTTTTGCCACTAAGGATTCAACATTACTTAGTTGAAACAAAGTGCGCAGTTGCGCTGGCACGAAACTCAGCATTATATGACAGTTTTGCTTTTTTGCATGCTCTAATAAGTGGATTAACATCACCATTCCTGCAGAGTCGACACGCTCTATATCTAATAAAGAGCACTCTAGTTCAGTTTGGGATGGCTGCCACTTCTGTGCCTCAGCCCAAAGAGCCGGAACGGTATCACGATCCAAGGCTCCTGTAAGTTTAAGAATACCTGCCTGTAAATGCCACTGTTCCATTACTTTGCAGCCTCAAAGCGAATCGGTTGTTCCGCCAGCTTTTCTAAATCTTTTGCAACTGCGAGAATACCATCTTGACGAATTTTAGTATTCCATTCCGACTGCTTGCTCGATAGTAAGCTAATACCTTCAGCAACCATATCAAATGCTAACCACTCGCCGGTCTTCTTATCTTTACGCAGTTTGAACTCAAGCTTAATGTTAGGACGTGGAGCATCGATAATATCCACTTTAATGCTCGTGATGCGTTTAGATGAATCCAGCTTTGGTTCTGGGCCAAATGCTATCTGTTGATCAGAATATTGCGTTAGCACTTGCGCATAAGACGTCACTAAGTACGCACGGAATGCTTTGATGAACTCCCCTACGTCTTCACGCTTTGCCCCTTTTAAGTTCGGGCCAAGCAGTTTCAATGCCGCGTAGCGATCGTTAACGTAAGGCATCAGCTCTTCTTCAACAATGGTTTTTAGCAAGTTAGGATCTTGTTTGATCTTCGGCTGTTCAGCCTTAAGGCGTTCAAACGTCACTTCCGCCACTTGCCTCATCATTTGGTATGGCTGTGTTTTATCTACTTCCGCAGCCACTGCACCAAAGGCAGTAAACGCCGCTATGAATGAAAGTAATAGTCTAGAAAACATGGGTTATTCCTTACTCGTGTCACCAGAACCACCAATGCTATATAGAACCTGGCCAATAAGATCTTCCAGAACTAATGCAGATTTGGTGTCTTCGATGGTGTCGCCATCAACAAGCATTTCTTCATCGTCAAAAACAAAGCCCGGTACCAAGCCAATGTACTGTTCACCAATCAATCCCGATGTCAAGATTTGCACACTAGAGGTTTCTGGGAACTGGTTGTATTGACTGTTAACCGACAAGCTCACTACTGGTAATAGGCTATCAGGGTTAAGTGTTATGTTACTTACACGGCCGATAACAACACCACCAACTTTCACCGGAGAACGAACTTTCAAACTACCAATATTGTCGAACTCGGCTTTCAGGGTATAAGTATTGCCAGAGCCAATGCTTTTTACGTCAGCAACCTGAAAAATCATCACAAGAATCGCGCAAATTCCCGCTAATACAAAGCTGCCAACCCATAATTCTGTTTTACGTGTTTGTTGCATGATTAATTCCCAAACATCAATGCGGTCAGTACAAAGTCTAATCCCAGTACTGCTAAAGAAGAATGCACTACAGTGCGCGTGGTTGCTCGGCTAATCCCTTCCGAAGTAGGAATAGCGTCATAGCCATTAAATAGAGCGATCCAGGTAACGGTAATAGCAAACACGATACACTTGATCATGCTGTTACCGATGTCTTGGCCCAATTCAACCGAAGACTGCATCGCAGCCCAGAAACTACCGTGGTCTACGCCTTTCCAATCTACGCCAACAAGCTGAGCGCCCCAAATTCCCACAGCCATAAAGATCATAGCAAGTAGAGGCATTGAAATAGCCCCCGCCCAAAAGCGTGGCGCTATCACTCGTTTCAGCGGATCAACCGCCATCATTTCCAAGCTCGATAACTGCTCAGTGGCTTTCATCAAGCCGATTTCTGCCGTTAATGCTGAACCAGCACGACCAGCAAACAACAGCGCAGTAACAACGGGGCCAAGTTCACGTAGCAGCGACAAAGCCACCATCTGACCAAGGCTACCTTCGGCACCGTAGTCCACCAGCACGACATAACCTTGTAAGCTAAGCACCATACCAATAAACAAGCCAGACACCACGATAATAGCCAGTGACTGAACCCCAACCGAATAAAGTTGTTTAACGAGTAAAGGGAAATTTCGAACCGGCTGAGGTCGCGTTATCAACGCCCCAATGAGCATCAATGTTGCGCGGCCAAATGCCTCACAGATCGCTAAAGTGCGTCTCCCTATAGAGGCAACAAATTGAGTAAAGTTATCGAACATCAAATAGGTCCTTTTCGATACTTTGAGCTGGGAAGCGGAATGGTACTGGCCCATCGGCCTCACCTTGCAAGAATTGCTGTACGCGAGGGTCCGGATTGTCTCTCAACTCTTGTGGTGTACCAAATGCAATCACTTTGCCGTCGGCCATCAAGTAAACCCAATCGGCAATGCTCATCACTTCGGGCACATCATGAGAAACAATGATTGAGGTCACACCTAGCGCTCGATTTAAATTACTGATCAGCTCAACAAGCACACCCATGGTTATTGGATCCTGACCAACAAAAGGTTCATCGTACATGATAAGGTCAGGGTCGAGAGCTATCGCGCGGGCTAATGCTGCACGGCGAGCCATACCACCAGAGAGCTCACTTGGCTTTAACTCAGCAGCCCCTCGTAATCCTACCGCTTCAAGCTTTAGCAACACCATGGTTCGGATTAGTTCTTCGGGGAGCTCTGTATGTTCACGCAAAGGAAACGCGACATTATCGAAAACATTCAAATCAGTAAACAGAGCGCCTGATTGAAACAACATACTCATCTTTTTACGAGCATGGTATAACTTCTTGCGAGACAAGCTAGGGATGTTGTCACCATCAAACCAAATCTCGCCCTGTTCTGGGTATAACTGGCCACCAATCAAACGCAATAGAGTCGTTTTACCAATTCCAGATGGTCCCATAATTGCGGTAATTTTCCCTTTCGGGATATGTAACTCAATGCCATCGAAAATCCTACGCTCTCCTCGCGAGAAGGTAAGATTGTTCACGGTAACTAAATCATCGTTTGGCATAGCATTTTTTCTCTTACTCATAGGTAAAGACAATCAGTAAAGTATACCCATTGCTCCAATAGCTACTCATTTCAGCCAACTGACTTGGCAATAAAAATCATTTGAATACGACTCAAGCTTGTCATCATAAGCAGATCGGCAGTGGATTAAAAGTGAATTAAAAGCACTGTTCAATTAAAGAAAACCATAAAAATTCTTAGAATTCTCAAAAGAGCACACTTTTTCTGGCCTAGAGCGGTTTAGAGTTGCCCTACACTCGGTTGCATTCTTTACATTCTTGATTGAGCAACAATTAAACACAAATTCGTTACTAACTTTTAATTTATGCATTGTTTATCTTCCATTTTTGGCCGCAAAAGGTCAAAATTAGCGGTTACTCATTTTGCTTATTTATTACTTAGGAATCATCATGCTCGAAGCCGTTGCGTTGCTTATCGTCGGTCTTGTTTTACTTGTTTGGAGTGCAGATAAGTTAGTTTTTGGCTCCGCTGCTCTGGCCCGCAACGTCGGTATTTCACCTCTAGTGATCGGCATGACCATTCTAGCGATGGGCTCTTCCGCACCAGAAATGATGGTTTCTGCAACCGCAGCATGGGACGGAAAAACCGATACAGCGGTAGGTAACGTGCTAGGTTCCAACATCGCTAACATTGCTTTGATCCTAGGTATTACTGCGATTATCAAACCACTTTCTATAAGCTCTGCCGTGATTCGCCGTGAACTGCCTTTGATGATAGCAGTTACTGTGCTTGCTGGTATTTTGCTATGGGATAGCCACTTAGGTTTCTACGAAGGGGTACTGTTATTTGTACTATTCGGAGCTTTCTTGTTTGCCATGTTGCAAATTAGCCGTAAGGAACAAAAAGCAGGTGATGCGTTTATTGAAGAGCAAGAGTCTGAAGTACCCGAAGGCGTAAGCAACCCTAAAGCGGTAATGTGGGTGGTGATTGGCCTGATACTGCTTCCTTTGGCAGCGAGTCTGTTAGTGGATAATGCCGTTATCATCGCGAAGTACTTCGGTATGAGTGACCTTGTTATTGGTCTAACCATCATTGCGATTGGCACTAGCCTTCCAGAGCTAGCGGCGTCTCTTGCTGGTGTGCTTAAAGGCGAAGACGATATGGCGGTGGGCAATATCATCGGCTCAAATGTATTCAATATTCTGGCGGTAATGGGGCTACCTGGCATTATTAATCCGTCGATGTTGAGCGAATACGCAATGGGTCGTGATTTCTGGGTGATGCTAGGGGTATCTCTCCTTCTTGTGGCAATGTGCCTCGGTAAGTCACGCAGCATCAACCGTCTTGAAGGTTCAATTCTGTTTGTCTGTTTCTTGGGTTACCAAGTTTACCTATTCGCAAACATGGCCGCTTAATAACAAAATAAATAAACACAAATTGGAGCTCTGATATGTCCACTCAATTTGATTTTCGCGCTGCAGCTAAACAAGTACTCGATATCGAAGTGAAAGCACTACAACAGCTAGATCAATACTTCGATGCGCAGTTTGAGCAAGCTTGCGAATTGATTCTTTCCAATAACGGTAAGGTTGTCGTGATGGGTATGGGCAAGTCAGGTCACATTGGAAACAAGATTGCCGCTACGCTTGCAAGTACTGGTACTTCTGCGTTTTTCGTTCATCCTGGTGAAGCAGCACATGGTGATCTCGGAATGATCAGCGCAGGCGATATTGTTCTTGCGATTTCAAATTCAGGTGAGTCCCATGAGATTTTGTCTCTTTTCCCAGTGTTGAAACGCCTGAACATTAAGATCATCAGCATGACAGGTAAGCCAGAATCTAATATGGCGAAGCTGTCCGATCTTCACTTGCAAATTACGGTACCAAAAGAAGCGTGTCCACTTGGGCTTGCGCCAACCAGTAGCACTACCGCGACTTTGGTTATGGGGGATGCACTAGCAGTCGCCCTACTTCAGGCTCGTGGGTTTTCAGCGGAAGACTTCGCGCTGTCCCACCCAGGTGGCGCATTGGGAAGAAAACTGTTGCTGAAACTGTCTGATATCATGCACTTTGGAAATTCTCTGCCAAAAGTTTCACCAGACGCACTGATTCGTGATGCCTTACTCGAGATTTCCGAAAAAGGCTTAGGAATGACGGCTATCGTTGATGAGCACGATGCTATGCTTGGAATATTCACTGATGGTGATTTACGTCGCACGTTAGACAAGCGCATTGATATTCATACAACTGCGATTGGTGACGTGATGACTAGAAACCCAACCACAGCGAATCCAGAAATGCTTGCAGTGGAAGGTTTAAACTTAATGCAAGATAAGAACATCAATGCTTTGATCTTATGTGAAGACAACAAAATTGTTGGTGCTCTGAATATGCATGATTTGTTAAAAGCAGGTGTCATGTAATCAGTACTTATTGTGCTGAATACTGCACCCTATTAAATAAGGCAATAGTCAGGGAAGTACTGAGCTAAATTATAGGCCTTTATTATATGAGTTTTACTCGCCTCATTTATTTGCTGTTGTTGTTTGTAGTGGCCTGGTGTGGATACTATTTGCTGTCAGCAGAACAAAGTGACCAGATTCAAGTTGCTCCAAATTTGGAGCTCCCGATGTTTAGTGGCTCGGGGTTAGAAAATACCACTTATGCAGAAAATGGCGTACGTAGTTACGTTATTCGTTCGAGCAGTCTTGACCACTATGCGAAAAGCGGTGATACCATTTTTGAAAAACCAGAGTTAATGGTTTACCGAGAAGGTAGTGTCATCGAATGGAAAGTAACAGCCAAACGAGCGGTGCTCGATGAAGATCAAGTTCTGACTCTGTATGACAAAGTACTCATGCAAAACCTCTTGCCCGAGGCCAGCTTTGACACCATGGCAACAGATAAGATGGTCATTAACCTTAATAACCGAGATTTTAAAGCCGAACAACAAGTATTGTTGGTTGGTCCACAATTTGAAACTACCGGAGGCGCAATGCAAGGCAATTTGAAAATGCACACTGCGACTCTTTCAGAACAAGTTCAAGGTCGATATGAAACCATTACACCTTAGCCTATTAGCATTGGTTTTAGCAGCGCCTCAAGCGCTTGCTCTTAAGTCGGATACTCAGCAGCCGGTTTACATTAATTCAGACACTCAACAAGTGGATATGAAGAGTAACCAGGTGATTTTTAAAGGTGATGTATCTCTAAAGCAAGGCAGTATTAACATAGAAGCAGATCGAATCGTAGTAACACGCGACTCGAAAACAGAAGCGATCAAACAGATCCAAGCATTTGGTAAACCGGCGACATTTTCACAGTTAATGGACGACGGTAAAACGCTAAGTGGTCAAGCAACTCAATTGGACTATCACATCTCAACCGATGAGCTGACCATGAAAGGACAAGCACAGCTTGCTCAAGATGGTAATACCATTAAAGGTTCTTCTATTCGTTATCAAATTGGCCAGCAAAAACTGGTAGCTGATAGCTCTAAGAACGAGCGTGTAACCACTATCCTGCAACCGAACCAAATCGAGAACTGATATGGCAGTACTGAGCGCAAAGAACCTCGCGAAAAGTTACAAGAAGCGCAAGGTTGTGACTGATGTGAGCCTAGAAGTAGAATCGGGCCAAATTGTTGGTCTGTTAGGGCCAAACGGTGCCGGTAAAACCACATCATTTTACATGATTGTAGGCTTGGTGCCTCGTGATGAAGGTATCATCACTATCGATGACCAAGATATTAGTATTCTACCTATGCATAGCCGTTCTCGTATGGGTATCGGTTACTTACCACAAGAAGCATCTATCTTTCGTAAGCTATCTGTTGAAGACAATATCATGGCCGTTCTTGAGACTCGCCAAGAGTTAACGCGAGAAGAGCGCCAAGACAAACTGGAAGATTTATTGGAAGAATTCCACATACAGCACATACGAAACAGTGCTGGTATGGCACTATCAGGTGGTGAACGACGCCGTGTAGAGATAGCTCGAGCGTTGGCCGCTAACCCTCAGTTTATATTGTTGGATGAACCGTTTGCAGGTGTAGACCCAATTTCGGTAAACGACATCAAGAAAATCATCGAACACTTGCGTGACCGTGGCCTAGGCGTATTAATCACAGACCACAACGTACGTGAAACCTTAGACGTGTGTGAAAAAGCCTATATCGTAAGCCAAGGTCACCTCATCGCTTCAGGGACTCCGGACGAAGTTCTCAATAACGAGCAAGTGAAACAAGTTTATCTCGGCGAACAATTCCGTCTATGATTACATTAGGAACGGTAAGATTCTGAGCATTACAAGGTAAGTAACACTGAATGAAACCTTCATTACAACTCAAGCTAGGTCAACAGTTAGCCATGACGCCACAACTGCAGCAAGCGATTCGCCTGTTGCAATTGTCGACGCTCGATCTTCAGCAAGAAATTCAAGAAGCTCTGGATTCGAACCCACTTCTGGAAGTTGAAGAAGGCCACGAAGAACCTCAAGCGAACGGTGAAGACAAGTCGGCACTTGATACGGCTGACAGCAACAGTGCAAATGAAGCCTCAGAGCCCGAACTTCCTGACAGTTCAGATGTGATAGAGAAATCTGAAATCAGTTCTGAGCTCGAAATAGATACCACTTGGGATGATGTTTATA
Organism: Vibrio sp. WZ-1; assembly: GCF_052037695.1. Lineage (NCBI taxonomy): Bacteria > Pseudomonadati > Pseudomonadota > Gammaproteobacteria > Vibrionales > Vibrionaceae > Vibrio > Vibrio sp. WZ-1. The sequence continues at coordinate 61,613 of NZ_JBQEQR010000052.1, read as the reverse complement.
GTGCTAACACAGGCAGTACCGGACTTGCTCTTGATGATGATATGCCGGTGTACCAAGGCGAGACCACTGAATCCCTACATGACTACCTCATGTGGCAATTGGATTTAACCCCTTTCAGTGAAACCGACCGTACCATCGCCCTAGCGATCATTGATGCCATCGACGACTACGGTTACCTAACTCTTTCTCCAGAAGAAATCCATGAAAGCTTCGACAACGAAGAAATAGAATTAGACGAAGTAGAAGCGGTACGTAAGCGTATCCAACAATTTGACCCACTTGGTGTAGCCTCTCGCAACCTGCAAGAATGCTTGCTACTGCAACTGGCGACCTTCCCTGAAGACACGCCGTGGCTCGCTGAAGCAAAAATGGTGTTAAGCGATCATATCGACCACCTTGGTAATCGCGACTACAAGCTTGTAATCAAAGAAACTAGGCTTAAAGAAGCTGACCTGCGTGAAGTATTGAAGTTGATTCAACAACTTGACCCTCGCCCTGGTAGCCGTATCACACCCGATGACACTGAATACGTCATTCCGGATGTATCCGTATTTAAAGATCATGGTAAGTGGACTGTATCCATAAACCCTGACAGCATTCCGAAACTAAAAGTAAATCAACAATATGCGCAACTAGGCAAAGGCAACAGTGCGGATAGCCAGTACATTCGCAGCAATTTGCAAGAGGCAAAGTGGTTAATTAAGAGCCTAGAAAGCAGAAACGAGACGCTTCTCAAAGTTGCAAGATGTATTGTTGAACATCAACAAGATTTCTTCGAGTATGGTGAAGAAGCCATGAAACCAATGGTACTTAACGATGTAGCATTGGATGTGGATATGCATGAGTCAACGATCTCTCGTGTGACTACACAGAAGTTTATGCATACCCCACGTGGTATTTTTGAATTGAAGTACTTCTTCTCTAGTCATGTTAGTACAGACAATGGTGGAGAATGTTCGTCCACAGCAATTCGTGCTCTCATTAAAAAACTGGTCGCAGCGGAAAATACCGCTAAACCATTGAGTGATAGCAAAATTGCTGCTCTTCTGGCTGACCAAGGGATTCAAGTCGCAAGACGTACGATTGCGAAGTATCGTGAATCCTTGGGTATCGCCCCTTCAAGTCAGCGTAAACGCCTACTTTAAGGCACCAACTGAAAAGGAAAGTCTATGCAAATCAATATTCAAGGCCATCACGTTGATCTTACCGATTCAATGCAAGACTATGTTCAATCTAAGTTTCAGAAGCTCGAAAGGTTCTTCGACCACATCAATCAAGTACAGGTTGTACTAAAAGTTGAAAAACTCAACCAAATAGCGGAAGCTACGCTCCACATAAATCAGGGCGAAATCCACGCGTCATCGAACGACGAAAATATGTATGCAGCAATTGATTCGCTGGTGGATAAATTAGTTCGTCAACTTAACAAGCACAAAGAAAAACTAAACAGTCATTAATCATGCAACTGAGCGAGATACTGTCATTGGACTGCACCAAAAGTGCAGTCCATTGTACAAGTAAGAAACGTGCCCTAGAGATGATCAGCCAGATCGTCGCTGAAAATACGGGCCAAGATTCTACACAACTGTTTGAGTGTATGCTCAGCAGAGAGAAAATGGGAAGTACTGGTATCGGCAACGGTATTGCTATTCCTCACGCAAGAATGCAATCCAGCGACAAAGCTATTGCTGTTTTACTACAGTGTGACGAAGCAATTGAGTTTGACGCTATCGACAACCGACCTGTCGACCTTCTATTTGCACTCCTCGTGCCGGAAGAACAGTGCAAAGAGCACCTCAAAACACTTTCCTCTATGGCCGAGCGCCTAAGTGACAAGCAAGTACTCAAAATGCTACGTAAAGCTCAGAGTGACGAAGAGCTCTACGACATTATGATTCATCAGTAATTGAGACAATCACCATGCGATTAATCGTTGTTAGCGGGCACTCCGGTGCTGGGAAGAGTGTTGCCTTACGCGTACTTGAAGACTTAGGTTATTACTGCGTAGACAATCTACCGGTTAACTTACTTGATGCGTTTGTGAAATCTATCTCCGACAGTAAGCAGAACGTAGCGGTAAGCATCGATATTCGAAATATTCCGAAGAAGCTCAAAGAACTCAACACCACACTAGAAAAACTCAAAACTGAGTTAGACGTGACAGTGCTGTTCTTAGACGCGAATAAAGAAACCCTACTCAAACGCTACAGCGAAACCCGCCGAATTCATCCACTGTCGTTGGGCAGTCAGTCTTTATCACTAGATCAAGCCATTGAACTTGAGCATGACATCCTAATGCCGCTGAAAGCCCATGCCGACTTAGTGCTTAACAGCAGCGGGCAATCTCTGCATGACCTCAGCGAAACCGTGCGTATGCGCGTTGAAGGTCGAGAGCGTAAAGACTTGGTGATGGTGTTTGAATCATTTGGTTTCAAGTACGGCTTACCATCAGATGCGGATTACGTGTTCGATGTACGCTTCTTACCAAACCCGCACTGGGAGCCAGCACTACGTCCTCTTACTGGTTTGGATGCTCCAATCGGTGCGTTCTTAGAGCAGCACCAATCTGTTCTCGACCTGAAATATCAAATTGAAAGCTTCATTGAAACTTGGTTACCTCTGTTAGAGAAAAACAACCGTAGCTACCTTACCGTTGCGATTGGTTGTACCGGCGGTAAACATCGCTCAGTGTATCTCACACAAAAGATCGGTGAGTACTTTGCAGATAAAGGACATCAAGTACAAATTCGCCATACTTCTCTGGAAAAAAACGTTAAGGAATAACGGTGAAATTAAGTCGTAAGGTATTGATCCAAAACCGCTTAGGGCTTCATGCGCGCGCAGCGGTAAAACTGGTAGAATTGGCCCAAAGCTTCGATGCAGTGATCACCATCGATAACGAAGAAGACAAAACCGCGACCGCAGACAGCGTGATGGGCTTGTTGATGTTAGAATCTGCCCAAGGGCAATATGTAACTATCCACGCCACTGGCGACCAATCAGAGCAAGCCCTTGATGCGGTTTGTCATTTGATTGAGGATAGGTTTGATGAAGGCGAGTGATTCACTCGCTTTTTTATTTTTTATACCTGAATATTCCACACCTCTTCTCCTCTCACTTAAATCCCAATAAATAATTTTGCCGACTTTCATAAGTTGTTATTAAAAGGTGCCTAGAATTAAGTTATTATTCAAAGCATTGTAAATATCAGGAATTGGGAGGAATGAATGGCAGAGCAAATAGAATTCGACCAAGCTCACCAAGCCCTCCAAGAAGTCACAGAAGCACTAGAAAACGGCCGCTTCGTCCATGTTCGGCGTCAATTGCAGGACATGGAGCCTGAGGATATCGCCCACCTTTTAGAAGCCTCTCCGCGTAAAAGTCGTGAGGTTCTCTGGCAACTTACCGACCCAGAAGACTACGGTGAAATTCTTGACGAGTTAAACGAAGACGTTAAAGACAGTCTTGTGTCCAAAATGGCTCCTGAAGCGCTTGCTGAAGCGACAGAAGGCATGGACACCGATGACGTGGCTTACGTCCTGCGTAGCTTGCCTGACGACGTCTCACGTGAAGTTCTGTCCCAGATGGACACTGCCGATCGTCTGCGTGTGGAAACCGCCCTATCCTACCCTGAGGACACTGCGGGTGGGTTGATGAACACCGACGTAATCACCATTCGTGGCGACGTTGATGTGGATGTTGTCCTGCGTTATCTACGTATGAAAGGTGAACTTCCTGAAGCGACTGACGCACTGTATGTAATTGATGATGAAAGCAAACTGATTGGTGAACTACCTATCACGACGCTGATCACCACGCAGCCTGATGTCAAAGTCAGTGAAGTCATGGAAGATGCAGACGATGCGATTACTGTTGATACTAGTGACTCTGATGTGGCAAGCCTGTTTGAGCGTCGTAACTGGGTATCTGCTCCAGTGGTTGATGAAAACCAGCACCTTGTTGGTCGTATCACCATCGATGACGTGGTCGACGTTATCCGTGAAGACGCGGAACACTCGATGATGAGTATGGCGGGTATGGACGACGACGAAGATACCTTCGCTCCGGTAGTAAAATCCGCTCGCAAACGTAGTATTTGGCTGGGTGCCAACGTACTTGCCGCGCTAGCAGCAGCCTCTGTCTCCAACATGTTTGAAGCCACGCTCGATCAGATGGCTGCAATTGCCGTCTTAATGACGATTGTCCCTTCCATGGGTGGCGTTGCTGGTAACCAAACCGTTGCACTTGTGATCCGCGGCTTAGCCCTCGGTCACATAGGTGACTCCAACAAGCGTGAACTGTTGATGAAAGAAGCCGCCATCGGCTTGCTGAACGGCATCATGTGGGCACTGATCATCGGTGGCATCGTGGTTGCGTGGAAAGGCAACTGGATGCTTGGCGGAATTATCTCTGCGGCCATGTTAACCAACCTGTTTGTCGCAGGTGTTGCTGGTGTAACCATCCCTATTTTACTGAAAAAAATGAACATCGACCCAGCACTGGCTGGCGGTATGGCACTGACCACTGTGACTGACGTAATCGGTCTTTCAGTCTTCCTCGGTCTTGCTACCTTGGTGATTTAGTTTCTCTCGTGAGCTGCAGCTAACAAGCAATAAAAAAGCCTGATGAACACATCAGGCTTTTTTGCATCTAGCGGATAGTGAGATTACTCACCAGCAACCTTCATGGTATCCAACAAGATAGAACCCGTTTGGATTTGCGAACGTGTTTCTACGTCGCTACCCACAGCAACAATCTGGTTGAACATGTCTTTTAGGTTCCCCGCGATGGTAATCTCAGATACTGGATATTGGATTTCACCGTTCTCAACCCAGAAACCTGCTGCACCACGAGAGTAATCACCCGTCACAACGTTCACGCCTTGGCCCATGGTTTCTGTTACCAATAAACCAGTGCCCAGCTCCTTCAGCATCTGCTCGAAGTTCTGACCTGTCGACTTAACGTACCAGTTGTGAATACCACCAGCGTGACCGGTTGGCTCCATCTTCATTTTACGCGCTGCGTAGCTGGTCAGAAGGTAAGTTGCCAATACGCCATCAGTGATGATTTCACGATCTTGCGTGTAAACACCTTCACTATCAAATGGGCTTGAAGCCAAACCGCGTAAAACGTGTGGGCGCTCAGAAATGTTGAACCATTCAGGCAACACTTGCTTACCAAGGTGATCCAATAGGAAAGAAGACTTTCGGTACAGGTTGCCACCACTGATAGCCATGACTAGATGGCCAATCAAGCCCGTCGCCACGTCTGCAGCAAACATGACTGGGTACTTACCTGTCTTAAGTTTTTGTGCATCAAGGCGGCTAATGGTTTTCTCTGCAGCATTGCGACCAACAACTTCTGGAGACCAGAGGTCGTCACGGTGGCGAGCTACAGTGTAGCTGTAATCACGCTCCATTTCGCCGTTTTGACCCACACCAATCACACAACAACTGGTGCTGTGGCGGCTTGATGCGTAACTTGCTAGTAAGCCATGGCTGTTGCCATATACTTTCACGCCGTAGTGGCTGTCGTAGCTAGCACCATCACTTTGCTTAATCGCATCGCTGTAGCTTAGCGCTTCTTTTTCAGCGGCAATAGCCACTTGTGCAGCGTAGTCTGGATCAGGGGCGTCTGGGTGGAAAAGGTCTAAGTCTGGCACCTCTTTCACCATGTATTCTTTTGGAGCAGGACCTGCAAATGGGTCTTCTGATGTGTATTGAGCAATGTCTAATGCTGCTAATACAGTTTGCTCGATAGCAGCTTCGCTCAAATCAGATGTTGAAGCACTACCCTTACGTTGACCGCGGTACACGGTAATACCTAGTGCACCATCGCTGTTGAATTCAACATTCTCGACGTCACCCATACGAGTGGAAACACTCAACCCCGTGCTCTTCGTAATGGCAACTTCAGCAGCATCAGATTTTGCTGCGGCGATTTCTAGTGCACGTGAAACGGCTTGTTCTAGCTCGGTACGTTGCTCAGCAACCTGCTGTTTAATATCCATTGTCTTTCACATCATGTCTTCAATGCACAATAGAATAACAAGAATTTCGCTTTCTCCCCACGATTCTTGTTAAAATAGTCATAATATTAATCAAAACACAGGCAACTGAAATGGCACGTAAGAATCAAAAAGCGCCATGGGAACCAGAAGAAGAGATCATCTGGGTAAGTAAATCCGAGATGAAGCGAGACATGGAAGAGCTGCAAAAGCTTGGTGAAGAGCTTGTTGGCCTTAAGCCAGCGGTTCTAGAAAAGTTTCCATTGAGCGAAGACCTGCGAGAAGCAATTGCTGATGCACAGCGCTTTAAAAATGAAGCGCGTCGCCGTCAGCTACAACGTATCGGTAAATTGATGCGTTATGAAGATCCAGAGCCAATCCAAGCGGCACTAGACAAAGTTCGCAACAAGCACTCACAAGCAACTGCTGCATTGCACAAGCTTGAAGCGCTGCGTGATCGCGTTGTCGAAGAAGGCGATAAAGCGATTGACGATGTTATGGAACTTTACCCAGAAGCAGACCGTCAACGTCTACGCCAACTTGCTCGCCAAGCAGCGAAAGAGAAGAAAGCCGGTAAACCAGCAAAATCTTACCGTGAAATCTTCCAAATTCTAAAAGCATTGAACGACGAAGAAATCTAATTCAGCGCAATAAGAAAACCAAAAAGCAGACCCTGAGTCTGCTTTTTTTTACCTTCATCGTTCTAACATCACGCTAAGCGATTGAGACTTTCACCACGCTCAAAGGCGTTAATGTTCTCAATTAAGATCTCAGCTAGCCGCTGAATCGAAGAGTCACTGCCCCACGCAACATGCGGCGTCAGCAGCAAATTAGGCAAATGCATGTTGGCAATCAACGGATTACTCTCATCAGCAGGTTCCTGAGTAAAAACATCAAACCCAGCCGCAGCGATCTCCCCTTGTATCAATCCATCCACCAAAGCATATTCGTCCACCAAACCACCACGTCCGGTATTAATCACAATAGAAGTCGGCTTCATCAGCTTGAGTTCAGCTTCACCTATCAAGTCATGCGTCTCTTCATTTAACGGACAATGCAGTGTAATGGCGTCGGCTTGAACAAGCATCTCAGCAAAAGAGACATAGCCTTCTCGACAGTCAATTACACCTTTGCGCTCTGCAAATATGACATTCATACCTAACGCTTTGGCCAGTTGTGCCGTCGCCTGACCTAATGCGCCGCTGCCAACGACACCTAATGTACTGCCCGCAACGTCACCGATCGGATGCGTAAAAAAACAAAACTGCTTATTGCGTTGCCACTCACCTGCGGCAATATCTTGGTGATAGCCAAACAAATTACGACGCAAGGCAAGCAGCATTGCGATAACGTGTTCTGGTACAGAACGAGTCGCATAACCACGTACGTTTGCGACCGCAATATTGTGCTCAGCGCAATAGTTAATATCGACATTATTAAAACCCGTTGCCGCCACGGCAATCATCTTGAGATTAGGGAGTAGAGAGAGAACGGTTTGATCGAGCACCACTTTGTTGCTTATTACGATATCCGCATCAGAAAGTCTCTCAACAACTTGCTCAGGAGAGCTCAGATCGTATTCCACCCAATCATGGGCAAAGCTGGGACGAGGTACCTGAATTTGAGCGGGAATGGTCGCACGGTCGAGGAAGACCACTTTAGGCAGTGACATAACAACTCCTTGTTCACTGCCTAAAGATGAATTTATGGGCGAGGCAGTGTTTTGTAATCTGGTAATTTACGCGCTGGGTCGAAATAGTCAAAGATCATCGCTTCCGCTTCCGGGTAAAAATCACAAGGAACAAAAATACTACGCAACCAGTCTGTTTTCGGATGGTAGAAGCTCAGCTCTGCGGCATGCAGTTCCAGGCGTTCAGAGAAGACTTTCGCTTCTTCGGTTGCGTAAAACTCATCGCCCACAATTGGGTGACCTAATGCTTGCATGTGGACACGCAGCTGATGCGAACGTCCAGTGATAGGCAACAAACGCACGATCGTGGTCTTCGAACCATCAGGATGCTCTTCTCTCTTCGCAACTTGGAATAAGGTTTTTGAGGGCTTACCGTCTTCAAAGCAGACTTTCTGCAACGGGCGGTTCGGCCAATCACAGATCAGCGGTAGATCAATCTCACCTTCTTCTTGCTCGATATGGCCCCAAACGCGAGCGTAGTAAATCTTATGCGTCAAACGGTACTGAAACTGTTTCTTTAAAGCACTTTCTGCACGTTTGTTCTTCGCCAGCACCATCAAACCGGAAGTCGACATATCCAAACGGTGTACCACTTGAATATCTGGATACTGCTCAGTGAGCCGACTCCACATACTGTCATAGTGCTCAGCAAGACGCCCCGGCACAGAGAGCAGACCGGATGGCTTATTTACCGCCAAAATTTGCTCATCTTCAAAAACGACATCAATCCAAGGTTCAGTTGGTGGATTGTACTCAAGCATTGCCATGGGCAGGATCTCTACAGAATAAAAACGCGCTGATTATACCCAAGAGACCTCAAGATGCATGCACAAAACACGATTAATTTTGTCACCAACAACCATCGATATAACTTTTTGAAATAACAAAACTTAGCAAGTCAACTTGATAGAAAAAATAAAAACAAACCAGATTGTAAATTTAAATTGACAACCATACTAAGCATGTTACTTATAGTTCTTAGTAGATAAAAAAGGACAATCACAAATGGAATCGGCAGTACCAGACCAACCCCAATCCAAAATCTCCCAATTTGCACGCTCATTGGGTCCCGGCATTCTTATGGCTTCGGCTGCGGTAGGTGGCTCACACCTTGTTGCCTCAACTAAGGCTGGGGCAATTTATGGCTGGCAACTCGCCTTGCTTATCCTGCTGGTAAATCTTTTTAAATACCCATTTTTCAGAGCAGGTGTGCAATACACTATGGGCACAGGTAAAACGCTGGTCGAGGGCTACGCGAAGCTTGGTCGTCCTTATCTGTGGCTGTTCTTGTTTCTCAGCTCAGTTTCAGCGGTGATCAACACAGCAGCACTTCTGATGTTCAGTGCGAGCTTGTTGGGCTACTTCATTCCATTTTCATTGTCGATGGCATCACTCAGCATCATCGTGTTGGTGACGTGTTTGGTGATCCTCTTTGCGGGTCATTACAAAGCGCTGGATACGCTCTCGAAAGTCATCATGACGGTTTTGACTATTGCAACATTGCTAGCAGTAGCGATTGCATTTGGTAACCCGGTAGAGCCTGTTGCGAACTTTGAATCCCCTTCTCCTTGGTCAATTGCTGCAATCGGCTTTATCGTCGTAACCATGGGCTGGATGCCAGCACCGATCGAAATCTCATGCTTGACGTCTGCGTGGCTAAAACGCCAGACCAGCCAACAAGAAGTGACAGCGAAATCAGCCCTGTTTGATTTCAACGTCGGCTACATTGGTACGGCATTATTGGCGTTGGTATTTGTATCGCTAGGTGCGTTGATGCTGCATGGTTCAAGTATTGAGCTTAAGAGCTCTGGCGTGGGCTTCTCCCACCAGCTTGTCGGCTTGTACGCTGCGACTATTGGCGAGTGGTCACGCTACCTAATTGCGGTGATTGCATTCTTCTGCATCTTCGGCAGTACAATCACCGTGATCGATGGCTACTCTCGTGTGATCTCGGACTCTCAACGCCTACTGCGCTCACAACCAGAGACCGATCCAAAAGCGACGTCGGCGATCATGCTAACGGTATCGGTATTGGCATTAGGCATTGTGGTGTTCTGGGCTTCAGCACTGCTACCCATGCTGAACTTTGCTATGGTGCTGGCGTTTATGACCACACCTTTCTTCGCGCTACTGAACTACATTCTGGTGAGCAAAACCGACTTACCTAAGCCATTAGCACTGGGGCGTAAATTGAAGTGGTTGTCGATTGCTGGCTTGATTTACTTATTCGGCTTCTTAGCGCTGTTTATTTGGTGGAAGTGGCTAATGTAATTAGCTATTTGCTGAGCCGCTGAGATAAACACCCCTCAGATAAAGAAAAAGGTCTTCAATTGAAGACCTTTTTTCGTGTGTTTGAACGCTGATTAGTTATGGCTGACTACAATCAGACGTAGCGAATCTAGCTGAACCTGAGCTTGGTTGATATAACCTGTTAGCTCTTTGATTTGTTCTTCAATCGCTTCAATCTCTTCGTCACGGATGTTCGGGTTAACCGCTTTCAGTGCTTGTAGACGCTCAAGTTCTGCATTCAAGCTTTGCTGCATGTCTTGATGCGCTTGCTTGCGAACTTCTTCCACTTTCTGCTCAACCAACGCGTCGCCCGCCTCAATCAAATGATGAACATCTTTCTGTACTGAAGTAACAAGCTTGCTGCCAAGGTGACGGTTTACCGGGCTAAGCTGACGGTTAAAGCCTTCAAACTCAACCTGAGAAGACAGATCGTTGCCACGAGCATCCATCATCATGCGAATTGGCGTCTTCGGAAGGAAGCGAGTAATGCCGCTGCGTTTTGGCGCTTGGGCGTCAACTGCATAAATAAGCTCAAGCAGGATAGTACCAACTGGCAGAGCCTTGTTCTTCAGTAGAGAAACCGCTGACGTACCCACACCTTCGCTCATCAGCAAATCGATACCACCTTGAATCATTGGGTGTTCCCAACTGATAAAGTTCATATCTTCACGAGAGAGCGCCGTATCACGGTCAAATGTAATTGTCGCACCTTCATATGGCAGACCTGGGTAGCTCGGTACCATCATGTGCTCTGATGGCGTTACTACCAGCGCATTTTCACCTTTGTCATCTTGGTTCAGACCAATGGTGTCGAACAGAGACAGTGCAAACGTTACTAGATTGGTATCACCATCTGTCGATGAGATTTTTTCAACGATTTGCTGCGCTTTCTCGCCACCATTTGAGTGCATCTCTAGCAGACGGTCACGACCTTGCTCAAGTTGTGATTTCAGCTCTTTGTTCATCTTCGCAGATTCTTCAATCACGTCATCAAGATTTGAAGTATCGCCAGATGCCAACATTTCAATCAGTGCATCAGCATACTTATCGTAAACCGCGCGACCAGTCGGACAGGTTTCAGAGAACGCGTTCAGACCTTCATCAAACCAACGTGCAAGGATCGCTTGCGACGTACCTTTAAGGTAAGGCACGTGAATATCGATATCACGATTTTGACCGATACGATCAAGGCGACCAATACGCTGCTCTAACAAGTCTGGGTTAAACGGCAAATCGAACATCACAAGCTGGTTAGCAAACTGGAAGTTACGACCTTCTGAACCGATCTCACTACAAATTAGCACCTGTGCGCCGCCCTCTTCTTGCGCGAAGTAAGCAGCTGCTTTATCACGCTCAAGGATCGACATGCCTTCGTGGAATACAGTTGCACGAATACCTTCACGCTCACGCAGTGCCTGCTCAAGTTGCAGCGCGGTGCTTGCACGAGAAGCGATAACCAGCACTTTGTCGCTACGCTTCTCTTTTACTTTTTCAAGTAGCCAGTTAACACGTGAATCGAATTGCCACCAGCTTGAATCTTCGCCTTCAAACTCTTGGAAAATCTCTTCTGGGTAAAGGTTCTTCACCGCACGTGCTTCTGGTGTCATCTTGCCACCGATCATGCCAGATACACGCATTGAAGTGGTGTACTGCTGCGGAATGTCCATTGGCATTAGATGCACGTTACGCTTCGGGAAGCCTTTGATAGCAGCACGCGTGTTGCGGAACAGCACTCGACCCGTACCGTGACGATCCATCAGGTTGTCGATCAGCTCTTGGCGTGCTGAGGTTTTCGCTTCTTCATCGCTGTCGCTTTCTATAATGCGGAATAGCGGCTCAACGTCTTGCTCAGAAAGTAGTTCTGTAATTTGGTTTTTCGCTTCGTCAGGCAGTTTCTCACCTGAGAACAGCGACGTGATAGCGTCAGCAACTGGTGCGTATTGCTCCTCTTCTTCAACGAATGCGTCGTAATCGTAGAAACGATCTGGGTCTAGAAGACGTAGACGAGCAAAGTGACTCTCGCGACCTAACTGCTCTGGTGTTGCGGTTAGCAGTAGTACACCTGCAGTGCGTTCTGCCAAGCCTTCGACCACTTGGTATTCACGGCTTGGTTTATCTTGGCTCCACTCTAGATGGTGCGCTTCATCGACAACCAATAGATCCCACTCGCCTTCTAGCGCTTGTTCAAAACGCTTGCGGCTCTTACGTAGGAAGTCTAGTGAACACAGCACGTATTGCTGTGTATCGAATGGGTTTTCTGCTTCTGCGAATGCTTCAATACAGCGTTCTTCATCGAAGATAGAGAAGTGCAGGTTGAAACGACGCATCATCTCTACTAGCCACTGGTGTTGCAGTGTCTCTGGTACCACGATCAGAATACGTTCAGCACGACCTGACAGCACTTGCTGATGGATGATCATGCCCGCTTCGATGGTTTTACCTAGACCTACTTCGTCCGCGAGCAAAACGCGAGGCGCGTGACGACGACCGACTTCGTGCGCGATGTAAAGCTGATGAGGGATCAAACCTGCGCGCATGCCACACAGACCACGCATTGGGCTCTTGTGTTGTTCAAATTGGTTTTGTAGCGCACGGTAGCGAAGTACGAAGTTGTCCATGCGGTCGATTTGACCTGCGTACAACTTGTCTTGCGGTTTGTTAAAACGAATGTGGTTGCTTAGGAAGATTTCACGCAACACGATCGCCGTTTCTTGCGTGTCTTCACGAGTACCGAAATAGGTGTATAGACCTTCATCTTCCAGTACTTCTTCAACTTTTAATGACCAACCTTCTTGGCAATCGATGACATCACCGACGTTGAACGTTACTCGGGTAACTGGTGCATCGTTACGTGCGTAAACTCGGTTTTCCTCTGATGCTGCAAACATCAATGTCACAGTACGAGCATCCATTGCTACTACGGTACCTAAACCTAAATCGCTTTCCGTATCGCTAATCCAGCGCTGCCCCAAAGCAAATGTCATGAATTGACTACCTCGTTATTAGTTCTTGATTCGTATTTCTTGTTGGTCCACCCATCCCGATGGGCATGGGTAATAGTTTAGATCTGATTCTGGCTTCTGCTATGCCAATCGAGCTTGTCATGCCACTATTGCTGAACATTTTTAAGCCAGCTAAGCATAATAATTCTCTCATAGCCTATGCCCAGAAAAAGGTCGCTAATCTTACTTGAAGCTGTGATTTAGGTCACGTCGAAACGGCTTTAACGGCAAACTTTTTTTCCTGAATTAGGAATGCAATCAAATTGTAAAAAACTCATGACAATTATTGACTTGTAGGAAGTAAATATTACGTATACTTCTATTGAGGGGCGCTTAGAGTTATTAAATATGATTTGAGCGCATTAAGTACACGATTAGGATCAACACGGGTTTGCTAGTAAGTTGTCTTGCTACTCGGTTGCACACTAACCGACATTGCCCGACAACCTCTATTGCAAGCAATTAGGGTTAGGAAGAGTTTTCCTTCTTAACTTTTAGCCAGCAAAGCCGCGCTGCGGCAAGGAGACGCTATGGGCGATACCGATCGGAAACTGTTTGTACTCGATACCAACATTCTTCTTCATGAACCCTTCGCCATCTTCTCTTTCCAAGAACACGATGTCGTCATTCCAATGACTGTGTTAGAAGAACTCGACCGAATCAAAGACAGTAAACGCGATGTAGCAAGGGATGCACGCGTTGCCATTCGCGCCTTGGAAGATCTGTTTAAAGACGCGACACCGGATGAAATCTCAGAAGGTATTCCAGTATCCAAAGACAACCCTAACCAAGGCACCATTTCTATTTTGGCGGACTTCGAATTGCAGGAAACCGTCAAAGCCTTCGCCGACAAAGCCGGTGACAATCGCATTCTCAATGCAGTGCTTTACCTACAAAATAAACGCGCACCGCGAGAAGTTGTGCTCGTAACCAAAGACATTAATATGCGCTTGCGTGCCAAAGGCGCTGGCGTTCGTTTTGTTGAAGACTATCGTACGGATCAACTGATTGATGATATCCAATACCTAACCAAAGGCTTTCAGCAACGTGAAGGCAATTTTTGGAGCGGTGTGGATGAAGTTGAGAGCTACGCACTGGGTGGAAAAACGTTCCATAAACTCGGCCGCGAACCGTTCGATCCGACCTTTATTAATCAATATATGATTGATGAGGAAAGTGATTTTGTAGGGCGAGTAGAAACCATCGATGAAGACAAACTGACGCTACTCGATCTAAGTCGCGAACGCATGATGCATCGTCGCGCTTGGGACATTACACCAAAAAATATCTATCAAGGCATGGCAATGGATGCCCTACTCGATCCTGATATTGATTTGGTGATTCTGACCGGTGCCGCAGGTAGTGGTAAAACACTCCTCGCCATGGCAGCAGCTCTGGAACAAACCATTGAAAAAGGCATGTTCGATAAAATCATCGTAACGCGTAACACGCCGGACATTGGCGAGTCGATTGGTTTCTTACCAGGTTCGGAAGAAGAGAAAATGATGCCATGGTTGGCAGCGGTGACCGATACTTTGGAAGCCCTGCATAAGAACGACCACTGCACCGAAGGATCTATGAAGTACATCTGTGATAAAGCCAACATTCAGTTTAAATCGATTAACTTTATGCGTGGCCGCTCTATCCAGAATGCGTTTGTCTTGCTCGATGAGTGTCAGAACTTAACCGCTTCACAAATCAAAACCATCATCACCCGCTGTGGTGAAGGGACGAAGATTGTGTGTTCCGGTAACTTGGCACAGATTGACTCCCATTACCTCACACCTGTGACGTCTGGTTTGACTTATATGGTTGAACGTTTCAAGAACTTCGAAGGCAGCGCCAACATTCACCTCAATGGTGTGGTGCGCAGTCGCTTAGCAGAGTTTGCTGAAGAGAACCTATAGCGAATCCTCTCCCTCTAAAAGCAAAAGAGCGCTCAATGAGCGCTCTTTTTAATATTGCTTCAGATAAAGCTTACTCAGTACCACCAACAGTAATGGAGTCTAGCTTCAATGTTGGCTGACCAACACCAACGGGTACGCTTTGGCCCGCTTTACCACACACACCAACACCTTTATCGATGCTTAGGTCGTTACCCACCATAGAAACTTGCTGCATCGCCTCGATACCAGAGCCGATAAGCGTTGCGCCCTTCACTGGACGAGTGATTTTGCCATCTTCTATTAAGTAAGCTTCCGATGCTGAGAACACGAACTTACCTGAAGTGATGTCTACCTGACCGCCACCAAAGTTTGGTGCATAGAGACCCTTCTTCACGGTAGAGATGATCTCTTCTGGCGTGTGCTCACCCGGTAACATGTAAGTGTTCGTCATACGTGGCATCGGTAGGTGCGCGTATGACTCACGGCGACCGTTACCGGTTGGATTTACACCCATTAGACGTGCGTTCAGCTTATCTTGCATGTAGCCTTTTAGCACACCATTTTCGATCAGTGTGTTGTATTGACCGTTCACACCTTCATCATCCACGTTCAATGAGCCGCGCATATCTTTCAGTGTGCCATCATCCACGATAGTACAAAGCGGAGACGTCACTTGTTCACCCATTTTGCCAGAGAATACGGATGACTCTTTGCGGTTGAAGTCACCTTCTAAACCGTGACCTACTGCTTCGTGCAGCAATACGCCCGGCCAGCCAGAGCCAAGTACCACAGGCATCATACCTGCAGGAGCCGCTTCCGCTTCTAGGTTAACCAGCGCCATACGAATCGCTTCATCAGCAAATTGGAATGCTTGTTTCACACCATCAGTTTCCGACAGGAAGAAGTCGTAACCGAAGCGACCACCGCCACCAGCACTGCCGCGCTCACGACGATCGCCTTTTTCGGCTAGAACACTGATTGAAAGGCGAACAAGTGGGCGAATATCACCAGCGTAAGTACCGTCGGTTGCAGCAACCAACATTTGCTCATGCACACCACTGATGCTGATCGACACTTCTTTGATAAGTGGCTCTTTGGTGCGGATGTACGCATCCAGCGACAACAACAGTTCGGTTTTTTGTTGCTTTTCCCAGCTTGCTAGTGGGTTCAGCGCATCGTAGTAAGCTTGGTTATCAGAACGTTTGAACGCATGTACTTTGCCGTTTTGACCTTGCTGTGCAATACCACGCGCTGCAATCGCACTTTGCTTCAAACCTTCTAATTGAATTTGGTCTGAATAGGCGAAACCGGTTTTCTCGCCTGTGACTGCACGTACACCGACACCACAGTCAATATTGAAAGAGCCATCTTTAATGATGCTGTCTTCTAGAACCAGAGACTCGTGCCAGCTGGACTGAAAATAGATGTCCGCGTAATCGATCTGACGTGTTGCAATGCTCGCTAGAGTGTCAGCGATGTCTTGCTCTGTCAGGCCGTTTGGGGCAAGGAGTGCCTGTTCTATTTGGTTTATGCTCATAGTTAGCTCTTTTATTTCCGTTTCAATTCATTTTGAAAGCGACTGTGTTGAGTCAGCGGCATATTCTGCCTTACTTGCTGGTTGTGTGACAAATCTATCTCAGCCACCAGCAATCCTACTTGGTCATTCAATTGTTGATGAACGCATCCCCAAGGGTCAATCACCATCGAGTGCCCCCAGGTTTGGCGACCACAGGGGTGAGCTCCCGTCTGCCCACCGGCGAGAATCCAGCATTGGCTTTCTATCGCTCGTGCTCTTAGCAGTATTTCCCAATGCGCTTCACCCGTAACAGCGGTAAACGCCGCTGGCACAACAATAACTTGAGCGCCTGCTAGACGTAACGCTTTAAACAATTCAGGAAAGCGTACGTCGTAGCAAATACTTAGTCCTACTGTACCAATATTAGTCTCAGCCGTGACAATATCATTGCCCGCAGTAAAGGTATCTGATTCACGATAACTGCCATGGCCATCTGCGACATCAACATCAAACATGTGTAGCTTATCGTAATGAGCAATACATTCCCCCTCAGGAGAAAAGACCAATGTTGTTGTTGTGACGCCTTGGTCTGTGCGAATCGGCATGCTACCCAAGATCAGAGTCAACTGGTGCTGTTTAGCGATACCAGATAAGCGCTGCTGAATTGGACCATCACCGAACACTTCTGCGCTGAAATGATACGCCTCACGATTGGCAAATTGCGTAGCATTCTCAGGCGTCAAAACCAGCTTAGCGCCTTGCTCGGCAGCTAGTGCACATTGCTTGGCGATAAAGTCCAGATTCTCAACAATATCTGGCCCCGATGTCATTTGAATGATGCCAACACGTTCCATGTTTTCTATTCCTTGTCCGTCAGAGGGCAAACAGCGAGATTATTTTGCTTGCTCACGCAGTTTTTCTGGCAACTTGTATTCACCTTTACTACGCGAAATCTCTTTTACGGTTGGCGAATCCAGTGGTCCTTTCACTTCATAGTTAACTTGCGTGAAGACCTCGACTACGGGAGAAATCACTGTAGAAATCGCGAGAACATACAATGCTGTTTGAGGGGCGACCGCAAATGCCGTCAGCATTGGAATACCTGATGTAATATCTGGAGTAAATTTCACTTCCGCATCAACAAGTCGCGTGTTCATATCAGCAATACCACGGATCTGCATTTCACCAGCCAAGGCATCCATAACTATGTCATTAGTGATAAACACGCCATCTTGAATCTTGCCAGTCCCAGTAATTGAGTTGAACGCGAGACCTTTATCAAATACGTCGGTAAAATCGAGCTGCATTTTACGAATGATCGAATCCAAGCTGAATAAACCTAGTAATCGCGCTGCACCGCTGACTTCAGTGATCACGCCTTTACCAAATTCACTAGATACCTCTCCTTGTAGGCTCTGAGTCTTCATTGCCCACGGGGCACCGTCCCAGTCTAAATTTGCATCAATTTCGAATGGCGCCTGTTGTATGCCAGAAGTAATACCAAAACGCTCCATCAAGTCACTATTGTTTTCACCTTGAACCTTCATGGTGAGATTCGAATGGCTGCGCTCTTTGCTTAGTTCCCACCAACCATTCATATCGACTCTATTCTGGCCACTGCTGAAGGTGACATTTTTCCATTCAAGGCGGTTATCACGACGCTCAAGTTCTACGTTAACCTTACCCACTTTGTAACCTTGCAACCAAAAATCGTCGATATTCAGCGTTAAGTTTGGCATCTCCGCATGAAACTTACGATCAAAGTTTGAGATAAGCGGAGCCGCTTGGTCTTCACTGGCAAACAACGAATTGCGCTCTTTTGTCATCTCATCAAAACCAGGAATATAAAGGTGCAAGTGTTCCAGTGAAACCGATAAATCGTAAGGCTTGAGGTAGTTAGCTTTGCCTTTTACCTCTTGGCTATTAACATCTAATAGCCAGCTTAAGTTCTTCTTACGTGCAGTTAGATCGACATCGTGAAACTCTATGCCAGCCAATTGAAGGGTTTGCACGTCTAAATCAATATTAGTTGGTTTAGGAATAGTTGGTGTCGCCATCTCAGAAAGCACAGACGGAGCATCACTTACTGGAACATTCATCAGTTCCGCCCAGCGATCTATGCTCAGTTCATCCAAGCGAATTGAAGCATGGTGACCAACAATTGGATTCATTCTAAAACCACCATTCCCTATCACAAGATTGGTCGCGGTAAGTTCAGGAACGTTACCAGTAATATCGATTTCAGTTTGATATTTTGCACTTGGTAATTGCAAGCGTGCAGAAATCACCTCTTGATTGCCTGAAGCTTGTAACTTTGCTGTACCAGCTTCTCCAGCCGCCTTAGCTAGTGGATACGGGTATTCGCTTACCAATTGGTTCAATTTTGCGATCACATCCAGTTGGTAAGTAAAGCCCACATCATTGAGTTGGAGAGCTACATCCATCTGCCACGGCGCATGGCCAGAAACTAGACTTAACCAACGCTCACCTAAGTAAGGTTTGAGAGGGTCGACTTCCCAATCACCCAAGGTGTTAATCGACACGTTGTAGCCTTGCTCAGCATTCTCTCCACGGAAGTCGAGAGAGATAGGTTGGTTTAACAACTTGGCAGACAAGCCCGATGTCGTCACCACGTCGTTATCAAACTTGATTCGTCCTGTCGCATTTTCTAGTCGCATTGGTGGTGCATCAATATCAACACGATTATTTTTAAGATCCGCATAACCCCAAGCTCGCGCATCTTTTTCCATATCAAATGGAATATTTAGCTGAAACTCAGAATAAACCGGACCGCTCACTTGCAATGCCGTTAGTGCAGCCCCCACCGAATCTACCAATGGCGTGGCCATCATGTAGTCACGCACTTCGTTACCCGGCGCGCTTGCCTTCGCTTCAATTTCGATGTGACCACCTTCGGCCAATTCAGGAATGCGACCTGTGATTCGTTTGGCTTTAACACCATTCAACGTCGCCGATTTGGAATCCAAATACATCGCATCGTTTTCAAATAGCAGATCCAGTTGTAAGTTGGTAATGGTTGGCCACGCAGTATCAAAACTGAACTTTGCATCCTTTAGCCCAACCCAAGCTTGGAATATACCTTCGTGATTTTTGTATGGGAAATCACCCAGTTCGCCATACCAAAGTAGTTTCGCGGCATTGACCTTACCACCTTGAATCGCGGTAGATAGGTAGTCAGTCAAATCTTGCCCAAGTGCTAATGTCGGCAAGTAGCGCCATGTTTCACCAGCGTTGTAGAGGTCCGCTTCCGCATAAAAAGAGAGGAATGGGCTTTGCTCTTTCGGGAAATCCAAACGGAACGCGCCAAGCACCTGCAAATCAGGGGTTGCTGCAGTCACTTTGTCCGACCACAAACGCCAACCCTCTTCATCTTGCTGCCAAATGATGTCCACTTCACCTTGCTTAATATTCAAAGGGGCTTGGAATACATCACCGTACGGGAAGACATCATCAATAACCGTGACTTTGGCTTTGGCCTGCTCTAGGTTACCCGCCACTTTACCCTGCACATGACTGAAACCAGGAAGCAGTTCCCATTGGGTTAATCCGAGTTCATCCACTTCAGCAGAATATCGCAGTGTGTCTAATCCCCCATTCATCGATAGACGAATGTCTTCCACTCGTCCTTTTGGTGCTAGTTTATCGAGAAAATCGGTAATCGACTCAGACTCGGGGGCCAATTTCACCAACGGTGTTAGCGCTTCTATATCTAATTGAGAAAAGTTGAGTAACCAACCATTTGGCTGCCAGTCAAAAGCGACATCCAGCTCTGGCCATGGTCTGTCGTCTGTGCGAATTTGCAGTGAGTGACCATTTACTTTCCAGCCTTTTTTATCTGGAGAAAGCTTGAAAATACCTGACTCTAACAACAACTCGTGTCGGCCTTTCTCGTTCCACACCAACTCAGATGGTTGTAGATCGACATAAGCATAACTTGGCTGGCTGTGCCTTAGCGTAAGCCAAGTATTGAGGCTGACTTTACCCGATTCGATGCCAGATTCATTTTGCATGTAAGTGGTGAGCCAAGGTGTAACAGAAACCTCTTTAGCACTCACATAAAACTCACCAGAGATATCACGCAATGAACCGTGGTCGATAAAGTTAGCACGCACTAACAATGAGTTGAGACTCGCGTCTGCAATGCTCACGGTTCCTTCTGCGAGGTGGTGTTTACCTTGGTTACTCCAACGAAGTTGTCCGATATCTAAACGACGCGTTTCACCTGAAATGGACTTATACCAAACCTGAGAATTGGTAATGGTAAAATCTTCAAACTGACGCAATAACAACGAGTCTAATTTATCAATAAGAGAGGACTCATTGCTTCTTAATTCGGGTTTAGCTGGTGATGCTGGGCTACCTTCTACTGATAGAAGATCGATATTACGAATATCTAATGCAAGATCTTGAATAGTAAGATCAGCAACAACCGGCTTAAGAGAAAAGAGTGACTGGATAAGGTCAAACTCAATTTGTATTTCATCAACAGCGAAACTTGCATCTTGGTTGTTTGGCAGGTTCGCCTGAAGACCTTGCAAAGCGATTGAAGGGTGACTATTTCGCCATGCGCCACTCACGCTAGCGATAGAAAAATCAAAACCTGTGCCTTGCTTGACCCAGGTTTTGATTTCATCTTGAAAGTGATTAAGTTGTGGCAACGCTATACGTAATGTGGTGACAATAATGGCCAACGACACCAAAATTGTCACTACACTCCACGCAATAACGCGTCCGAAACGGTTAAAACCAGAATTCACAAATATTCCAATTACATCATCACAACATCAAACTGCTCTTGAATATAAAGAGGCTCAGCTTGAATGCGCACTTGCTTACCAATAAAGACTTCTAATTCAGCTAAGGCATGAGACTCATCACCAAGTAGCGTTTCTGCAACCGATGGTGAAGCATACACAACAAAGTTATCGGCGTCGTAAGCACGATTAACTCGTGTAATTTCACGTAAGATCTCGTAGCAAACTGTTTCGACAGTTTTAACGCTGCCACGCCCTTCACAAGTAGGACAACCTGAACAAAGGATATGTTCAATACTTTCACGCGTGCGCTTACGTGTCATCTCAACCAAACCAAGCTGAGTAAAGCCATTAATGTTGGTTTTCACTCGATCTTTCGATAACGCAGTTTCGAGCGAGGTTAGTACTCGCTTACGGTGCTCTTCAGATGCCATATCGATAAAGTCGATGATGATAATACCACCGAGGTTGCGTAGGCGCAGTTGACGAGCAATAGCTTGAGTCGCCTCAACGTTAGTATTGAAGATAGTTTCTTCTAGATTACGACGACCAACAAAAGCTCCAGTATTGATGTCTACTGTGGTCATCGCTTCCGTTTGATCGATAATCAGGTAACCGCCAGACTTGAGTTCAACTTTGCGTTCCAAAGAGCGTTGAATTTCGTTCTCGGTGTCATACATATCAAAGATGGGCTTATCACCTTCGTAAAGCTCAAGCTTATCTGTCAGCTCAGGGACGTACTCCGAGGTGAACTCTTTCAGGTTCTCGTACTCAAGGCGAGAGTCGACCATGACTTTATCAAGCTCTGTGCCGACAAAGTCACGCAGGATACGTTGTGCTAAACCTAACTCACCATACAACGTCGAACGCGTTTTGTATTTTGAGCGACGCTCCATCACTTTTTGCCACAAGCGCTTCAAAAAGGCAGCGTCTTGAGACAGTTCCTTCTCATCTGCACCTTCTGCTGCGGTTCGAATAATAAAGCCACCGTGCTCATCACAATAATGATTCACAACTTTCTTTAAACGCTCGCGTTCGCTTTCGCTTTCAATACGTTGAGAAACACCTACATGGCTAGCACCAGGCATAAAAACTAAGTAGCGAGACGGAAGAGTAATATCGGTGGTCAGGCGAGCGCCTTTGGTGCCAAGCGGGTCTTTCACTACCTGAACAACAATATCCTGTCCCTGACGAACTAACTCAGAAATATCACGAACCTGAAATTGTTGTTTTTCGTTCTCTGCCACACATTCGGTATGGGGAACGATATCTGATGCGTGTAGAAATGCCGCTTTATCCAGACCAATATCGACAAACGCCGCTTGCATACCAGGCAATACTCGGCTTACTTTGCCTTTATAGATATTGCCAACGATACCGCGACGGGATTCTCGTTCTATATGAACTTCTTGTAGCACTCCACCTTCAATCATGGCCACGCGAGTTTCACTCGGGGTCACGTTAAGCAGCAACTCTGCACTCATGTGCACACCTCAAAAACAATTATAAAAATTCTTGGAGCAGCTGGTCAGTTTCAAAAAGAGGTAAGCCCACTACAGCGTGATAACTTCCTTCTATGCGAGTGACAAATCGTCCCCCGAGGCCTTGAATACCGTAACTGCCAGCTTTATCGCATGGTTCCCCTGACTGCCAATATTGTTGTATTTCTTCTTCGGTCAGGTTCTTAAACCACACATCAGTGATGACAACCACTGAATGTTGTTGTTCGGAAGACACGACACTGACTGCTGTCATGACTTGATGTTGGCGTCCAGATAGGAGATCTAGCATTCGCTTAGAATCAGCATAACTCTTGGGCTTTTCTAACACTTGGTTATCGCACACCACTACGGTATCTGAACCCAATACAATCGAATCAGGCTTAGCTAATGCTAAGCCTGCTAGAGCCTTTTCCATTGAGAGACGCAACACGTAGTCTTTTGCCTGCTCATGATCTTGTTTTGCTTCCTCGATATCTGGAAGCACAATATCAAAGTCATAACCTAACTGAGCAAGCAGTTCTTTTCTTCTTGGTGAGCCCGAAGCAAGAACCAGAGACAAGCCTTTAATCAAAACGCTACCTTACGTGCCACAAACGACGAATACGTCGCATCAATAAAAACATCCATGGCCAGAGTATACAGTTAATTGCAGCCGTCCACAGAGATAATGGGTTAAATACTACGTCTTGATTCAAATATTCCCCGCAGAATATCAATACCTCTAAAAGCACAGTTAATGCAGCAATTAATATGGATTGCTGCCAAAGTGCCATATTGCGAATTACGAGGAAGTTCAACGCAACTAGGTATATCACTATCGACATCATCATGCCGCGAATACCAAGCGTTGAGCCAATTAGAATATCCCACAGTAAACCCAGCACCAATGCAGTGCCAACATTGACACGGTTCGGCAGCGCAAGTACCCAATAACAGGTCACAAGAAACAGCCAAGAAGGTCTTAGTAAGTCTAATACTCCAGGCCAAGGGATCGTCTGTAACGTTAAGGCGACAAAAAAGCTAACACCAATAACGAGACGGCTTCGAAATGCACTATTGGCCATTGCTTACCTCATGTTCAGTGTCTTCTTCTGCATTAGACTGCAAAACTTTATGTTGTCTGTCTTCATTTGGCCAAATCAACAGCAAGTACCTTAAGCGGTCAAACTCAACCACTGGCTCAGCTTTAATAGAAGCAAACTCTTGTCGAGTATCGTGATCAACAACCGTCACATTCGCAACTGGGTAACCTTCTGGATAAATACCACCGAGACCAGAAGTAACCAATAAGTCACCCACTTGGATGTCTGTACTAGTAGGAATATGCTCTAATTGAATTTCATCAATCTCACCGTTGCCTGACGCAATAACGCGTATGTCGTTTCGAATAACCTGTACTGGGATAGCATTTTTTGCATCAGTAAGCAGAAGTACGCGAGCATTATGTGCCGCAACGAACGTCACTTGACCGACAATACCTTTTTCATTGATAACTGGCTGGCCAACATATACGCCGTCAATCTTGCCTTTATCAATCACCACTTGATGACGATATGGTGAAGTATCTACCGCCATAACTTCGGTAACCACTTTCTTCTCATCACGGACAAATGAAGAACCAAGTAGCTTACGCAGACGTTGGTTTTCTTCTTTGTATTGATCAAGCAAGATAAGCTCACTCTTAAGGCGTAACACCTCGCGCTTAAGGCTGCGGCTGTTTTCAAGTAACGTTTGGCGGGTATTCATGCGTTCAAACGCCCCATCAAACATGGTACGAGGTAAGTTAGCGGCATATTGAATAGGTGCCACCATACTATTTAGTAAGTATCGGACACTTGAGAATGTGTCTAGACGACTGTCTGCAAGCATTAAACTAGCAGAAACTATGACAGCAAAAAAAAGACGGAATTGCAGAGAGGGGCCTCTGCCAAAAATCGGTTTCATCTTGTTTTTGACCTGATCGCTACTATCATCATTGGCCTTTGTTTGGCAACCTTATTGCTGAGCAGAGTAGATGAATAATCGTTTGATTCCAATCAGAAAATAAGCTTGTAGCATGAGTGGATTAATAAGAGTCGTGAACAAGAAAAGTGAAGCCCTGTGATAAGGGCTTCATGCTCTTACTTATTCTTCAGAGAAAAGATCGCCACCGTGCATGTCGATCATTTCTAGTGCTTTACCGCCACCACGAGCGACACACGTTAGTGGATCTTCAGCGATAACCACTGGAATTCCCGTTTCTTCCATTAGTAGACGGTCTAGGTCTTTCAGTAGTGCACCACCACCAGTAAGAACCATACCGTTTTCAGAGATATCCGACGCTAGCTCTGGCGGACATTGCTCAAGAGCAACCATCACTGCTGATACGATGCCAGATAGCGGCTCTTGAAGCGCTTCTAGGATTTCGTTTGAGTTCAGGCTAAAGCTACGAGGCACACCTTCTGCTAGGTTGCGACCACGAACTTCGATCTCTTGAACTTCATCACCTGGGTAAGCTGAACCGATTTCGTGTTTGATCTTTTCAGCCGTTGCTTCACCAATCAAGCTACCGTAGTTACGACGCACGTAGTTGATCACAGCTTCGTCAAAACGGTCACCACCAATACGTACCGAAGAAGAGTAAACCACACCGTTTAGTGAGATAACGGCAACTTCAGTTGTACCACCACCAATATCAACCACCATTGAACCTGTTGGCTCAGATACACGTAGACCTGCACCAATTGCCGCCGCCATTGGCTCGTCAATAAGGTAAACTTCACGCGCACCCGCACCTAGTGCAGATTCACGAATCGCACGACGCTCAACTTGAGTAGAACCACAAGGAACACAAACTAGTACGCGTGGGCTTGGTTTAAGGATGCTGTTGTCATGCACTTGTTTAATGAAGTGTTGAAGCATCTTCTCGGTTACGTAGAAGTCCGCGATTACACCGTCTTTCATTGGACGGATAGCTGAGATATTACCCGGTGTACGACCAAGCATCTGTTTTGCTGCGTGACCGACAGCAGCAACGCTTTTTGCAGAACCTACACGATCTTGACGAATAGCAACTACAGAAGGTTCATCTAGGACAATACCCTGTCCTTTTACGTAAATTAGAGTGTTGGCAGTACCTAAATCGATAGATAGGTCGTTAGAAAACATGCCACGAAGTTTTTTAAACATACTCTTCGCTCATCCTGCAAAAATTTAGAAGACAAAAATTGTCCTAAATGTACCAATGCCTCGCTGTCACAGCAAGGCATTGGTACACAAACATGAGCAGAAAGCCTCAATTTCTTGCAGTTTCCTTACTTAACGCAAAAAACTGAAGTTTGTTACTGTCCGGTTAAGCCCGGTTCACCTCGATAAATCACCCTGTCGTTACCTCGGTTGATACCAAAAGTTAATATAGAGGATGGCTTTTCTTCTGTATCGTCATCATCCCAATCAAAATTCAACCATGGCTGAACATCAAGCCAAACTTGGGACTGCTGACGACCAATAGATTTACAAGGTGACTTCACCTGATTTGCTGCAACGTTTGCTTCACCATGTTTCACGCTCCCAGTCCCATTAATGGCTATATCACAATTGCTATCATCACGATGCCAAATGACTTTCTGGTTTGCTATTGCGTCTTTAATAGGTGTGGCACTATCAAGGTTATTCATACTGAAACGCGAGCCATTCCAATATTCAATAGCATACGGAACGGATAACGTCGCCTCTTGTTGCCCCGCTATATCTGCCAGATTCACTCGACCAAACACTATCTTTGGCTGAGTAAGTATATTGCTATTTGGCGCACCATTTTTACCGCTAATGAACTCAACAGGATCGGTATTACCAGTGTAAACCAAGCCAATGTTTGACGCGCTTCCAGAAAGCATATTAAACGGACCATCAGGGTACTGAGCACCTGAGCCTTTTAACCAACAAGAGTTCACTGCCTGATTGCTTGCATTTAGACATGCGGAAGTACTGGTGTCATCAATAGTAAACGAACCGATGCTTTTCCCTTCAACAACGTTCCAACTACCGCTATTCGCCGCAGGAGAAACAAACCTATTTGAATAATCGTTAAGTTGAGCAATATTGAACTG
The DNA here is from genome assembly GCF_052037695.1 of Vibrio sp. WZ-1. Lineage (NCBI taxonomy): Bacteria > Pseudomonadati > Pseudomonadota > Gammaproteobacteria > Vibrionales > Vibrionaceae > Vibrio > Vibrio sp. WZ-1. The sequence continues at coordinate 34,858 of NZ_JBQEQR010000052.1, read as the reverse complement.
AGCATGCTTGCTGAATGCTACGTAGTTGCTAACAGCATCCTCACTTGCATTTAATGCTTCCACATCATAACGAACCTGTTCAAATGGCTGATTCATATAGATGAAAGTCTGGCTAGAAGGATAAACCCACTGAGTCGTAAAGACTTTAAAGAACTTAGGGTAGAAACGCCCAATGATTCTAGAATCTTCCTCTAACGCTTCTCCTAAATAGTCCGCGCTTGTGGTTAGATTTAAGGAGCCTACTTCATACCATTGATACTCAACTTTCTTACCACTCTTAGCTTCTGATTTAGAGAAAGTGGACTTTCCATCAAAGTCATTTTCTTCCGACAAATTAGCAAGCTTACCGCCCTTAGGGTATTCCACGTCAAAAGCAACGTTTAGTGGCGCACGATTACTTGCCGAAGAGTAGTAGTTAGTGGTCGTTGAGTTGTCACACTTATCCGCCTCTCCACGTGCTGCCTTATCACTATATACAATAGGCTTGTACGTTACCGTGAAGTTTTCTGCTGCAGGAATGAAATGCTCTTGACCATCAGTAGTCGCAGGGTTGGAAACGCCCCCCTCTTTTGACCGAATATCACAAGCCGCAATGGTCCATGGTCGAGCATTAACGGCAAACGAGCCATTCAATACTACAGGCGTTATTTTACCATCGCCTTTATCAATAGGACATTTGTCAGCAAAGTTAGGGTCACAGACAAAGTTGCGATCCGTTAACTTGATGATGAACTTACCAGATTCAAGTAAAGTAAACGAGGACGCTTTCACACCAGCATCACGACTGCTGAAGGATGGTGAATACGTCAAAATGCTGTCTTTATCTTTATTGCCATCACTTGGTGCTTCAAGATCTAAGGTAACCTCAGGAGTACCAGTGTAAGTAGATACGATCGTTTGAGTACTTTCTTTACACGCTAATACCTTGGTGGTTACTTGGTACTCTTTACCAGCAATTACAGGCAGGTCTGGAGTACCAAACATATAAGGAACATACTTAAATTTAACCGTTTTAGTTTTGGCTGTATCATCAACAAAAATGGTGAGTTCATACTCTTTATTAAGTACCACTTTTGATGCATCACGCAACTCAATGACGAGTTCTAGTTTACCAAGCGTTTCTTGTGATGCGCTGGTAATAAAATGCGGGTAAAGACCAGAGCCTACCCCATTCGCAACTCGTATATTAAAATTACTCGCCCCTTCAGAGACTGACGCAGTGACAGATGCACTTTGAGGCGCCCCGTCATTCGTTGTAGTCACAACAAAGTTTGGTTGCTGATCTCCACAGGTAAGCGCATATTGCGAAATTGGTGTGATATCAATTTCAAAGTTATCCGCTGGGGTAAAGCAGTGGTTATCAGTCGCAATGATCTTCGCGCCCTCGCTCATCAAAATTTGTTTCGCGGTGATTGCACCATTAACCGTACTTGAGTTACTCAGGTAAACATTGGTTTCACTATATAAAAGACCCGTAAACACCGTATTTTGACTAAGTCGCACAATACTATTTGTGGAGTCATGCACTAAGACTACTAGCTCAGCATCATCGACCTCACCAAAAGAGCTACCACTATTGCTTACGTATACCCTTTTCGCGTGAATCGTTACTTTTTCCCCTGCAGGGATAACTATCTTGCCTTGGTTGTTAACGTTAATCTCTCCAATCCAGTAGGTTCCTGATTTGAAAGTTGCGGTTCCATGCCCCACAGAAAGTGTGCCGATAACTTCGTTGTTCTTAAATTCGCGATCTTTATGCCATAAATCGACAGTTTTGAGATCATCACGATCCGGCACCCTAAAACTCTCTAGCTCTTGTTTCTTTACTCTGAGGCCTGAATCTCCAAGACAAGCAAGACCATCACAACTTGCATTGTTATACATGTCGATCTCACTTTGTCTAAAGCCAACATAGCGCTTACCATTGCTTAATTTAGCACCAGAAATAAGCGTATTATTGCTCATTTCTAGTTTTGCATTACCATTAGAATCCCACGTTTGAGCCGGAGAAGGGAACAGAGCACATACATCATCAACTGGAGGTTTATCAAACAAGAAGTAAGAGAATGGTTCCACGACATGCCCACGCTCTGCATCTCTATCCATATCCTCTTCATTGATCAAAGCAACACTGGTTTTAGTCACAGAACAACGCCTTAGCCAACCACCGTTATTACCGTTACGAGTGCGTTTAGACGCCAATAAAACCGGAGCAGATTTGAAGCCAGTAACCGGGAAGTAGCTAAGCTGCTTACAACCCTCAGTAATTGGTTTAATTACATTATCATTTAGAGCGCTAAGCGTATTACGAGTTGAGCCATTACCTAGCCAAAATTTTCGCCCTTGAGTAAAACCTTCACCATAGCCTGCCACAAACGCCACTTCTTCAGGTTGATCAAGTACCGCATTTTTTGTCACTTCAGAACGGTCAATGATTAATGAAAAACCAGTACGAGTGGGGTCTAGAGCGATCGTGTTTAGCCAAAGCGGTTGGCTGCCAACCATATTATTTCGAGTTTGAATTTGAACCAAAACGCCTGGCGGCTGTGAAAAAGCAGTATTCAAACCAAAACTGCTAAAATTGACTTGCTTACTGATGTTGTTTGTCCCACCAGGCTTATTAGAAAATGTATGCTTAGAGCTCACTTTGCCTGCAACAAGCATGGCACCACTATCGAACTTAATAACACCTGGTTCCATTACCAAGTAATCAATATCATTCATTGGTGCATCAACATAAGTTATTTTTTCTCCATTATTTTTGCATTGCCATTTATCATTTTTATGGTTGTATTTTAGATAACGACAAGCGGCTCGGTGAGGAGGTAATAACTGTTTTATTGTCGCTTTTGATGAACTAATAGACCAGATTTTCAAATCTGAAGGGTACTCCGTGGTCTTGTTATCAAAATTAGAGCGACTCGCATCGATCGTCGGCATAACAAAAACCAGAGGAGGTTGTGAGTAAGAATTCTGAAACTCGATGTCACAAGTCACACTTGACCCTGCTACCGTACACTTGTCAGCAGACACAGTACCGAATTCAAACTGAGGATCTCGATTAATCGATGCATTAACAAAAGATGAGAAAAGCAACATGATTGCACTTAATACTAGACCGCTTTTTTTGATCATGATTTGTTACTCCTTTACCCATACTTCTTGGCTTCGTTGAACCGTATTGATTCCACTACCACATTCAACCAAAGCTTCAATTCTAAAAAAGGACTCTTCATCCAGCCTTTTATTGGTATTCTGACAAGTAAGAGAAATTAGTCGACAGGTCCCGTAATTAATGGCTGGAGTCATACCGTTAACGTTATTTGCACAGTTATCTGAAATATCAGGTGTTACCTCGCCTAGAGGATACAATTCCGTTAGTCCCCATTCCGTAGTCGATTGGGCAAAAAACCACGCTTGAGAGCCCAAATATTCCCGAGTTACCGCATCTTGATTAGACCAGTTAAGTTTCATTAAAGATGTCCCCAGCAAGCTCATCACAACAATGATGAACAAACACAATATAAACACATTCCCTTTTGATTTTATGATTGAACGTTTATGGAACATTGAGCACCTGCACATCATGTTGATAAACACTGACCTCATCATTCTGCTCAAATGCAAATTTGAGGTAAACAATACCACCAACCTGTAAACTGGTATTTTCATAATTAAAAGCACTATCTGCCGCAACAATGCCCTCAATTGGCACGCCATTTCTCGTCAACATATTGGTTGTACTATTCAAACAGTAGTTAACTTCTGCATCCAAAGTATAAATATAGAGACGGTTTGCTATCGACTGGCTAGGCAAGTGTGAAACACCAGCAGGCAAGGTATATTCATAGTAATTTCTATCAGCGGGCGCACTGGCCGCTTGGCCCAATAGTGGTAAACTTGGCGTTATCGCAAAACTTTCAGTATTACTAGTTAAGTCCTCGTATCGACTCGGATTGATAACGAAACGAAGATTATCACTGGCTTTTAGCGTCCCACCATCAGGGACGTTTTCTCCAGTAATAAAACGAACAATTTTTGTTGAAGGTTGGTAGTATGTACCTGAATAAAGAATAGGCACAAACCTCAAACAGTCCCCTTCGACTTTAAAGCTGTAAGGCACTGCATGTCTGATTTCTCTCGATAGCTTCTCTAATACAAATTGAGCCTGAGTTTGCACCTGCTGACGTGAAGTAGAATCAACAAACCCCTTCATTCCCATCTGCACATAACCAGCAATACCAAGCATGATGATGCTGCCAACAACGATTGTGATGATTAATTCGAGTAGAGTAAAACCTTTATCTTTCATCAATAGTTCCCTCGATAACCAACCAAACGGAGAGTTCTTGTCGTTGAGTTTCCAGCAAAGATATCCAACTGTACTCGCTTCATTTTAGGTATGCCAGAAGCTGAGCTTTGAGATACCGTTACCTGAACCTCGACCCGAAAGTTTCGGTAGTCATTCGTAGCATCGTTACCAAGAATATCGCGCAGTTCATAATGAGGAGTGACCGTACACGAGGCTTTCGTATCATCGGTATACCAACAACCAATGTAGTCATCCACGTCGTTGAAAGTAGCGGGCGTTGTTTCTCCACTATCAGTACCTAAAACTGTACGGCAGGCCGGAGCAGACAAAGCGGTCTCTCCACAACGAATTAGGCCGCCATTTGGATCTACATAGTGATCAAAGTTGCGCGCTAGAATTTGCGACATCATACTTTGCCCAAGAGAAACCGCTCTGGACTGGTAATGAAAACTTGATGCGTTCTGAATCTGGGGAATTAATGCCGTTGTAAAGATAGTCATTGCTATCCCCATAATGACGATAACAATAATGAGCTCAATCAAGGTCATTCCCGACTGTGGGTGAGTATTCCCACTCATGAACACGCCCCCTTCGAAACATACCCCTGCGTATTAATAGTCACAATACAAGTCTGCCCCGTAGATTCAGTGATGGTAATCGTCTTAGCGCCACCACTTGGATTACCGAGTAAGTCAAAAGAGATCGTCTGATTTGGCGAATAACGAATATTGTCAGGACTGCTCCAATCACTTCGAGAATCAGAGCGTGAATTACATGAACTCACAGAACCAAGGCAATCATTGGAGATTGAAAGAATAAAGTTATTGTTTGATGTCGCACCCGAGACATTCGACTGCATACGATTAACCTGAACCTGGCGAATGATCGCAAGCGATTCTTCTTGAGCAGCAAATACAGAGATCCCCGATGACATATACCGACTCGCAGCATACAGAGAAACAATGGTCAAAATAACAATTACCATGATCAACTCAATAAGAGTAAACCCTGAAGAATTGGTACGCATCTGCATAGAGGAACCTTAGACTGACGGTAAGCGATTAAATTATAAGCAATAAAAAGGAAGGGTTTTGGGCAAGGATCACACTTTACTATTATTTTGTAAGTAGATTGTTAATGGTAAAAATCATTCCTCTGATTTACCCATCTCTTGTTCAATACGATCATAGGTTGCTTTATTGCTGAGGGTTTCAGAAACGTGCTCAGCCGTTTGTTTGGTCTGCTCCCACTTCGCTTCGTAGGTTTCTGGTTCAAAGCTGATAAATCTTGGTAATACCACATAGCCGACCACACCTAAGATAATCAGTACAATGACAAATTCAATTGCACTTAGACCTGATGAGTTACGCATATGTACTATTCCGAGATTAATCAAAATAAAGGGATAAAGGCCAGGCTAGCTGGCCTTTAAAGATGAGTTTTACTGACAAGCAGAACCCAAAGTTACTGTTGTCTTAGCTGCGCTAGCTGCTGCCGTGCCAGTCGCTTGCTTATATTGAACTGAACAAGCAGTACCAGTAGTACCTTTGAAACCATACGTAATTTCACCAGCGCCACTTGCAACAACATTCCAATCTTCATTAAGACCTTTTACTGCTTCACCAATACCCGCAGCTGTTGCCGTTGGGTAACCAAAAATTGTTTGGATACCTTCAACATCTGTAACCGTACTGTTAGCCTCTACACCTTTAATAGCCGCTTTACCAAACACAATACCAGCACCACCTTCAATAGCGCCTTTTAGACCTTGTAAAGATGAAGCTCGAGCATCATTTTGTAGGTTAAGGAAACGTGGAGCTGCAGTTACCGCTAGAATACCTAGGATTACAATTACCACTACCAATTCGATAAGGGTGAAACCACCTTGTCTTTTCATTGTTTACTCTCTTTATGTAAGCATGCAGAGTGACTGCAAAGTTAATTGGTCACACGACCATTTTGGATATTGTCAAAACGGTTTTGCGTCTCAACACACTAAGCGAATTAGTTAGGTGAGTACTTTCTCTACCGCTTGAGCAGAATGACGATTCGCCATTGCTAAGTAAAAACTGCGCTAAAAAGTAAATCACCAAATGGTTTACTTTCCATGACAATTTTTCTCTTATGGTAATGTTTGCATTATACCGACTTTCATTCCTATTTATAGTACTTAAGTGTCAAAAAATTCACTCCGCCGACATTTCGACGTCTATTTTCAGGTAATTAGCGTCAGAAATAACGACAACTCTCTGTCCATTTTCATAAGTATAGTGACATATATAACTACTACTTTTAATTACTCCACGGATGTCTAACAACTCACTCGCCATAATTTTACGTTGCGGGTAATGCACCGCTAACCAAAAGCCACAATCCAGAACCCCATCTGGGCGAAATGGCGATACTAACCCTGCTTCTGTCATATCGAGCTCAAATCCATCCATAGACATATGCTTGGGCTCACCATGAACTAACCACGCTTGACGGTAACGTTGCACGCTATCTTGCATCCAAACCTTCGCGAGCTTGGCTCCGGTCACTTGCGCTTGCTGCTCAATTAGCTTGAGGTTATGCACAAACGCCACCAACACAATTAACCCAATCACTACGAAAAGGATGAAGGTTGCGCGACTCTGATTTTCAACCACTAGGTTAGCCGCCTTTGATGATGTCCAGCATCCCCCACATTGGCAGGAAGATACCTAAGGCTAAGACCATAACCATACCAGCAACAATTACCAAAAGTAATGGCTCTATTCGTGCCGTTAATGTTTTGAGATCATAATCTACTTCTCGATCGTAAAAATCTGCGACTTCGAGCAATAATTCATCAATTCGACCCGTTTCTTCACCGACGGCGATCATCTGAATCACCAGTGGGGTAAAGATCTTACTATTCACCGCAGTCACAGAAATGGTACTTCCCGCCTCGATAGACGCCTTCATTTCTATAATGCGATTTTCTAAGAACTTATTCCCCAATGCTTCGCCAGCTAAAGCCAATGATTGATTCAGCGGTACGCCTGACTTAAGCATCAATGAAAATGTTCGAGAAAAGCGTGATAACTGAGCGCGGTTCACGATATCGCCAACAATGGGCACTCTCAGTCGAAACTTATCAAATTTTTCTCGTCCATCTGCGGTAGCAACCCAAGCACGAAAGAGCAAGAATGCTCCTATCATCAGAACGAGCAGCAGTCCCCAATAGTGAACAAAGAAATTTGACGTTGCGATCAGTACACGTGTTGGCAATGGCAGCTCAACACCGAAACGAGTAAACATGCCCGCAAACTCAGGGATAACAAAAATGTTCAAAATGAACATTGCAATAGTAATGAAGACAATAACAAACGTCGGGTAGCGCATTGCTGCTTTAATACGTTTACGAGTCTCTAGCTCTTGTTCGTAGTAATTAGCCAGCTGCAATAAAGCTTGATCTAAACGACCGGTGTTCTCACCCACGTTGATCATGGAGACAAACAAAGGGCTAAACACTTTACTGTGAGGCTGCATCGCTGCAGACAATCCTCGGCCGTTACTGAGTTCAGAGACCACATCGTCAAGGGCGTCTTTTAACTGCTGATTTTCACAGTTTTGCAATAGGCCGCGCATAGAGCGCAGCAATGGAACACCCGCTTTAGTTAAGCTGAATAGCTGACGACAGAACAGAATAATGACTTCAAGAGGGATCGCGGGTACCAGCAATTTAGATAAACTAAAGCTGCTTGCATTGGATTCCTTTTTTAGCTGAATATTTAAAGGGATAACCCCTTTATTCATCAACACTTCCGCAGCCGCATCCTCATTAACAGCGTCGATCTTGCCTTTAGTCGTGGCACCGGTCAGTGTTCGACCTTGATAACTGAATGTTGGCATCTAATCACCTACATTAAGATTGCATCTGCTTTACCAGATGAGTCACCTTCACCCAGCGCCATAACTTCATCAAGGCTAACAATGCCTTGCAAAGCCAACTCCATAGCGGAAGCTAATAGGGGCTTATAAGATGCCGATTGACGCGCCGCTTGTGCAAAACCGACTGCATCGTTCGCACGTAGTTTATCCATCATCTCATGCTCTAGTTCAAGCATTTCAAACACACCAATTCGACCTCGATATCCTGTTAAGTTACAGTTCTGACACCCTTTCCCTTTATGAAAAACAGCATTTGACTGATTCGGGAACCGACCAGATAGCCACTGCTGTCGAGACTCATCGACAACATCTTCAGTCTTACAATCTGGGCAAACTCGACGTACTAATCGCTGTGCGACAACAGCACGAACGGCACTTGCTACAAGATAGCCCGGCGCTCCCATATCTATCATCCGCAGAGCACTGTCTACCGCATCATTGGTATGCAATGTGCTTAACACTAAGTGACCCGTTAAGGCTGCACGTAAACCGATCTCTACTGTTTCTTGGTCTCGCATCTCACCAACTAAGATGATATCTGGGTCTTGACGAAGAAAGGTACGCAGTACCCGTGAAAAAGTAAGATCAATCTTACTATTGATCTGTACTTGCGTAATACGTGGTAAGCGGTACTCCACAGGATCTTCTGCGGTAATGATCTTTTTACCCGGCTCATTGAGCTCACTTAGGGCACCGTATAATGTCGTTGTTTTACCTGAGCCCGTTGGTCCAGTCACTAAGATCATACCGTGCGGACGAGATAATTGGCGACGCAGGCGAACGAGTAAATCAGCAGGTAAACCTGAGTCTTCAAGTTTTCGTAAACCTGAAGACTGGTTAAGCAAACGCATTACCACGGATTCACCGTATTGCGTTGGCAGTGTCGACATACGAATATCGATGGACTGACCTCGAACCTTGATATTAAAGCGACCATCTTGCGGCAAACGCTTTTCAGAAATATCTAGGTGTGCCATCAATTTAAGGCGTAAAACTAACGCTGATGCCACGTTGACTTCATTTAGAATCGTTTCATGTAAAACACCATCTACACGTTGACGGAGACGAAGCACTTTATCATCTGGTTCAATATGGATATCTGATGCACCTACCTGCACGGCATCTTCAAACATTGAGTTAACCAGCTTAACAACCGTAACTTCTTCACTCTCACTCTCTTCAATCCCATAATCAAATACGTCAACGTCTTGATGTTCGGCTTGAAGCTGCTCGGCAAAAGAGGCGATTTCCTTGGTTCGGCGATAATAGCGGTCAAAGCTTTCCACCAGCTGTCGCTCAGAAGCAATAATAAACTCTAGAGCATACTCACCTAACAAGTTCATTAACGATTCTTGAGTAAATAGATCCGCAGGATCACTCATGGCGACTCGTAGTGTGTCACCGTTTTGTGCAACCACCATGGCACGTAAACGACGAGCATGAACTTCCGGCAAAAGTTGCACCGCATCGGCATCAATAGGCGCACGGCTTAAATCGATGAGCGGTAAACCCAGTTGCTGAGAAAGAAAGTTCAGCATTTGCTTTTCGGAAATAAACCCTAAAGCAATCAGAGCATCACCTAACTTTTGTCCTGTCTCATGCTGGCTGGCGAGAGCTTGCTGTACTTGTGCTTCTGTGACAATGCCTTCTTCAACGAGCAGATCGCCAAGACGCTTCCTTAATTGGATTTTCATTCTGCTCCCTCCAGCTGCTTCAGGATATTTAGTCTATCTCTAATAAATGCTTGAGATTGATTGGAGACCCCCACCTTTCCTAATGCTTGCTGGTAGGAGTGCACAGCTGCTTTGATTTGAACTTTACGCTCTTGCTGAATGGCTAAACCAAGCCACCAGCGGGCATTCTCAGGCTCTCTTTGCGTTAAAAGCTGATAACTTTCTAACGCGAATTCGGTTTGTTTCTGTTTTTGAGCAAGCGCGGCTCGCATTGCCAAATAATCTCGAGTTGGGTTATCTGGCATAAAAACTAATGGGCTCAATGCCGCTTCAGGCTGGTTTGCTTTCACTAGCAACTTAGATAATGCAAGCCTTAGCGGCTGGTTATCATTGTCCAATTTAATACCAGCCTGAAGAATCTCGTACGCTTTTCTGGTATCACTTTTACCAAAATATAGTGCCGCTAGTTTTTGTCTCGCTTCAATATTCGATGGCTCATAACGCAGCACCTCTGCGTAAGCGGTCATGGCTTCCTGCATATCATTTGAGTCCATCGCCTTACCAGCACGATTCATGGCTTTATTAGCAAGTTGTTGATGGCTCAACTCCACCTGCTCAATATGCATTGAACTAGGTTCATCCTCGACTTCTAATGACTCTTTATGCAATACCGCTGGCTTTACTATTGCGTGAACATCTTCTTTCACCACTTTTTTAGACGTAGAAGTAAGAGGTTGAGAAAGATGAATTTCTTCACTGGTTATCGGCTCTGATTGCTTAGCATTAACATGAGCCACTTCGATGTTTTTTGTCGCTACAACTTGCTGCAATTGAGGCGTTGTTTTGGTTGTTGGCGAACTAGCATCGACATTGACCACCTTTTTAGCTGCACTATTAGATCCAGCGAATGCCACTTCATTACTGTTGTTTGGTTTGGGTGTTTGAGAGACTGCCCATCCTCCAATAGCCAAACTCATAGAAAAACCCGCGATTAACCACAGCCAAGGCTTTCTTTTAGCAACAACCGGAACTTCAGCTCTTGATAGCTCAGGTTTATGTTCCTTCTCTGCTAGTTCAGATAAAGCTTTGTTAATTGCACTCAAGATCGGCTCCATCCCCAAAATATAGGGGTTTTAAACTTGGGCTTGCAGGCATCTAGGGTGTCGTGCATAGCCAAATAAACGTGTTGATTTTTAATTAATGTACAGCGGTCATTAAACGCCGTGAGTAATGATTTATGACAAATCTGATTGATTAACCTAGGGACTCCAGCAGCAGAGCGCCATATCGCTTTTTTCTGCTCAATACTAAAAATGTGCGCCCCATTTCCGGCTTTGTTAAGTCTATTGTCCATATAAGCTACGCCTTCATCCAGATTGAGAGTACGTAATTCACAATTGAATGTGATGCGTTGTCTGAACTGCCGTAAATCATGACTTAATAAACGCTCTTCAAGTTCAGGTTGTCCAAACAAAACCAACTGGAGTAGTTTGTCTTTTTCTGTCTCTAAGTTGCCAAATAGACGCAGAGTTTCTAATGCTTCATAGGACAATGCTTGAGCTTCATCAACAATTAAGACCGTTCTTTTTCCTACTGAGCGAATACGGATCAATCGTTCTTGAATGAGTTCCACAACATTTAGCGGATCTGCATTTTGAATACCAAGCTCTCTCGCCACCGCTAGTTGTAATTGAGCGCCAGTAAGTACAGGGTTAGGCAAGTAAATTAGCTCGGCATCATCTTCAATTTGCTCAATCAGCTTTCGACAAACCATGGTTTTGCCGGTTCCCACCTCACCAACCACTTTAATGACACCTTCTCCCATTTGAATCGCTGCGATGAGGGTTTGAATGGATTCATAATGAGGAGCTAACCCCAAAAACAGCTCTGTATTTGGGGTTAGTGAAAATGGTTGTAAGCGAAAACCAAAATGCGATAAATACATACGCTTATCAGTCCACTAGTTTAAGCGTTGACTGCATTACTGCGAATCAGGGAACCACTCTTGCAGCAAGTCACGCGAACGCTCTAATTCTTTCTGCCATGAGTTAACGCCAACAACGGTTGGTTTTAACAGAATAACCAGCTCCGTTTTTTGGGTGATATCTGTTGTGTTTCTAAACAGGTGCCCTAAAGCGGGAATATCTCCCAAGAATGGTACTTTTGATGTTTGGTTTAATTTCTGCTGCTTCATCAAACCACCAATAACAACAACATCACCATTTTTAGCTCGGATCACAGAGTCGGACTCACGGACCGAACTTTTTGCCAAAGGCAATTGAACATTCTGAAAATCCCCACCTAAGTTAAGCGTTTTCAACTCTTCCTGTACTTCAATTACCGCAGGGTGAACGTGTAGGAACACACTACCTTTATCGTCAATTTGAGGTGTTACATCCAAAGAAATACCAGAGAAGAAAGGCGTTAGCTCCACTTCAGGAACAGCATTTGAGTTTTCACCATTACCTGCGTTGCTCGATAACTCCGTCACAAAATATTCATCTGAACCTACTTTGATCACCGATTTCTGGTTGTTAGCCGCCGTAATACGTGGACTAGAAAGGACATTCAAATCCCCTTGTGTAGACATAAAGCTCAACACAGCCTCGAAACTACCATCTGAAATCGTAATATTGGTTTGGCCACCAAGCAATGTGCCTATGGCGTCTAAACCCGGTAAAGTCGGAATCGGGACACCAACACCAGGGGAAGTACCATCATGAGAAGGGCGCCCAATCGAAATACTTCCCGAACCACCGATTGAAGCCGATAAGTTTGACCAGTTAATACCTTGCTGATAACCATCGTTCAAAGTCACCTCTAGAATCTTGGCTTCTAGAATAACTTGACGCTGCATACGTTGTTGAGAAACACCAAGGAACTCTCTGACTTCTCGGATGTTGTCTGGAAATGCACGCACTGTTATTACACCAGCCTGTGGGGTGACAACAACACTTTGCCCATCTCCAGAACCAATCAAGCTTGCAACCGCTTGTTGCAATGCAGGCCAGAAGTCACTTTCTGTCAACGTTTCGATACGAGTGCCACCATTTGCCACCGTATTGCTGTCATCACTTGAACTGGAGTCATCAGAAGAACTGCCAGAGCTTGATGTTCCAGTAGAAGTTACAGAGCCAGTAACGATGCTAGTTAGAGATCGGCCTGAGCGCTTAAACTGTAAGTAATCAACAGGAATCGTTACCGTTCGCATACCTGCTGGATACACCTGTAAAACCTTGCCTGACTTAACCACATCATAGCCATACATGTTCTGCACAACATTAAGCACTTCATCAAGCGTAACATCGGTTAAGTTAACAGTGATCTTACCTCGTACTGAAGGATGAATAGCAACGCTATACTCCGTCCCCTTTACGAGAGAAGCAAAGAAACTTCTGGCCTCCACGGCATTCGCTTGAATCCGAAAACGCTTTACCATTCCATCAGAGCCAGAAGCACTCGATTCAAGGTCAGGCATCAAATCAGCTTCAACGGAAGAAGGGATTTCATCAAGCTGTTTACTATTTGACTCGTTTATTGATTTGTTGAGAGCTTGCTTTACTTCTACAGGGTCTCTATGACCCATAGAGCATCCAGCTAACGAAGCAACCACAACTGCTATCACTAATTTACGCATATCTGTTTAGGCTCTGATTTTTTATTGTTTTACATTTAAACGAAAAAGCTCGAGTTTCCAATCTCGGTCACCACGCTTTAAAGTCACATATTCACTATTAATACTGGCAATGCGGTAGCCATTTAAAGAATGTCCTTGCTCTACTATTTTATTGTTCATAATCGCAATACATGGCATCTCTGGCTTACATACAATGCTGTTTAGTGTTGGCAATCGATATTTCCGTTTTACTGTCGAATTAGTTTGAACCGGTTGTTCCCAACCTAAAGGGGTCGTTGGATCTTGCTCAGCGACACAAAAGCTAGGCGCAATAATGGCACCGATAACCATCGCTAATATTATTTTATTATCCACCAATAAACTCCTCTTGAGAGCCCAAAGTGTATACTTCCAACACCAAGTTAGCCTTCGGGTAATCCTCTACTTGGTAAGTGAAGTTGCGCCAATAATAACTCACCGGAAGTTGTTCAAGTTTCTTTAAGTAATTAGCGATAGAAAAGTAGTCACCACTCACTTCTAAGCGCACCGGGTGCACATAGTACCCCGAGTATTGTGCCGACTCTTTATCTGACGTAATTGGCTCCGCTTTCAATGTGTTTAAGCTGATCAAATGCACACCCGATTGCTGCTCTAAAACACTTTGTAGCAGCTCTGCCATTTGAGAAGGTGTAATCAAGTGCTCAATAATTTGTGACAGCTGCATTGATAAGTGCTGACTCTCAGCTAACAACTGAGCGATAGCTTGATCAACCTCAGCATTTGGATCTTTTTTCAATTGAGCTTGAACACGTAACGTTTCTATTTCAGTCTGTTGATTAATCTGTTTTTGAGAGCTCAGTTGCCTTTTACTGTTATTCACGCTATCTAACTTCGGCTCCAATACCATCGTAAACAACAGCATTACGACTGTTACGAATCCACAAACAGCAATCAAGCCTTTCTCCCGAGAGCTTAACTCGTCAAAACGTTCTTCTAATGAAGACCAAAAATCATTCATTGCTGCGCCTCCTTACGAGTACTCAACGCAAATGTAACAATCCCTTTTTCGTTACGACCAATCGCGACATCATCAAAGGTGCGCCCTACTAAGCTAATCTCATTCTTAAACTGCCCCACCCAATCAGGTACTGCACGAGGAGTTCTTGCTAGACCTTTTATATCAAGATGCTCTTGGGCAATATGAATGTCTGAAATCGAGATGTTGTTATTACTTAACTTCGCCAGTGAAGTCATAATGCCTGAATAACCAATGCGCTGGGAATCGTCATACTTCCCTACGGCAGTTAGTGAGTCTCGCTTGGCTTTCACCTCTTTTTCCAGGCGAGCTCGCGCAGCTAACTTATTAGCATCCGGTTTAAGCTTTCTCAATTGAACGTTGTAACGATCTAGTTCTGACTTAAGAATATCACCCTTACTTTTGGCAATGTTTATTTGGTCATCAACACCTTGATTTTGCCAACTAACATAGCCATACGACAACATTATCGCCAATGCTGCAACGCCCCAGGATATCGCCACATTTTTGAGAGTTAGCAGTCTCTTTTTAGGTTTTAGGTAACTAGGGAATAAGTTAACTCGCCATTCAGAAACTACTGACGCGTTGTCAGCTAAAACATGGCCTGATAACTCGTGAGCTTCCGCGATTAGGGCTGAAACTTTCGTACTAATTCGGTAATTTAGAGACTGCGATAGTTCGCTCTCATCCTCTTCATCACAACATACTTTAAGCTGATGAAGCTGCACATTACGAACCTGTGAAGACAAATAGTCAATCGAGCGTTGAAGCTCTAACGACAGACTATCCATCTGCAAATCAGTCGAAGGTACCCCCGTCAAAGGTGAGGTCACACTTCTAATAGAGCGATTGAACATCATCGTATGTTCAACAAAGGCACTGATTCTAAAATGGCCCTTACATGAACGCTGTAGTAATAGAAAATTACCCAGTTCCCCTGATGCTCTCCCCCAAACTTCATCTTCGGGAACGATGGTGTTTAGTGACAATTGGTAACGTTCAGAAAGTAAAATCAGTTTATCCAATGTCTTTCTTGGCAGTACATAAGTTTGCACTTTAGTCGAGTTGGGTAACTCGACAGCATCAGCAACAATGTCAATCGCTCGTTCTGATATCAATTCTTTTAACAAGAACGGCAAGGCTGATGGCCATTCTTGGCGAGGCATCGACGGCTTATCAATCTGATAGATTTGATAGTAATTATGTGACAAGACAACTGTCAGTGAGTCATAAGTACTCGCAACAACACTTAAAGCCTGTTCGCACGATTTCTCCCAATTTCCATCAGCGATTTCAAATCTGGCAGGGCGAGCACTTTTTGCTGACGCTGATAAATAAACAGCATCAGGCTGTATCACCATAAAGCAAGCTCTTCCGCCAACAGAAGAACCAGTAAGTTGATTGAGTAATCCGTGTAGTCTTTTCATTCTTATCTATTATTTTTTCGCCAGCGATTTCTACGCCCAGGCTTAATCTGAGCATCAGATTGAACTTCTTTCTTGGCATCAATTATTGGAAATAAACGAAATTCTGAAGAGAAATAACGTCCTTGCACTCCATATATGCCCAGCTCAACTAGAGCATCTAGCTCATGTTTGTTTTCTACTCCAACAGCAATAATCTTCGTACGGCTATTTTCTGCTGCTCCTAGCATGCTACGAATAAACAGTTGGTTTTCATGCCTTTGGTCTATTTTTGTTACCAAACTACGGTGTAGCTTAAGATAATGAACATCCATCTCTTTTAAGTAATGCGTGCTTACAATCGTACGCCCTGCTTGGCCTATGACTAGACGGCAGCCCAAACCAGACAACATTTTAGCGACTGGCCGCATAAAATCTAAATGTCTTACAAACTGCGCTTCAACAAACTCAAAATTGAGACACTTTCTACTCTCAGTTGACAACTGTAGTAGTTCATCTCGCAGCCACTTAAAGTGTTCTCGCTGAGCAAAAGGAGAAACATTTAAATTGATAGTAAAGTAAGTAGCACTGTTACTTTGATACTTGTAATTCTGCAAAAACCTGGTCAACACAGCACGATCCATTTGTGCCTCGTAACCAACCTGTCGAACAGCCGAAATAAAACGAGATGCCTTCACAATCCCATTTTCTGGATCCTGAATACGACATGTTACCTCTTCATGAAGTACTTTTTTATGCGACGAATCACTTATTGAGAAAGTAGATTGTGCGTAGAGTATCACACTTTCAGGTGTTAATGCTGTATCAAAAAGAGTGCGCCATCGAACACTGCCTCGCACATCCTCATAATGATTTAATTTCTTGAATCGACTCCAGTTATTGCTGTTTTGCAATTGAGCGCTACGTAAAGCTGTCTCAGCTTCATCGATAATTTGGCTATGACGCTCACCTTCCTTATACATCGTGATACCAATATGGCACCAGTTATCAATGTCTAAAGGCGCTGGAGGTACTAACTTTTCGAGTTGACGAATACATTGAGATGCAAGATTGGCCACATCTTTGGCCGATTGATGAGGCAAAAACAAAGCAAAGTCAGCCTCATAGTAACGAGAAAAAACCACATCAGGAAAACGCTGAACCAAATTAGAAACTAAGCTCCCTACTTCAACAATGAAGTCATCGGTAGATTGCTTGTCTAGCTCTTCTTGAACCAATTTCCAATCTTGAATACGCAGCAATAGAACAGCCCCTCGAGAACCGCTCTCAAGCAATGCCGATTCAAGTTTACTATCAAAAAGGACTCGGTTAGCGGTACCTGTTAACTTATCAAGGAAGGTCTGGGTACGGATGAAGGTATCAAATCGACTTCTTTCTTGACGAGCATCTTGCAACTCTTCAATCAATACATCTAAGGCCTCACTTGCGGTATACGGCCATTCGCGTTCATCACCTTTAGAATACTGCTCTACTCTCCCAGCAAGGATCATACGACCACGCTCTTCGAGCATCTCTGAACCGGCCAACTGCTCTTTCAGCCATGCTACACCGCGCAGCAAACAAAAAATGATCAATACAACAGCGAGAGTGATAGACCATAACGCTTGCATGGAGTAGCCATACCCTAGATAAGGCGGAACCACTTTAAAATGAATGACGTAGTTTTGGTTATGGGTTAATGGGTACTCCTGCTCAAACAAGATTGAAGGGTCAACAGGATGTGATGTATCTTTGAAACGATAAACAACGGCATCATTGGCGGATAAAGTCATTTCAACAATGTTACTTGCCTGCAACATCTTAGGCATCCAACGCTGCATAGAATAAGCCGCGTCAGGATCTTCCATCTCTTTATCAACGACCTCAACAATCCCTTCTAGATAGTGATTGAGATACTCTTGTCCGAGCCGTTTGAAAGAGAGGGTGCCACCAACAAACAAGATAAACATTGCGCATATGACGATCATAGTGACGAATGCCACCAGTCGTGTGCTTAGCTTTAGAGTAGGGGTATACCTCATGAATACCAAATTCCTTTTCTATTCACCATATACCTTATTGAATTACTTATACTTGATAACAAAAAACTAAACAATCGGATTAATCTGATTGTGAGACGCTATAGCAAAATCACCATTTTATGCATGCATTAACTAGCTCAGAATGCGACCGGATGCAATGACTCTCAAGCAAAAAAAAGCCGCGATATTCGCGGCTCTCTACTAGACGTATTATTTAGAACGGAATATCGTCATCAAAATCCATCGGTGGCTCATTGTATTGCTGCTGAGGTTGCTGCGGAGCCTGTTGTTGCTGTTGAGGCGCGTTATATTGCTGCTGAGCAGGTTGCTGAGGTTGACCCCAACCACCTTGTTGCTGCTGTTGTTGCCCTCCGCCCATAGGAGCGCCACCTTGAGCACGACCGCCAAGCATTTGCATAACGCCGTTAAACCCTTGAACAACAACTTCTGTTGTGTAGCGGTCTTGACCATTTTGATCTTGCCATTTACGTGTTTGAAGTTGGCCTTCTACGTAAACCTGAGAGCCTTTACGCAGGTACTCACCCGCTACTTCAGCCAATTTGCCAAACAAAGCTACACGATGCCACTCTGTTTTTTCACGCTGTTCACCAGTCGCTTTGTCACGCCATGACTCTGAAGTTGCAATCGTGATGTTTGCTACCGCACCACCGTTAGGCATGTAACGAATTTCAGGGTCGTTACCAAGATTCCCCACCAAAATAACTTTGTTAATTCCACGGCTGGCCATGATGTGCTCCGTTTCACTCTGGATGTATTAAAAAATAAGCGCACTAGAATAACACGCTTTGTTGATTTGATTAAAGCCCAATTAGATTGTCAGTCATTCACCAAAAATCTGGAACTAAAATCTCTTTTCTTGGTTGAGGAGTAGCAAATGTGAATCACATTACATCATTCGTTTCTTTAGGGTTTGAAACTAAACGCAATTCTTTTCAAAGCCACTAGTCCATTTATAAATTTGATGTCACCGTTATTCCAATCATGTTAACCGGAGTAACCTACTCATGAGAAAATCTACTTATGCGAGAAAACTCTTTCTTATCAGCTTGAAAAACGATGACAACTCTCAGCTAACACAACTTAAGAAATATGCTGATATGGATATTCCTCTCATTGGTACTGATGACCTTATGGAAGCCAACCCTAAACACCGCAACAAGATCCTGCTCATTGACTTTGAGGAACATAAAGACCTGATTCTTTCGATTAAGAACCTTCCATTGGTATGGAAGAACTTTGAAACAATAATATTTAATGTTCCAAAACGCCTAACTACGGATGAACTACTCTCATTTGGCCAATTGAAAGGCTTGTTCTATAAAGAAGATAGTACTGAGAGTATTGCCGAGGGGCTAAAGGAAATTGTAAACGGCCAAAATTGGTTACCTAGAAATGTTACTAGCCAGCTTTTACACTACTACCGTAATGTCATTAGCTCTCATACTACACCAGCGACTGTTGATCTTACCATTCGTGAGCTACAGGTTTTACGCTGTTTACAGGCGGGCGCTTCTAACTGCCAGATGGCAGAGGAGCTTTTTGTCAGTGAGTTCACAATAAAATCACACCTATATCAAATCTTCAAAAAACTATCCGTCAAAAATCGAGTCCAAGCGATAGCATGGGCAGATCAAAATCTTCTGTCATGATTCATTAAGTAGATTTTCGCACTTTAATCATGATTATCCTCTCTCTCTCATGTTAAAGTGTCGCTCAGATTCTTAGTACACATAAGAAAGGATATAACCCCCAATGATTAAAAAGTGTCTGTTTCCTGCAGCTGGTTACGGTACTCGTTTCCTTCCAGCAACCAAGTCTATGCCCAAAGAAATGATGCCAGTAGTGAATAAACCACTGATTGAATATGGCGTTGAAGAAGCTATCCAAGCAGGTATGAATGGTATGTGCATCGTTACTGGTCGTGGTAAACACTCGATCATGGACCACTTCGATAAAAACTACGAGCTGGAGCATCAGATCAGCGGCACCAACAAAGAAGAACTGTTGGTTGATATCCGTGAAATCATTGACTCTGCAAACTTTACCTACATCCGCCAGCGCGAGATGAAAGGTCTAGGCCATGCGATCCTGACTGGTCGAGAACTCGTAGGTGATGAACCATTTGCTGTTGTGCTTGCTGATGACCTTTGTGTAAACGAAGAAGAAGGCGTATTAGCTCAAATGGTCGCACTGTTTAAACAGTTCCGTTGCTCAATCGTCGCAGTTCAAGAGGTTCCTGCAGAAGAAACGCACAAGTACGGTGTTATCTCTGGTGAGATGATCAAAGATGACATCTATCGCGTAGACGACATGGTAGAGAAGCCGGAGCAAGGTACTGCACCAAGCAATCTAGCAATCATCGGGCGTTATATCCTGACTCCAGATATTTTCGAACTGATCGAAAACACTGAACCAGGTAAAGGTGGTGAAATCCAAATCACTGACGCACTACTTAAGCAAGCAAAAGCGGGCTGTGTACTGGCATACAAATTCAAAGGCCAACGTTTCGACTGTGGTAGCGTAGAAGGCTACATCGAAGCAACAAACTACTGCTTTGAAAACCTATACCTAAAAGACGAAAAGAAGTCTGAGCTAGGTAAACACGCGACTAAGAAAGAAGCGTAATCACACCCAAACTATTGATTATGAAGCCCGGCTTAATGCCGGGCTTTATTTTACTGTTTTTTTGTCCAGTATTTCTTTGCACATTTCTCACACTATGTAATACTTGCGTGACTTGGTTATACATAGAGCAAAAACGATGGATAAAATAGAAGTTCGCGGTGCCCGCACCCATAACCTCAAAGACATCAACCTTACGATCCCCCGCGATAAGCTGACAGTTATCACCGGTTTAAGTGGTTCTGGTAAATCGTCTCTCGCTTTCGACACCTTATATGCAGAAGGCCAGAGACGTTATGTAGAGTCTCTATCTGCCTACGCGCGCCAGTTTTTGTCTCTTATGGAAAAACCAGATGTTGACCATATCGAAGGTTTATCTCCAGCGATCTCTATTGAGCAAAAATCAACATCGCATAATCCTCGCTCAACCGTAGGTACCATCACTGAAGTCTATGATTACTTGCGCCTACTTTACGCACGAGTTGGGGAACCTCGTTGTCCTACTCACCACACGCCTCTTGCCGCTCAAACCATAAGTCAAATGGTTGACAAAGTTTTAGAGCTACCAGAAGGCAGTAAAATGATGCTCCTCGCACCAATCGTGAAAGATCGTAAAGGTGAGCACGTTAAGACACTAGAGAACCTAGCTGCTCAAGGCTTTATTCGTGCACGCATCGATGGTGAAACTTGCGACCTTTCCGATCCACCGACACTTGAACTACACAAAAAACATACTATTGAAGTGGTTGTGGATCGCTTTAAAGTGCGTCCAGATTTACAGCAACGCTTAGCTGAATCGTTTGAAACTACACTAGAGCTTTCTGGTGGTATTGCCGTTGTTGCTCCGATGGACGGCGACGGCGAAGAAGTGATTTTCTCAGCCAATTTTGCCTGCCCACTTTGTGGTTACAGCATGCAAGAGCTTGAACCTCGTTTATTCTCGTTCAACAACCCAGCCGGAGCTTGTGGTACTTGTGATGGTTTAGGTGTACAGCAGTATTTCGATCCTAGCCGAGTAATTCAGGATGAAACACTTAGCTTGGCACAAGGTGCTATTCGCGGTTGGGATCAAAAGAACTATTACTACTTCCAAATGTTGTCTTCACTAGCAGAACACTATGGTTTTGATCTTAATGTTCCGTTTAATTCCTTAGCGAAGAAAACCCAAGACGTCATTCTAAAAGGTTCTGGGCGTACTGAAGTTGAATTCAAATACATCAACGATCGTGGTGACATTCGCGTTAAGCGTCATCCTTTCGAAGGGATCCTGAATACACTTGAGCGCCGTTACCGCGATACCGAATCTAACTCAGTACGTGAAGAGCTTGCGAAATACATCTCTACTAAATCTTGTTCAAGCTGTGGCGGTACGCGTCTGCGCCTTGAAGCTCGTAATGTGTTTATCGCCGATACAACATTGCCAGAGATTGTTGAACTCAGTATTGCCGATGCATTGGAGTTTTTTCACTCCTTAAAACTAGAAGGTCAACGTGCCCAAATCGCTGAAAAAGTGATGAAAGAAATCAATGACCGCCTGCAATTCTTAGTTAACGTTGGTTTGAACTACCTAAATTTATCACGCAGTGCTGAAACCCTCTCGGGTGGTGAAGCGCAACGTATTCGCTTAGCAAGTCAGATTGGTGCAGGTCTAGTAGGGGTAATGTACGTTCTGGATGAACCATCGATTGGTCTCCACCAGCGTGACAACGAACGTCTATTGAAAACGTTGACCCACCTGCGAGATCTAGGCAATACAGTATTAGTAGTTGAGCACGATGAAGATGCGATTCGTTGTGCAGACCACGTGATCGATATCGGCCCTGGTGCTGGAGTACACGGTGGTAACGTAGTTGCGGAAGGTACGATGGAAGATATCATCGCCAACCCGAACTCTCTGACAGGTCAGTACCTAAGTGGTGCGAAAGAGATTGCAGTACCAAAAGAACGTACACCACGCGATCCCAAGAAAACCGTTGAGTTACTTGGAGCGACCGGCAACAACCTAAAGAATGTTGACCTATCGATTCCTGTGGGCTTGTTTAGCTGTATTACGGGCGTATCAGGCTCAGGTAAATCAACCCTGATCAACGATACCTTTTTTAAGATTGCTCATACTCAGTTGAACGGTGCAACGACAGCGCATCCTTCACCATACAAATCAATCAAGGGTCTGGAGCACTTCGATAAAGTTATCGATATTAACCAAAGCCCTATCGGTCGTACGCCACGTTCAAACCCAGCGACTTATACGGGTATCTTTACTCCAATTCGTGAACTGTTCGCAGGCACACAAGAGTCTCGTTCTCGTGGATACAAACCAGGTCGCTTTAGCTTTAACGTACGTGGTGGTCGCTGTGAGGCATGTCAGGGTGATGGCGTAATCAAAGTTGAAATGCACTTCCTACCAGACGTCTACGTGCCTTGTGATGTATGTAAAGGTAAGCGCTACAACCGCGAAACACTTGAAGTACGTTACAAAGGCAAAACTATTGATGAAGTGCTGGAGATGACGGTAGAAGACGCCCGTACCTTCTTCGACCCAGTGCCTGCCATTGCTCGTAAACTGCAAACGTTAATGGACGTTGGTTTGTCTTACATTCGTTTAGGACAAGCCGCAACCACTCTCTCTGGTGGTGAAGCTCAGCGCGTAAAACTGGCAAGAGAACTGTCTAAGCGTGATACCGGAAAAACCTTGTACATTTTGGATGAGCCGACAACAGGTCTGCATTTCCACGATATCCAACAACTATTGACTGTATTACATCGTCTGCGCAACCACGGAAATACCGTTGTCGTCATTGAACATAACCTCGATGTGATAAAAACAGCAGACTGGATTATCGACTTAGGACCGGAAGGTGGCCAAGGAGGTGGAGATATCATCGCGCAAGGAACACCGGAAGATGTGTCTCAGATCGAAGGTTCGCACACAGCTCGCTTCCTCAAACCTATATTGAAGTAAAAAAAACAGGTAAAGTACAAAGACCAGCCATTGCTGGTCTTTTTCATTCAAAACAACACAATAACTATGGCTACTATACACGTCAGTGGAACCAAGCTTTCTCCAGGTAAAGTACAAGTTCCTCTTAATCGCAAGTTTCTCATCGCGCTAGCAGGACTTTTTCTGCTGGCGATGCACTTCTTTATGCCAAATCCAGGAGGCTCTGGTCTTGCGCTGTCTTTCAACGCAACCACTTGGATTGCGTTCAGCTTTGCACTTGGCATTGGTTGCTACCAACTTGCAACCAACCGTGTATTGCGGTATTCCAAATTAACGATTGGTCTATTGATTAGCTGTATCATCATGACGCTGCCAATCCTCTATCCGAGTGCAGATAGTGCGCTTGCAGCCAATAAACTGATTGGTCTTTGGTGCGGCATGCTGTTCTTTGTGCTACTGCAGCAGTTCCATTTTAGTAACAAGCACCGCCAACGTTTGTTGTGGCTTATTGTTCTCGCCGTTGTTATAGAGGCGATTTTCGGCTTAGTCCAATATCTTTACCTTAAGCCGGGAAATATATTCGGATACGACACGATAGCTAACCGACCTTATGGTATTTTCCAACAACCCAATGTCATGGCGAGCTTTCTTGCTACTGGCTTAGTTATCGCAAGTTACCTGATTGTTCGACAACCTTATAAATATTCACGAAAACTAAGCGATATTTACCTACTTTATGCTGTACCTGTACTGACTCTTCCGCTTATTGTTGCATTAGCATCACGAACGGGCTGGTTGGCTTCCATCATCGCCATCTTACTTGTCATACCATACATGTACCGCTTTGCTACTAAAGCGAGATTCACTCGCTGGGCAATAGCGATGGCTACGGGCTTAGTCTTGTCAATTGTAATCATGCAAATCGCCTTTCCTGACGGTAACGGATTAGCCAGCGAAAAGGTGAACATGGAATCACCACGTGCATATACCTTCCCACAAACATTGGATATGGTAATTGAGAAGCCATTTACTGGGTACGGTTACGGTAAGTTTGAATCGGAATACATGTTGTACACTGCACACCAACATGCACTGAATGACAACTACCCTGCAGGTTTACCGTCTATGGACCATCCGCACAATGAGCTATTGTATTGGGCAGTAGAAGGTGGACTGTTGCCAATTTTGGGTATCTTTTTGGCAATGACGTTAGTGCTATATCGCATCTACCAAGCCAAACGTGGTACTCGCTTAGCACTGCTGGCACTGTTTATTCCAATCGTGCTGCACTCGCAATTAGAATACCCCTTCTATCATTCATTGGTGCATTGGCTGATCTTTGTGATTCTGCTTTATTGGGTCGACCAACGAGTTTCTCGTTACCGCCAAGCTCCGTTTAGCAAAGTAACCAAAAGTTTATTGCGAGTTTGTAGCCTCGTCATTCCAGCCGTGTTTACTTTCTATATGGTTAGCGCATTGCACACCAACTACGTCTTAACCAAGTTTGAAACCACGCGTCCAACCAATCCGGATATCTTGAATCAGGTGACGAACCCAGTGGTCTGGAAAGATCGTTTCGATTGGGATGTGTACAGCACCTTCTTAAACATCGGCTTATACAAGCAAGATCCAACCTTAATTCAGCCTTACATTGATTGGTCATTGGAGATCATTAAAGACAAGCCACGACCAGCGTTTTACAACAATCTGATACTGGCATATCAAGGGTTGGATGACACAAGTAAATCTGAACAAATTCGTGCAGAAGCGCAGTTCTTGTTCCCTAAAATTGATTTCAGTAGCGTCAATTACCAGCCTCCTTCTCAGGCTATCTCAGCCTCACCAACACCAACGTCTGGTACTAAGCAATAAACACAAAAAAGCGAAGGAATAACCTTCGCTTTTCTTTATCTCATACCGAGGCGATTTATTCAGTTAGCGACTCTTCTAAAGCTCGCAAACACAAAGCCACGTTTTCAGGTCGAGCACCATAACCCATCAAACCAATTCGCCATGCTTTGCCAGCCAGAGCACCAAGACCGGCACCGATTTCTAAGTTGTAAGTTTCAAGTAAATGATTACGCACTTTTGCTTCATCAATTCCTTCAGGGACATAAATCGCGTTCAATTGCGGTAGTCGATACTCTTCTTCTACCACGAATTCAAAACCAAGTTTTTGTAGACCAGCTTTGAGCTTCTCATGCATTAACTGGTGACGCGCCCACGCATTTTCTAAACCTTCATTCTTAAGGATAAGTAGAGCTTCATGCAGGGCATACAAACTGTTCACCGGCGCTGTGTGGTGGTAGCTGCGCTTACCTTGTCCACTCCAATAACCTAACACTAGACTTTGATCCAAGAACCAGCTTTGAACCGGTGTCGTCCTAGATTGAATCTTCTCAATGGCTGCAGGAGAAAGTGTGACTGGAGATAAGCCAGGTACACACGACAAACATTTTTGGCTGCCAGAATACACAGCATCTAACTGCCACTCATCGACTTTAAGGGGCACACCACCAAGCGAGGTCACGGCATCGACGATCGATAACAAACCATATTGCTTCGCGAGTTTACCCAAGGCTTGAGCATCACTTACCGCGCCCGTCGATGTTTCAGCATGAACAAAAGCAAGAATCTTAGCATCAGGGTTCTGCTTTAACGCTTCTTCAACTTTATCGACCGATACAGGCGTGCCCCACTCATCATCGACGATAAGCGCTTCACCACCAGCACGAACCACATTTTCACGCATACGTTCACCGAAAACACCATTACGGCAGACAATGACTTTGTCGCCCTTTTCGATCAAATTGACGAAGCACGTTTCCATACCCGCACTACCTGGTGCAGATACTGCGATGGTGAACTCGTTTTCAGTTTGGAAAGCATATTTAAGCAACTGTTTTAGCTCATCCATCATTGCAATAAAAAGCGGGTCTAGATGACCAACTGTTGGACGGCTTAGCGCTTGTAAAACCTGAGGTGGAGTATCAGAGGGACCAGGCCCCATCAAAATACGGTGTGGGGGAATAAAGCTTTGGATCGGCATGTCAGCTCCTTGATTGCAGTCATTCATTCTGAGCGTTATAAAAGATCTATTCAAAAGGTTGGCTCAGGTATCGAACTTTTCACCCTAATAGATTTTTCCTCTATCGGCAATTAGCCCTAAGTATAGAGGTCAAACCACTGTCACAAATTCGTTAATAAAAACTTTCATAATGGTTGAGATATTGGTTGACAATGTGACAGCAAAACCGTTCAATGTTTAAGCTTTATGCAGAAGAGGAGCACTGCCCAGGCAGGTGATTTGTGGAGCCGCAATTCCAATACCAATCACTCAGGGGGAGTAGTGCCGAGGTAAGTCAAAGTTGCAGGATTTGACTTGTCGGTTGACTTGGGTTGAGTCCCATCAACTGTCATCAGCGCCGTTTGATGAAGAGCTTCTGAGGGTAAATTTTAAATTACATTCTAACTACCTCTCTATTTGCTCTGTTCCTTTCCTCACCAAACATTGGATGTGTTGGGCAACCAATTATTAATTGTTGTTATTTTTTTAGGAAGTCGTGGGAGAACGCAGTGAGCGCATTTAACGTAGCGAAATTCGGTGGAACCAGTGTTGCCAACTTTGAGGCAATGAGCCGTTGCTCCACCATCATAGAAAACAACCCAAATACTCGTCTTGTCGTCAGCAGCGCTTGCTCAGGTGTCACCAACCTTTTGGTTGAACTGGCAAACGGTGTCCAAGACCAAGAACATCGTGCGGAAGTACTGCAGAAATTAGCAGATATTCATGAATCCATTCTGTCCCAACTCGATAATGCAACCGAAGCCGCGACAGAAGTTTATGCCATTCTAGATACTGTCACTAGCTTAGCGGAAGCAGCCTCTATCCAAGCTAGCACCAAACTAACCGACCATTTGGTCGCTTGTGGCGAATTAATGTCGACTCACATCCTTACACAATTAATGCGTGAGCGTGGCGTAAACGCGACTCGTTTTGATATTCGCGACGTATTAAAAACCGATGGAAACTTTGGTCGAGCTGAACCAAGTATCGCGACAATTTCGCAACTCGCCCAAGAAAAGTTGGTTCCACTTTGCCAAGAATACGTGGTTATCACTCAAGGCTTTATTGGCTCAGATGAAGAAGGTAACACCACTACTCTTGGTCGTGGCGGCAGTGACTACAGTGCAGCATTGATTGCAGAAGGTGTGAAAGCAGCAGGTCTAGAGATTTGGACCGACGTTCCGGGCATTTACACCACAGACCCACGTATCGCCTCAAAAGCAGCACCGATTCCAGAGATCAGCTTTAGCGAAGCATCAGAGATGGCAAACTTCGGGGCAAAGATCCTGCACCCTTCAACACTAGTTCCGGCACTTCGTCACGATATCCCTGTTTTCGTTGGGTCGTCTAAAGAGCCGGAAAAAGGCGGCACATGGATCCGCCACCAAGTAGAAAGTTCACCTTTATTCCGAGCACTTGCCCTGCGCTGTAACCAAACTATGGTAACTCTACGCAGTGCTAACATGTTCCACGCGTACGGCTTCTTAGCTAAAGTATTTGAGATCCTAGCGAAGCACAAAATCTCTGTTGATCTAATCACCACATCTGAAATCAGTGTGTCACTCACTCTCGATCAAACAGACACGTCTGGCGGTGCTCCTCAATTGCCACAAGCGGCACGTGAAGAGCTTGAAGAACTGTGTAAAGTAGAAGTGGAACACGACCTATGCCTCGTCGCTCTGATTGGTAACAACATGAGTGAAAGCAAAGGCTATGCGAAGCAAGTATTTGGCACGCTAGAAGACTTCAACCTACGTATGATCTGTTACGGAGCAAGCCCTCATAACCTGTGTTTCCTTGTCCACGAGTCCGTATCTCGCCAAGCGATCCAAAAACTGCATACTGAATTATTTGAGCAATAAAAATGCTTTAATTCACCAATAAACAAGGGCTGCACATGGCAGCCCTTTTAGTTTCTAAATGGTCTAGTTAGCCGTTAATGTTTGGACCCAACCACTTCTCCGCTTCGATCCGATCCCAACCTTTACGATCAGCATAACTTTGCAGCTGATCCTCTTGGATCTGTGCGATCGCAAAGTAACGAGAATCTGGATGTGAGAAGTACCAACCCGATACGGACGCTCCTGGATACATCGCATAGCTCGATGTTAGTGACATGCCAATGTTTTCTTCAACATTCATTAGCTCCCAAAGCGGCCCTTTTTCAGTATGCTCTGGACATGCTGGGTAACCCGGAGCTGGTCGAATGCCTTGGTATTTCTCACGAATCAATTCTTCATTCGACAACTCTTCATCAGCAGCGTAACCCCAAATCTCTTTACGCACACGCTCATGTAAATACTCGGCGAATGCTTCCGCCAGACGATCCGCTACTGCTTGAATCATGATGGCATTGTAATCATCACCTTGCGCTTTGTACTCATCAGCAAGTTCACGTTCACCAATACCGCCAGTTACTGCAAAAGCACCAACCCAATCGTGCTTACCAGACTCTTTTGGTGCAACATAATCAGACAAGCAGTAGTTGAAGCCTTTTGGTTTCTCTGTTTGCTGACGCAAGTTATGCAGTACTTTTGCCACTTCTGTACGCGATTCGTCAGTGTAAACTTCAATATCATCACCGACACTCGCGGCAGGGAACAGACCACACATACCGCGTGCTTTGAGTAACCCTTCATGCTCAACACGATCTAGTAGTTCGTTAGCATCTTTGTACAGGCGTTGAGCCTCTTCACCCACTTCTTCATGGTCAAAGATTGTTGGATACTTGCCGACTAACGACCAAGTCATAAAGAAAGGCGTCCAGTCGATGTACTTACGCAAAGTAGACACTTCAAAGTCATCAAAAATATGGATACCCGGCTTCGCAGGAGCAGGAGGTGTGTACTTATCCCAATCAATCGCGACTTTGTTCGCTCGTGCTGCTTCTAAAGTGACAGGTTTAGTACGTGGCTTTTTACGATTGTGCTGATCACGAACGCGAACGTAATCTTCATCCAACTTTTCTACAAATGCAGGACGAAGTTCATCAGACAACAATGAAGTACATACACCAACCGCTCGCGAAGCATTGTTCACATACACTACAGGGTTCTTGTAGTTCTGCTCAATCTTAACTGCCGTATGCGCTTTTGATGTTGTCGCACCACCAATCAGAAGTGGAAGGTCGAAATCAAGTCGCTCCATTTCTTTCGCCACATGCACCATTTCATCGAGAGACGGGGTGATCAAACCAGACAGGCCAATGATGTCGACGTTTTCTTCTTTCGCTACCTTCAAGATCTTCTCACATGGCACCATTACGCCAAGATCGATGATCTCGTAGTTATTACATTGCAGTACTACACCAACAATGTTCTTACCGATATCGTGAACATCGCCTTTTACCGTAGCCAACAAAATCTTACCGTTGGAAGACCCCGCTTGCTTCTCTTTGTTGATGAACGGTTCAAGGTGAGCTACTGCCTGCTTCATAACACGCGCTGATTTCACTACCTGAGGAAGGAACATCTTACCTTCACCAAATAAGTCACCCACCACGTTCATGCCGTCCATCAATGGACCTTCAATGACTTCAAGTGGCTTAGAGGCATTAAGGCGAGCTTCTTCAGTATCTTCGACAATGAACTCAGTAATGCCTTTAACAAGCGCATGCTCTAGACGTTTTTCTACCGCCCAGGTACGCCACTCAAGTGCAGAAGCATCTTCTTTACCAACGCCTTTACCTGCGTATTCTGCTGCAATATCAAGTAGCCTCTCGGTCGAATCATCACGACGGTTAAGAACCACATCTTCTACCGCCTCACGCAGCTTATCAGGAACGTTATCGTAAATTTCCAACTGACCCGCATTAACGATGCCCATGTCCATACCATTTTTAAAACAGTGGTATAGAAACACCGCGTGAATCGCTTCACGAACGTAGTTATTACCGCGGAATGAGAAGGAAACGTTAGACACACCACCAGAGATCATCGCGTGAGGCAAGTCGCGCTTAATGTCGGCAACCGCTTCGATAAAATCCACGGCATAATTGTTGTGCTCTTCGATACCCGTCGCAACAGCAAAGATGTTCGGGTCAAAGATGATATCTTCTGGAGGGAAACCGACTTCATCAACCAAAATACGATAAGCATTAGTACAGATTTCTAACTTACGCTCACGTGTTTCTGCCTGACCAACTTCGTCAAACGCCATAACGATAACTGCAGCACCATATCGACGAATCAGTTTTGCTTGCTCAACAAACTTCTCTTTGCCTTCTTTCAAAGAGATGGAGTTCACGATGCCCTTGCCCTGAATACACTTCAGACCCGCCTCGATGACCTCCCATTTAGAAGAGTCGACCATGATTGGAACTTTGGAGATCTCAGGCTCAGATGCGCATAGGTTTAGGAATCGAACCATACAGGCTTCTGCATCCAACATGCCTTCATCCATGTTGATGTCGATGATCTGAGCGCCGTTCTCAACTTGTTGTCGGGCGACCTCTAGCGCTTCATCATAGAGTTCTTCTTTGATCAGACGTTTAAATCGAGCAGAACCAGTAACGTTAGTACGTTCACCCACATTGATAAACAGTGTCTCTTTTTCAATCGTAAGAGGTTCAAGACCAGACAAACGACAAGCTACCGTAAGCTCAGGCAAATCACGAGGTTTAACACCTTCAACTGCCATTGCCATATGACGGATGTGCTCTGGCGTCGTACCACAACAGCCACCAATTAGGTTTAGGAAACCGCTCTCAGCCCACTCTTTAACATGTTCTGCCATATCTTCCGGCGAAAGGTCATACTCGCCAAAGGCATTCGGCAGACCAGCATTTGGGTGAGTAGAAACAAAAGATTCAGAAATACGAGAAAGCTCTTCTACGTACGGACGCAGCTCATCAGGGCCAAGCGCACAGTTCAAGCCAAATGAAATTGGATTTACATGACGAAGAGAGTTATAAAAGGCTTCTGTTGTTTGACCAGAAAGCGTACGACCAGAAGCATCGGTAATGGTACCAGAGATCATAACTGGTAATTCGATGCCTAATTCTTCGAAAACGCTATCAACCGCAAAGGCACAAGCTTTGGCATTAAGCGTATCGAAGATGGTCTCGATCAGAATAAGATCAGAACCACCCTTGATCAGTGCACGAGTGGACTCAGAATAAGCCTCAACAAGTTCATCAAAACTGACATTACGATAGCCAGGGTCATTTACATCAGGGGAGATAGAACAAGTACGGTTTGTCGGACCAAGCACACCCGCAACGTAACGCGGACGATCTGGCGTTTTTGCCGTCCACTCATCAGCGGCTTCACGAGCAAGCTTTGCAGCTGCATAGTTGATTTCCTCACTCAGGCTTTCCATTTCATAGTCAGCCATCGCAATAGTCGTCGCGTTAAAGGTATTGGTCTCAAGAATATCTGCGCCAGCTTCTAAGTAAGCGCTGTGAATTTCCTTAATCAATTGAGGCTGAGTGAGCACCAACAAATCGTTGTTGCCTTTTAGATCGCTATGCCAATCAGCAAAGCGCTCTCCTCGATAGTCTTGCTCTTCAAGTTTGTATCCCTGAATCATGGTGCCCATGCCACCATCAATAAGCAAGATACGTTGCTTTAATTGAGCTTCAATCTGTTGTCTTACATTACTTCCCACAGTACAGCCTCATTCCTTTAGTTATCTCTCCATCCTATCATACAAATTAAAGGAGTCTAGACGTCTAAAATGAGAATTGCTGATTATTTTGTCTCCATTCTTTCTTACCGTAATATCACGAAAAAATGTTTGCTATTTGGTCAACATCGTCCGAAAATTCCATTCATAATTTGTTACAAATAGAGAGCTCTATGTCGGTCTACCATACCTTATGCTTCTTATCTGCGGCAGCAATGATTATTGCCTTTGTAAACAGCAAGATAGGAAAGATGCAAACTACCATCGCAATTACCGCCGGTTCAATGGTACTTTCTCTCCTTATTCTGATAGCAGGTCAAAATAACTGGTTTCATTTGACAGAGATAGCTACTGAGACTGTTACGAAAATCAACTTCGAAGACTTTCTACTCAAGGGGATATTGGGTTTCCTCCTCTTTGCGGGAGGATTAGGGATTAAACTCCCAAATCTCAAAGATCAAAAATGGGAGATTACGGTTCTTGCCTTGGGCGCAACGCTCTTCTCGACTTTTTTCATAGGTTTTGTTCTCTATGGCTTTTGCAGCCTGATCGGTATCCAATTTGATCTGATTTATTGTTTATTGTTTGGCGCTCTTATCTCGCCTACTGACCCAATCGCCGTGCTCGCGATTGTTAAAAAACTTGATGCTCCAAGACGAATTTCGACTCAGATAGAAGGGGAGTCACTATTCAACGATGGCTTTGGTCTCGTCATCTTTGTAACTCTATTTACTATTGCTTTTGGAACGGAAGCTCCTACAGTAGGAAGTGTAACTCTTCTATTTATCCAAGAAGCAATTGGAGGGATCGTCTACGGCTTTGCGCTAGGCCTACTATTCCACTACTTGATCAGTGCAACTGATGATCATTCAATGGAGCTACTGTTGACCATTGGTATCCCAACTGCTGGATACGCTTTTGCAGAGTACCTACATGTATCAGGTCCACTTGCGATGGTTGTATCGGGCATCATGATTGGTAACTGGACTCGCTTTATTGGTTTCTCTAAAGAAAGTGAAGATCATCTAGACCACTTCTGGGAGCTTGTCGATGAATTCTTAAATGGTGTGTTATTCCTACTAATAGGTATGTCGATGCTGCTGTTCGAGTTCCATAAAGAAGACTGGATCATGATGGCGATATCCGTACCGTTAGTACTTACAGCTCGATACTTAAGTGTATTTATCTCCTATATCGGATTTAAGCGATACCGAAAATATAACCCTTGGTCTATCAAGATTCTTACTTGGGGAGGCTTAAGAGGTGGGCTGGCACTTGCAATGGCATTGTCTATACCATCTGGTTTTTGGGTGATTCCGGACAAGCTAATTGATGTAAAAGAGATCATCTTAGTTATGACCTACTCGGTTGTTGTATTCTCTATACTCGTCCAAGGTTCGACAATCACACCTATGATAGAAAAGGCAAAAGCGGCTGAGCGATTACTTGAAGAAGAATCGAATAAAACGAAAGATTCTGTAACCTCTCAAGAGTGACACTTGTCCCATCATATTTTATGGCAGCCAATAGGCTGCCTTTTTTGTATCTACATGAGGAAAATCTATGCCTAATTCGATTTATTACATGTGAGCTTTAAACAAGTAGAAAATATCAAGTCGAGCCAAAAACGTGCAGCAGCGGTTAATTAGAATCAGCAGGATTAGTCCAAGAGTATCTACTGTTATTACAAGTAATCAAAAACATCTTAAATCACCTGTCAAAGGTAGCGATTTATAGCTAAGTTGATGAAGTGAAGGAGGCGGCTAGATTTACTACCTAAGTCTACCCAATTGATGAGAAGCTTTACGTGTGGAGGAATAGCTGCGAGGTACAGCTTAGGGCTTTGCCTGAATAAGCGGCTAGCGGTCAGGCTGCGCTTAATTGGACTCGCACACGAGCGGGACTAATTAGTCATAGACCGAAATAATATAGCAAATACGAAAAAGCCCTAGCATTTCTGCTAGGGCTTTGTCTGAATAAGTGGCGGAGCGGACGGGACTCGAACCCGCGACCCCCGGCGTGACAGGCCGGTATTCTAACCAACTGAACTACCGCTCCGCATTGGTCAGACTTTGAAGTCTAAATAAGAACCTGGCGATGTTCTACTCTCACATGGGGAAGCCCCACACTACCATCGACGCTACTTCGTTTCACTTCTGAGTTCGGAATGGAATTCAGGTGGGTCCAAAGCGCTATGGTCGCCAAGTAAAATTCTGATTATAAATGGTGCTGATACCCAGACTCGAACTGGGGACCTCATCCTTACCAAGGATGCGCTCTACCACCTGAGCTATATCAGCATCAAGATGTCCCTTTAGGACTAAAAAAGCCCGTTTTTACAAACGGGCTTTTTTAACTATTGTCTTCACCTTTAAAAAGGTAAAAACTAAATTTACAGCCTGGCGATGTCCTACTCTCACATGGGGAAGCCCCACACTACCATCGGCGCTAATTCGTTTCACTTCTGAGTTCGGAATGGAAATCAGGTGGGTCCAAATCGCTATGGTCGCCAAGCAAATTCTTTATCAATTTGCTCGCAAATTCAAACGCACTTTAGTGCGGCCCTTTAGGGTGAGATTTGCTTG
>NZ_JBQEQR010000031.1:0-3137 GCF_052037695.1 Vibrio sp. WZ-1 | reverse complement strand
TTAATGAATGGAGTACTGTCTGCCCTGTAGGAACAATACTCACAGCAGCCTCAGCTAACCGATATAGCTTGTCTGAAGCAGGCTCAACATCTGGATTAACTTTAGTAAATTGTGTCACAAACTCTCCTTACTCATAACGCCTTGTTAAGGTGTGAGGCACGCAATACCAAAGCTTCCGCATACCACCTTAACCACAAAACCTGACGCATGGTAAAAATGCCACGCGTGCCGAATCACTCTTAAACAATTTGTTATGTGCGAGCTTAAATTGAACACCTTTGCTCTCAGAACAGCTAATCGATATAAGAGGCTACCGCAACTGCACCAAAATAGAGTTCAAGAGCTAAATAAAAAAGTACACTTTTGGATACTTGCTTCTTTAAAAGCACTTTAACTATAAGAAGTGTGACAATGATGTATACGATGGCAACTAACATTCTATCCCTACATGTAGCCTGAGCCTAACCGTAAACTATCCAAGCAACGAAATTTAGTAACCCGAACAATCAAGATGTTGGAAACGCAAAAAAGATATACAAGGCTGCACCAAATACCGAGCCAGCCATGAACAAACCCAACTTTATTGCAGTACTTTTATCCGATTCCTTTTTGGACATAGTAATTCCTTTTACTAATTTAAAATGACTTTCATGCACATCTATACGTCATCAACACCAAAGCACATAACGCCCAATTAAGGTGTGAAGCACGCGACCACACCACTCAATTTGACCACCGTAATCACTGAACTCAACCCAAACCAAAAATGCCAAGCGTGCTGAATCACTCTTAAATTGTTTGTTATGTTGCTGTTCCGAAGAGCTGATGTAGAGACTCTATCGGAAATTTCCACTTCAAAGTTCTTTGTGGTGTGCGATTGATGCGTAACATTGCATCAGTGAAGTCACAGTGCTTTAACCCACCGTCCATGTAGATAAAGTGCTCGTAGCCACTTAAAACATCTTTCATATTACCCAACAGCTTTTTACTCGCTGTTTTGGTAAAGAGAACATTTTCCGGTGCTTTCTCATAAGCTTCGATAATTTCAGAAGGAAAGCCCTCAAGTTCAAGTAGTTGCAAGACACCATTTTTAAAGATTTTACCTATGTCTTTTGCATGCTCCTTTCGATAGCCAACCAATATGAACGACATTAAGGTTTGTTCTTCCATGAAAACTAGACACTTTCTACGGTCAGCCGTAAAAAGGTTTACATACCAATTACCTATGGTGAAGTTTTCATCTTGAACTTCAATTAAATCTGCTGGTTTCAAGCCTAACGCATCTTGAACTTTCTTTGTGCATCGTAACTGGTACATAAGCGCAACATCCTGATTTATCGTTACTTTCAGCTACGGTAATACGTGCTAGATTCGATTGCAACATAACGCCGCGTTAAGGCGTGACGTGATGTGTGCCATACTTGAGCGAAGCGAAACTGGCACGCGTTGCGGAATCGCTCTTAAACGCCTTGTTAGGCATTTACCAACTCAATGCAATGCATCCAGTCTCCACTTAATTAGATATTCTGGCGTCATCCCGTGCTCTTCCAGAAACCTTGCGTGAGACATAATAGTATTTTCAATTCTGACAAACAGCCCAGAAAGTTCTACTTTTTCAATAATAAAATCCCTATTATGGAAACGGTACGAAGATATTTTACAAAGCTCATTCAAAGTATAGGAATCTAATGAATCAAATGATTCTTCTAGGTTCTCTATATATTCGTCTAGATCTATACACACTTGCTCAAGCAGCTGGTAATCAGCCACCAGTGCACATGCTAGCCTATTGAAGAAATCACTAATACTGTGACTAACTGCTGCTCTGTTCAACTTTTACTCCTGCTTGATGCCTAACGCCCTGTTAAGGTGTGAGCAACGCAATACAAAAGCTGCCGCAAACCACCTTAATCACTAAAATCAACGCATAGTAAAAATGCCACGCGTTGCGAATCACTCTTAAACAGTTTGTTAGGCAGCTATGTCCAATGTGTTAGCCCTAAATTTTGGGGCACAGCTATATCGTATGTCTTAGTCACACCATCGCCAACATAGCCCAATTGATCTTGCAACATCTCGAGGTCACTAGAATTAGACCACTTGCATTCAAGCGAGCCATAGAAATTAGAATGCAATTCCTCCGGTTTCTCTGTTCGTATAATCAAACGAGTCTCTACAAAAGGGTGTTGGTCATCGAAGGTATATAAGGGCAACTTAACTGCAGATTTTACAATTTTATTTAACAACGGAAACTTTTGCACATCGTTTGACCCGGGTACGTCAAGAATTGCTGATAAATATTTTGCAAGGCTTCGTGAGCTATTGAGAACGAAACAAATTATTTCCCATATGAGGCTAGTTATGGAAAAAATTTTATTATTTTGTCCATGTAGAATACTACATGGACCGACTACACCATTGGTTACACCCTCAATGAAATATCCGTGTAAACAAAACACTCGATGCTCATGCCTAATATCAACAGAATAGAACCTAATCCTTGATTGCTGATGCTTAATTCCATTAACAGCGGATGCTATGAACCTCTTCAATACTTTAATTTCAGCATTTAGTTTTTTAACATGAGGTGATTTCTTGCACTCTTTTGTGCTAGAAAAGAAACCAGATGCAATGCTTTCAATATCGTCTACGTGCTCTGCTGCAGAGTACAACGATAATTCTATGTAATCCAAGAGTTCCGCTTGAAGGTCTGATGCCGTAGCAAGTCCATTAATGGTATTAGCATGCGAATAATACGCTTGTAGCTTAATGCAACATTTATCTAACTTAGAGAAGATACGTTGTAACGACGTATTGTAAATTCCTAGAGGTTTTCGAAGCCGCTGAGATTCGTGATAACCGGTACCGCTCGGCACTACTGATAACCACGCCAAGGCTTCCAGTGCTGTACCAACACCTTCGGTTAAATCAATAATATATTCTGGTTTACTACTATTACTCATCTCTTCCTCGATATTTAATTAGTACCGGTTGCCTAACGCCCTGTTAAGGTGTGAGCAACGCAATACCGATGCCCCTGCATACCACCAAAAACACAAAACGCAACGCATAGCAAAAATGCCACGCGTTGCGAATCACTCTTAAACAGTTTGTTATATTCGTTACTCAGTGGTGAG
>NZ_JBQEQR010000030.1:0-11829 GCF_052037695.1 Vibrio sp. WZ-1 | reverse complement strand
GCTTAAAGCGTTTTAAGGCTAGCATGGAAATGACTAATATTCGCCATTTTCGCCGCTTTTACACCCTATTACCCCGCCATTTTCACACCTACGCTACAAGCATACACATTCAGCCTGAGAGATCCGTTGCGGAA
This sequence comes from Vibrio sp. WZ-1, assembly GCF_052037695.1. Classification (NCBI taxonomy): domain Bacteria; kingdom Pseudomonadati; phylum Pseudomonadota; class Gammaproteobacteria; order Vibrionales; family Vibrionaceae; genus Vibrio; species Vibrio sp. WZ-1. The sequence continues at coordinate 11,695 of NZ_JBQEQR010000030.1, read as the reverse complement.
ATAACGCCCAATTAAGGGGTGAACAACGCCTACACCCAAACCTAAAGTATTGTGCCATAAACACTGAATTTGAAGTAGAAGCAAAAATGCCAAGCGTTGTGAATCCCTCTTAAATTGATTGTTATGTTTTACCACAAGTTACTGACTTAATTGAGAAAGAACTGCTGTTTCAGACCAATTTTCTGAACCAAACCACAAGGTTTAAACCAACTTGACCGCCAAAGGCGACCAACCTGAAACAAGTAATTCCTCTCCCTGCCCAATGAGGCAACCCGACCGAGTAACAACAAGCGCCCTTTCTTTCCAACCAAAGCGCAAGACAATGGCAAATTGCCGAGGCAACTGCCAAGCCGAAATGCTACTTGGCAAAGAACCTGAAAGCTACTTTAAGCCAGTTAAACAAGAAGCCTACCGCCACGACCTGACAATGAAGCAACCCACGAACATTGGCATGTTTTACGGGCTGAGAGATTCAAGAACTTAGACCGACAATGCGGATTTGCTGAGTCTACTAGGGACGAATTGCCAAAGGGACAAAGAACTAAAGCCTAAGAGATTTAAGCCTTTGAAATACAAGTAAACATAACGCCGCGTTAAGTAGTGAGCAACGCAACCACGAAACCTAACCATACCACCTTAAACACAAAACCAACGTTAGTACCAAAATCGCCAAGCGTTGCGAATCTGTCTTAAACGCTTTGTTATGTGCCAGAGCTAGAGGCTAACATCTGCTCCAACTTCGCACTCTCTTCATCAGAAAAAGTAACATAGCCAACTGGCACGTTACTGTCCAAGCTGCTAATTATATGCTGAGCACTTTCAGAGCCAAATCCACCACAGAGTTCAATTACTTGGATTCCGCTATCAATCATTCTTTTGGCGACAAGAATAGCTTGCTCATCACTACCAACGCCGACTACTTGAGTCGAAAATCCAAGCGTGTCTAGAATTGTAGAGTCACTACGAGAATCGTAGCCACCTGCTTTCACAATAAAGCCATACCTCTGAATCATTTTTGTCCCTTAAGTTTAAAATCTCTGATGGCACATAACGCCCTGTTAAGGTGTGAGCAACGCAATGCCGATGCCTCCGCATACCACCTTAAACACCAACCGCAACGCATAGTAAAAATGCCACGCGTTGCGAATCACTCTTAAACAGTTTGTTATGTGATTTTCATATGTGGGTGAAAGGTGGACTTGAGGCTAGCTAAAGTATCCATATGCCACTGAAGTAACACTGACTCTTTTTCTGCTACATCACTCCTTTCATCACCAACCGGAAGACCTTGACTCCCATCACTTGGATATAATCTCTCATGGTAAGATGCCATCGATATTGACTGCTTGTATATACTAGCAATCAGTTCTGAGATCTCAGAACCAAATAAAAAGTCAGCCTCGGAGGCTTCCGCGTTGAACTTTAAAGTATCTTGATAAGTAGTTGTTCCCATTTGCGCAACCTTTGAGAGGTGCAGTTGAACAGCCTTGTAAACAGCTAACCTTCTCTCATAAGTTTCATAATTTAATCTTTGCCGGTTAATCACATACTGTTGATAAGCAACATAGATACCAACTACCGTCAAAACAGGTACGAGCAAAGCAGATAGCGTGGCAACCCAATCACTCTCAACTTTAGATACTGTTTCAACAACTAACTTAATAGCTTTATCTGAGCTCAAACTCTCTCCTTATCACATAACGCCCTGTTAAGGTGTGAGCAACGCAATACAGAAGCCGCCGCATACCACCGTAAACACTAAACGCAACGCATAGTAAAAATGCCACGCGTTGCGAATCACTCTTAAACAGTTTGTTATGCAATTTTCATTTGAGACCGTAGTATTTCATTGCAGCTTCTGTAAGCACTTTTGTAGCTACTGATATACCCACACCCCAAGTACCTTCAGCTGCCTTTGCAAGATTGGTGGTTATCCAGCTCTTTGCTTTATCACCAAAAGGCTCTTCCGAGCTGGCTGGTAACTCAGCTTCCATAATTTGTGCGAGTTCCGAGGCATCAGATACGGGGATTCCATTGCGCACAAGACTTTCAATTAAAGATGAATTGTCTTTTTCATTTACCTCAATTGTAATACTAGAGCCAACGCCACCAGTTACCGCTGTAGCAACATTACCATAAATTATTTGCTGTGAAATTTGCTGAACCTGCTCTCTCTCTTCATCACTGTTCACTGACTTCCCAAACGTAATTTCCATAGCTTCGGGTACTGATTTCTCGAGCTCCAAAGTTAGTTCCAGAATTCGACTTCTTACTGTTTGCTGAATTTCATAGAACGCTGTTGGTGAAATCGTGGCGGAAATATCGTTACAAGCGTAACCTTCGTAGACCTTTCCTTGTAGAAGCAAGATCAAGTTGGATGCGTCGATACCGAACGAGCCACCATCACTTGACCTCCTAACCATATCGTTGACAGCTGCAATACTTTCTCTCACTTCATATTTAGTCCAATGGTCCCCAGCATGCTGCTCAATTATGTAAGGCGGTATTTGAGCATTAGTAATGCTTGCACCAAATGACCCTAAAAAAGTACCGCGATATGTCACTCCGGCAACTCTATAAGATGGAACTTCCGAGCCTACAGGGTAACCTTCTGACTCATATTTGACCCATTCTTCTAAGATGTCACTGCCCAGTCGAGCTGCAAGCAAACGAAGCTTTAATAAGATCGAACCTAAATCTGAGCCTTCTTGAATCACAGATTCTTGAATTTGTTGCAATAAAGACATACTAACCTCCGACTTAAAATTGCATAACGCCCTGTTAAGGGGTGAGCAACGCAATACCAAAGCCGCCGCATACCACCTTAAACACTAAAACCAACGCATAGTAAAAATGCCACGCGTTGCGAATCCCTCTTGAACAGTTTGTTAGTCGCGAGGCACCGAGCGACAATTTTAAGCAGAACTAAACTTTGCAAACAACAAACTTTATGTGTTTTGATGCACTTAAGTCAGGCGTAGTCTAAAAGCGGCTACTCAATGAAACCACTTAGAAAAAACAGCGCCGCAGAAAACGGACTGACAACACCAAAAAACGCCTTTGGAAAACCAATCTAACAGTACGGACTTTCAACAAAGTCACTGAAACCACGTGGAGCTTACCAAACCAGAGAAAACGTCATTTCAGCGAGTAAATCGGCTTTTGTACCAACAAACTCACCGAGCGGAGTTGCAACCAAAAACAAACTCTCGATTGCCCTGCTCTGTCAGTACCAAAGAACAAAACAATCGCTAGGACACTTGCAAGATTTTGGACTCAAAACAGCTAAAACTAAGTTCTAATGATCGACGATGAAGCTGTGTTCCAAACAAACTGCTGCTAAATTTTAAGCTCAGAAACATGATTTTGATTGCTAGCTTTTTCTGGCGACTAACGCCCTGTTAAGGTGTGAGCAACGCAATACTGAAGCTCCCGCATAACACCTTAAACACTAAAACCAACGCATAGTAAAAATGCCACGCGTTGCGAATCACTCTTAAACAGTTTGTTAGCTTAGTTCCCAAAATTCTTCGTGATATTCTGTTTCAAGCTTATCCCAGCACTCAGAACAAAACAGCTTGATATTTTCCCACCCTTTTAGGTTTCCAAAGTCATATTCTTGGATATCATGCTCGAATTCATACTTCCCGCACTGTTCACACTCAACAAGCTCTTCAGCATGTCCGCATACATAGCATTTGTCCTGCCCATCAAATACTACGAAAGCATCGTGTTTACATAGTGGACAAGTCCATATGTCGCTTGCAGGTATTTTTTGCACCTCTATTTGTGCATTTGCTCGAATTGCTAACTCTTCAACATAGTCACGTAACTTAAATAACTCACTTTTCAAATTATCACTCAGCAAGTCAATAACATGAACATCGAGTTGCTTCTTAGCAAATTCAATGTAAAAGCCGACTAGTCGGATAAATTGGGACTTTACTTGCTCTACTGAGTATTCAAAATCGAAATGAACTATTTTGTTCCTCAACTCAGCAGCAGTTTCTATTGTCTTGTGATCGCTATCGACTAAGATAACACCTGTTATTTTCTTCAAACGTTCAATGGATTGCTTGAGGTTTACAGTATTCCTGCACTTATCTATATCCGTATAAACGAGAACTTCATGTTCTAAACTCAACCGTTCTTTTAAAATTGTTTCGATCGCTTGAATTTGAATAAGAATGGCGAACTTCCATTTTTCATCATTGGATTCTGCTTTTATAGCTTGCTCTAATGACTCTCGGAAAAAACTAACCGAGTTTTCAAATAATGACATTTTAAACAAAGTCATAATTTTCCTCTTACTAAGCTAACGCCCTGTTAAGGTGTGAGCAACGCAATACCGAAGCCGCCGCATACCGCCTTAACCACTAAAACCAACGCATAGTAAAAATGCCACGCGTTGCGAATCACTCTTAAACAGTTTGTTATGTGAATTTTACGCGCCCTGCTTATTGGCGGTTTCTAAAATAGCGAAAACGCTTCGTGTTTGTTGCTTTCTTGGTACATCAAAACAAATAGTAGCAATGAGTTCAGCTTCTTCAGTAAAGTCATGCTCCAATTTGAAGCCATTATCAAACATAGCTTCAGCAAGTGATTCTAACGTGTATTCACTACCATAGTGAGCTGGTTTTGTTGTAGATATTTGCATCAATCCACAAGCTGTGTAAATACTCTTTATCTTATCGTCAAACTTAAAAATATTGCGAATATTTCTAAGTTTGACAAGGTCATCAATATACGTGTTAACCACTATGTTCGATAGCCTTAAGAACTTTTCAACAGAAATAGTTTTTAAAGCACACTCCACAAAAAGTTTTGCTATTAGGTCTGGCTTATGCGTATCATCAGCCCGATTTAGTAAAGTGATTAGGACTTCCCCTGCTTCTCTCATTCCACCTTTTTGATTCGAGATTTCTTCGATTACAAAGATTCTTTCGTTTAATGACAGTTCATTTATATTGGCTAAAAATCGATGAATTTTATTCGCAAAGATTGTCTCGGTTACATGCGTTAAAGCACCGTAGCTTTTAACCAGTAAACCAAATATAGGAATATCTTGAACTACTTGGTCTTCTAACAACGCTTTCATACCCAAATCGAGAGTATCAGCTTTTAATCCCACAATTTTATCTGACTTGATTGTATCAAGCATTGACTGTTCAACTGTTAAACTCTTGTTCATAACTTACCCAATTCACATAACGCCCTGTTAAGGTGTGAGCAACGCAATACCGATGTCACCGCATACCACCTTAATCACTTAAACCAACGCATAATGAAAATGCCACGCGTTGCGAATCACTCTTAAACAGATTGTTATGTGTAAATTTTAAGTCACTAGTATTGAGTAACCAAAACTAATCACAAATGAAAGAGCAGCAATCAGGATACTTAGCCTTGCCAAATTAGTCGTTTGGTTGAAGTTAATACTCTCTTCTTTTGTGCATATGGTACTGTTAAAACGCTGTAGACTATCAAGAAAAACGGTTCTCGCTCGTGCCGCTGCGTCTTGATTAACTTGTTTTATCCCCAAATGAGCAATGTCAGTATGGTAATAGGTCTCTAAGTCACCGATAAAGGACGGTTCTAACTCCTCAAGCACCACGATAAAGTTTTCATACTCTATGAGAGCCTTTTCGATACTGAGCTTAATCTTCCTATTTCTGAAACTGCTTTTAGATTGAATTAGTCGAAAATTAGCCTCGTTGACTGACCTAGCACAAGTTAAATATTCGTCAATCAACACATCTACTGTTTTGAGTTTTTTCCTTTTCATAGCTAAGTGATTGCTCTCAAGTTCTGATTACTTGAAAGTACAACTGTATATGCACGAAGGCAACTAAAGCTGAGATAAATGACTGTTACCTATACAGAAACTCTTGGGAAATTTGCACATAACGCCTTGTTAAGGTGTGAGGCACGCAATACCGAAGCCTCCGCATACCACCTTAACCACTAAAACCAACGCATAGTAAAAATGCCACGCGTGCCGAATCACTCTTGAACAATTTGTTATGTGTTTAATGAGCACCTTGCTTGTGATAGCTCAGAATAAACTGTTTTTGCTGACGATCTAGCAACTCTAGTGCTTCAGCCACCGCTAGCCCAAAATCAACGTACCCATTGGGCATCGCTGTCACTATGCGCTTGTCGACTTGAACCAAAGACTCTTCATAGATAGCTCCCTCCCAATATGGTCGAGTGAGCTGTACCGAAGATTCTGGGGCGTATTTTTCCGTATAATTATGGGTAATTTTGACACCCTTTAGAATGCCAGATCTTGCTAAGACTAATACTCCCGCACATATGCCACCAATAACTAGTGATGATTCATGGGCTTTCTGGATGAAGCTAGCAATTTGGTCGCTTCCCATTATTGAATCGGGATTTCCTCCAGGAAGCAGAAGAGCTTGATAGTCCGTAATACATACGTCCTCAAAGTTAACAGTGGGACAAATTTTTAGACCTGAGGAATCGGTATGATTGTGGTTCTCTGGGGTGGTGATATCAACTTTCCCATAAGCTCCTAAACACTCTATCGCGTACATTACTTCATAGGAAATAGCCCCCGGATAGAGTAAAACCAGTGTTCTCTTTGTCATTATTTCCTCTCTCCGTTCGGAACACATAACGCCCTGTTAAGGTGTGAGCAACGCAATACCGAAGCCGCCGTAAACCACCTTAATCACTGAAACCAACGCATAGTAAAAATGCCACGCGTTGCGAATCACTCTTAAACAGTTTGTTATGTGATTACTGACAGTTATTGCTACACTCTTGTACAACTGAACACGTGATGCTCATTAAACTCAATTTCATCACCCAGCTTCAAGCTCTTGAACGCGACGCTAATACTTGGGTCAAAACCACTAATTTTACCTTGGTATGTTTTCGCGGCTATCTCTTTAACAGATGTTACTGTAATTCTTTCAGAATCATATCGAAGAGTTACAGAGTCGCCTGTATTGATACCGGTATACTCGATCGGTTTCCCTGGTGTATGGTCACTTACGACAGAATATGTAATCGCTGTTTCAAATCCTAATTCTTCTGCATTTTTCATAATATTTTCTCCAATCACATAACGCCAAATTAAGTAGTGAGTAACGCTACCACCCACCTAAACCATTGTGCCGTAATCACTTAAGCCGATTCAAACTAAAAGTGCCAAGCGTTACGAATCTGCTTAAATTTTTTGTTAGCACATAGGGTTACGCATTAACTAGCCCCAACCGTGAGGCATACCTTCATTGCTATCATGCTCCGCATTACAGACCTTACACCTGAAATAGCTAACCTGCGATTCTGATTTACTTGAGCCCAGTAGAACACCAAAAACGATATTGAGAATACGAGACTTGGTACTATTCTTCACTCGCTGCTGTGCTTCGACTTCAGATGCACTTAGTCGTCTATGAGCCGTCTTTTGATTGCAGTTTCCACAATGTAGAAGCGTTTCATCTTTAGACATTTACCTCTTCCTTTATCACGAACTATGAACCTGTGTGCTAACGCCCAATTAAGGGGTGAACAACGCCTCCACCCAACCTAAAACATTGTGCCATAAACACTAAAATTGAAGTAGAAGCAAAAATGCCAAGCGTTGTGAATCCCTCTTAAATTGCTTGTTAGTTGCCATTCTCTAAGTTCTCTACAGTCTCGTTTTGAGAAGACTTCGAATACATTATTTGTCGCCTTTCTTTACGACGTTCACTGCGTATAACCTTATGTTGCTCACTAGCTAGCTTGGCTTGTATCGACTGATAACCGCTTTGTTTTTCTAACTCTTTGGCTTGCCGCTCAACCTCCTTTTGAGTTAGCAACAAAGCCTCTGTATTTAAACCTAACTCTTTACGTTGAAGCATATAGCCTACGATTAGCCATAAGAAGGCGACAGGCGCAGTTACTCCTGCTAAGAAATCGCCCCACTCGTTTAGAGACATTGCTATAGCATCTTCCCACTTCAACGAAACTAGGAATACTATCAATAAGAACCAAAAACTGGTCAATGCTACCCCAATCTTTTCCATTTTCACCTCTGGCAACTAACGCCGCATTAAGGTGTGAGCAACGCTACCACGAAACCCAACCATACCACCGTAAACACTAAACCCAACGATGGAATGAAAAATGCCAAGCGTTGGGAATCACTCTTAAATGCTTTGTTATATGGCTGTTTCTGGGAACGTATTAAGCATTTTAAATAACGGTCCTTGTGGAGGCTTTAACATACCACTGAAGGTTTGCATATTAACATGAGCTTCATAACCGAAATTTTCATATACATCATCGGAAATCAATGAAAGAGATGTAGCCGGTCTTTCATCTTTCCATCCAAAACGGTGGAAACGATTTTGAATATCATGGAACAATGGTACTACATTAAAGTGCAACTCACTGATTCTTCTTAACTCATCGGTAGAGAGCTGTAATTCATTTTTCTGTATTAATGGCAACTTATACACGTACTCTTCAAAGTCAATTAGAATATTTGCAGAGTCATTGCCCTTACCACGACTCGGGCTTAGGAAGCGTGTTAAAGCGTAGATTTGCATATCAACAAACTGCATCATCAGTTCATCGTCATCATCAAATCTTTCGTTTGTAATGAAATTCAAGTTTTGTCCAACACAAAACCCATTAGCAATATGAGGGTAATGAGCAGGATATTCTTGAAAAGCTTCCAATACTGCTTTTTCTTGCAACCCTGTAACATTATCAAAGTAAAAACGACTAGGAAAAATGGTGTAATCCCACTGCCTATTTTGATCTAAATGTCTATCAACGCAGGCGAAGTTAACAAACTTATAAGCAACGTTTATAAAGGCAGTTTTAATGACATCCTCTTCAGTCGCTGCTGGATTATTTACTTTAAATTGAGAGAGCTTGATAAATGAACCATGCAGTTTATATGGCAACCTAGCAGTTTCTATAGCTTTAGCCCACATAGCCCATTTATTTTCTGCTGCTAGTTTGTGCAGTTTACCATTTTCCTCTTTCGATAAATTGCTATCACCAATAAAGGCAGGGTTACTTGCCCCTTTCAGTTCCCATGAGTTTGAATCTTGTTCTGGGTATAGTTTCGCTTTAAAATCTCTAACAAATTGAATGATCGTTGCTTTATCCTTGTCATCAACCTCAACTCCACCGATGAAAAAGTAGTCCAAAGCACTCTTAACATTTGGGTTTCTATCCCCACGTTCATCCAAGTAGATTGACTTTTTCAAGTCAACATTTACGGCTAATTTCATAATTATAATACCTAAATTCTATTGCAAGACTCTGATGCCATATAACGCCCAATTAAGGGGTGAACAACGCCTCCACCCAAACCTAAAGCATTGTGCCATAAACACTAAATTTGAAGTTGAAGCAAAAATGCCGAGCGTTGTGAATCCCTCTTAAATTGCTTGTTATGTGCGTGCTAAACGATAGCGCCTTACTGTGCCTTCATTATCATCTGTATAGTTACCCAGATATTCACCACCGCAGTTTTCTATAACCTTTTGAGATGCTGGATTATCAATTGAACAGGTAACAATAACCGAGTCAGTTACAACATGGTCACGCACCCAAGCCAGGAGAAATGAAGCCACACCTTTGCCGCGAACTGATGGTTTAGTCTCGTAACCAACATGCCCTATTACATTCTCTACGTTCGCATTTGTCCCAGTGCGAACTCGAATAGCACCTAGGATTTCAGAGTTTGAAATGCAGTAGTACGTTGTACTTGGCAAATACCCATTTGGTAATTCGGAGGTTGCCTTAGACCGCTCAACCAAACCTGACAAATAGGCTTCAGGGTTTAGCTCAACATTTTCGTATTTGGGGATACCCGAATCGAAGCATTCTTTCGCATAACTAGCTAACATTGGAGCTAAATCAGGGCCAGCTTCTACTACTTCCATGTCTATTTTCCTCTAAAGCACATAACGCCGCATTAAGTGGTGAACAACGCGACCACCAACCTTAAACCTTGCCACATTTAGCACTGAAGCTGACCTAGGCTGAAACCGCCAAGCGTTGAGAATCCGTCTTAAATGCTTTGTTATGTTTTAGCACAATTCGTTGATTTACTTGGTAAAGAACTGAGATGCAGACCTAGTTTTCTGAACCAAATCACAAGCTCGAACTTACTTGACCGGCAGACGCACCAAAACCAAAAACGAGTAATCCCACTTCCCTGATAATGAGGCAACTCGATACTCTTTCAACAAGCGCCCTTTCTTAGCAAAAGCAGCGCAGAACAATGGTAATTTGCCGAGACAACTGCCAAGGTTATTAACTTATTGGGAATTACGCACAAAGCGACTTTGAGCCAGAGGAACAAGACGACCAAACCACCCTAAAACTCGAATGAAGCAACCCACGAACTTTGGCATGTTTTACGGGCTGAGAGATTTAAGAACTGAGCGATAATGGTGATTTGCTGAGTCTATTCCCAACGAATAGCCAAAGGGGCAAAGAACGACTCAAAGGCATTTAAACCATTGAAATCACATTAAAACATAACGCCCTGTTAAGGTGTGAGCAACGCAATACCGATGCTCCCGCATACCACCTTAACCACAAAACCTAACGCATAGTAAAAATGCCACGCGTTGCGAATCACTCTTAAACAGTTTGTTATAACTTGGCTCTCGCATATGTTTGTTTTATCAACTGATCATCTGGGTAGAGCAAAGTTAACAGATGGAAAATTGCACACTCTACATCCGTAACATAATCATTGGCTTTCTGACTATCTATGCTAGGGCTATCGTGTCGGTGAACTAATTTGTTCCTAATCTGAACACCTTGGTCTATCTTGTTTTTATAAGGAGATGGCTCACCCAAATACTCATCCATAATTTTGCCATACAATTTGCTCAAAGGGGGGGACGGCATATCAAGTAGTAACGGCTCAAGTTCAGGCCGAGCTTTAGATAGCACTTCTTTTATAGCAAGTTCAGCGGCTATTGTGGCATCAATCCATTTGTGATGAGGCGAAAATTCGGACTTCGCTCTATGCAAGTGCCTCATAGCTAATAAGGGCTCTACCTTGTTATCTACTGAAGATTGTATTAACACTCTAATATCTTCGCGGAGTGGGCAAATAGAAATAGAGGAAACCGACACGCAAAACTCACTTGGAAGCTCATGCAACTCTTGCTCCCCAATTCCCCACAACTCTGACTTTATTGAGAATAGCTGTTCTTCTATGTCATAGTGATTCAAGTGGTATTTAAGCATTGATAATACTTGCCGAGTAAAATGCTTAGCTTCATGAAATATCTCTGATACGGCAACTTTGCAATCCTTAGACAGCTTATCACCATCAAAACGATTATATTTAGCAAGTTCAGCAATAAAACTATCTTCTAATTCAGCACCTCGAATCTTAACTACTACACAACCTTTGCTATAAGACACTGTCAAATCAATGTCTAAACAACCAATCTTTTTGTAGAAACTAGCATCGAAATCTGATTCTGAAATAGGTCTTTTCTTTATTATTGTATATATACACTCTACATATATCGATTTCATATATCACTCCGAGTTATAACGCCCTGTTAAGGTGTGAGCAACGCAATACCGATGCCCCTGCATACCACCAAAAACACAAAACGCAACGCATAGCAAAAATGCCACGCGTTGCGAATCACTCTTAAACAGTTTGTTATATTCGTTACTCAGTGGTGAG
>NZ_JBQEQR010000004.1:0-809 GCF_052037695.1 Vibrio sp. WZ-1 | reverse complement strand
GCGTTATGCCTAAATGAGGAAGTATGGAGTCTATTTACAGTATTATTCAGGAAAATCCTGATTATTTCGCTTGGGTCTTCGGTTTAGTCAATGCACTCTGGGGGATCTTTCTATATTTTAACAAGCAAAGTCATGACAAAGCTCTAGAAAACTTAAAGCATGGATTATCGTTAGAAGCAGAGAGAAGAAAAAAAGTATTCGAGCTTAAGGTTTCTCAATACGAAGCGTATGTCTCCAATTTAGATGAGTTCGGGAAAAAGCATCAAGTTGATCTTCCAGCAAAGATGCAGCCAATCTTTGACAAGTATTTCAACGATTATCTCGCGGCAGCACAAGTCGGAGATAAAGACAAAGAGCGTGAAGTTTTGTGTTGGTTCGGAACGCAAGTCTCAGAGGTCATGCGTGATAGCACTGAAGACTTAATGAAATTACAAGCAGAGTCTAACAAATTAAAGCTCACAGCGACTGACCAAATGGTTGAAACATTTGCTCGTTTGGAAGCTTTGACAAAAGCGTCCTCAGACAAGTCCAATGAATTTATGAGTAAATTTCTTGAAATAGTCTTATCTCAAAATAATGAGCTATCTGCAAAATTGCAGGAAGAGCTAGCCAGTTTAGGTAAAGAAACCCAAGCCGTTGCTAAAGAGTTGATGGAGCAGATGAGGCAAGAGCTGCAAACAATTTAGGCATAACAAATTGTTCAAGAGTGATTCGGCACGCGTGGCATTTTTACCATGCGTTAGTTTTAGTGGTTAAGGTGCTATGCGGAGGCTTCGGTATTGCGTGCCTCACACCTTAACAAGGCGTTA
>NZ_JBQEQR010000021.1:0-793 GCF_052037695.1 Vibrio sp. WZ-1 | reverse complement strand
ATCCAGGTAGACCTGCCACTATTTTGATTATTGAGTTTACTCAGTAATTATGCGGAAGTGGCGGAATTGGTAGACGCACCAGATTTAGGTTCTGGCGCCGCAAGGTGTGAGAGTTCAAGTCTCTCCTTCCGCACCATTATTAAAGTCTCTTTTATTAGAGCGCTGTAGGTCTATCGCCAAGCGGTAAGGCAGCGGCTTTTGATGCCGCCATTCCCTGGTTCGAATCCAGGTAGACCTGCCATATTCAACGTTACTGATGTTTTACCAATTACATCAGTAACTACAGATCAAGTTGCGGAAGTGGCGGAATTGGTAGACGCACCAGATTTAGGTTCTGGCGCCGCAAGGTGTGAGAGTTCAAGTCTCTCCTTCCGCACCATCTTGATTTAAAGAATATTGTGTTGGCTACGTAGCTCAGCTGGTTAGAGCACATCACTCATAATGATGGGGTCACAGGTTCGAATCCCGTCGTAGCCACCATTTATTTCGTTGTTTAGGTTTTTACCAATTACCTTTATGACGACAGAAAAGTTGCGGAAGTGGCGGAATTGGTAGACGCACCAGATTTAGGTTCTGGCGCCGCAAGGTGTGAGAGTTCAAGTCTCTCCTTCCGCACCATACTTTTCTAACTTGATCAGTCTTTATGACTGTCGCCTGCAGGTCTATCGCCAAGCGGTAAGGCAGCGGCTTTTGATGCCGCCATTCCCTGGTTCGAATCCAGGTAGACCTGCCACTATTTTGATTATTGAGTTTACTCAGTAATTATGCGGAAGTGGCGGAATTGGTAGACGCA
>NZ_JBQEQR010000020.1:0-4345 GCF_052037695.1 Vibrio sp. WZ-1 | reverse complement strand
ACGAAACGCAGTGACTTTGCGAGTGGGTTAGTTTATTTTGGCTATCGGTTCTATTCGCCTTACCAGCGCCGCTGGCTTAACCGCGACCCACTACAAGAACAAGGTGGGATCAACCTCTATGCTTATGTGAATGGTGATCCGCTAGGGTATGTGGACCCGGATGGTAGAAATCCGGTGGCAGTTGCAATAGCGGCGGCAGCGGCACGAGCGCTCCTTAAAAAGCTATTAAGGGATATCGCGAAGAAAAAGGCGAAAGATGCTGCTAAAAAGCAGGCTAAGAGCAGTAAAAGCAAGGCTAAATCTCAGGGATGTGTTACAAAGGGCGCACCTGACATTACGAAACCGTATAAGCGACCATCTGGTGCTACGACGAAATCTCAGAGGGAATCAGTTCAGGGTAAACCATGTGTAGATTGTGGAGCGACAACGCCAAAGCAGTACGCTGATCATAAAGAACCCCTTGTTAAAGAGTACTATCGCACCGGTACAATTGATAAAGCACGTATGCGAGATCTCGACTCTGTACAACCGCAGTGCCCAACTTGCTCTAATAAACAAGGAGCTGAAATGAGTCGATTTTCCAGACAGAAGAAAAAGGATCTAGGGTTATGACGACATCAGCAACAGAAGAATTACAAAAGGATCTATGCAAACAATATGAAGCAGAATTTCTTTCTTCTCCAAATCATCTGAAGGTTGGCATTGCTACTAATGTTTTGGAAGGTGTTGTCCCAATTAACGGCCTTCGCCATCCCCCTGAGGGTGATACCACTGGTTGGTATATTTACGCCGGAGAAGAGTTATCCGATGATCCAGATTTCTTTAAATCTCTTCACGTCGAGCACCTTGATGACTGGTGCCCACAGATTAAGAAATATCTAGGTCTGGCACCGGGATGGAGGTTTCTTATTGCTGGAGATTATGAGGACGTGTGGTTTGATGAAAGCTTACTAGAGGTCTAATTTTTATTCTGCTCGTAATTTGATGTTACAAACAGTGTACCTAAGTACGCCAGAAAGAAATACAAGTCAGTTACTAGGACTGAGAAGAAGCGAGTCCTTGAGGAAAATAAAACCTGCGTCTACTGCGACGATAAGCCGTCCACCCAGGTTGATCACATAAGGTCTCAAAAGCAAGATTGGGTAGAGGGAGGATTTAAGGATTCTAGAGAAGTCAGAAGCGCTAGAGTAAATGATCCTTCGAACTTAACCGGCTCTTGTCAGTCGTGTAATGCTTCTAAGGGCAGCAAGCCTCTCGGCACTGGCCCCGGCCAGTGGACCCCTCCAAAGGATAGATAAACTATGACCAGTATATTTGATTATTATCGAGCAATGTATGGCGAACCTGCCAGAGAAGCTGAGTATAAATCTCCAGAAGGAGCCTTAGTACAGATTTTTAAATGGGATGAAAGTCAAACCGATGAGGGGGTTACGATGTACGCAACACTTGGTGCAAATCGTAACCTCGGTGATTCTACTGAAAGTTGTGAATTCTTTATAGGTATGATGCCCGAAGCAGATAGTATTGCTGATGCATTAGCGGAAATAGCGCTTCACGGTAATGGTACGACGGATATTCCGAATAGTGGCGATACTACAACTCTAGCGTATGAGTTATGGTCAGGTACTAAAGCGAAGACTTTTATGTTTACAGATGGCGACGAAATTATTTCGCCAATTAAAAATGAGTCTGGAAAGCAGATTTGGTTTATTCAGCTAGTGCCGCTTTTTGAGAAGGAGCTAGCTTACAAGAAGGAGCATGGTGAAGAGGCGCTTTGGGAGAAATTTGAGGAATCTGAAGTGCCTTATTGGGATTCTTCTAGGGGGGATTCTTTAGGGTAACATTCCGGTAATGTTACAAAGGGACCACTGTGGACGTCGACCAAGAAGAAGTCTGGTGTTCAAAACGGTCATAAAGTGATATATACACTAAATTGTAAATAATTGAATATCTTGAAAATTATGTTGTTAAAATCGATAGAATTAAATCAACGAAACGCAGTGACTTTGCGAGTGGGTTAGTTTATTTTGGCTATCGGTTCTATTCGCCTTACCAGCGCCGCTGGCTTAACCGCGACCCACAACAAGAACAAGGTGGGATCAACCTCTATGCTTATGTGAATGGTGATCCGCTAGGGTATGTGGACCCGGATGGTAGAAATCCCGTTGTCGCAGGCGCTGCGTGGGGTGCCGCGGTAGCGGCAGCTGCTAACGCATATAAACAACTAAAGAGTTGTAAGCCCTTTGATTGGGGAGAACTTGCATTTACTGCAGCAGCTGGAGCGGTGGGTGGAGCATATGGTGGAGCCATAGCTAAAGCGGGAATTACGGGATACGCTATGATTGCGGCAAATGCAGGGGGGAGCGCTGCAATTAGTGCAGCATCCGCAGCAATCAATAATAGATTTAGGGGAGGAACAAATAATGTAGCGGAAGCTGCTGTAAGAGGTCTTTTTTCGGGAGCAGCAGGAGCTGCAGGTGGTGCTGCAGTATCTAGAGGTGTTCGTAATTATGCGATAACAAAAAATCAAGGTGCTTATAACCTTTATCCTTTAAAAGGATCAAATGCAGTTGAGGGGTCGGGAAAAACTAATCCAATAATCGCAACAGGTAATGCTATAGGAGAAGGATTCGGTGCGTTCTTATCTAACGGTATCTAGGCTTAAAAAGCAATGTAGGAATGAGATGATCCGCTACTTTCTGCTTATTTCTCGCGCTTTTTTTGTTCTCCTATTTATAGCAGTTATTAATTCGTTGGTATTCTGGCTGATATCAGACTCACCTATTCCGGCTATATTCTTAGCAGGGTTGTCACTTTATGCATTTCAATTGGCGACACCACATAAGATTGCAACTTTTAAAGCAATAAAAAAATACTATGATAAAGAAATTAAAGAACTGTTAGAGGAGGAAAGTAACAAAGATAAGATATGATACTTTCGCAATTTGTTATCTCGAAGAATGGGATCAGTGTCGTGGCATAGCATAGTAAATTTGACCACTTAGACCCACTACAAGAACAAGGTGGGATCAACCTCTATGCTTATGTGAATGGTGATCCGCTAGGGTATGTGGACCCGGATGGTCAACAAAGTATCCCAATACCATGCGTACCAGATAGACCTTTAGAGAATTATTATTGATGGTATTGAAAAAGGTGAAAGAGAGTCCAATAGAAAGTATGTGGTATGGCTAGATCCATCTTTCCCCCCCTCGAAATTTCTATGTGCGATTGTTGATGTATACAACAGGTTTGTCAAAGGAGTTTTATGTGAGAAGTAAACTGAAAAAAAATACTATAATAATGCTTATAGCGATATTTATATTTTTATCTATATATATATCTTTTCACTTAACTCTGGTTGGAATTAACCCAAGTGAAGTAAAAGATTTTGAGATCTTTGATGTGTACTGTGAGCCAACACTCAGACTTGCCAATGGCACTGAATCAAATAGCGTATGTAAGTTTAAGGGAAGTGCAAATGGTGAAAAAATATCGGGATATGCACTTTCTTATTGTGAGCTGAATAAAGATAAAATGTTCTTAAATGAAAGTAGAAGTATATTCGGTCATAAGGTGATATATACACTAAATTGTAAATAATTGAATATCTTGAAAATTATGTTGTTAAAATCGGTAGAATTAAATCAACGAAACGCAGTGACTTTGCGAGTGGGTTAGTTTATTTTGGTTATCGCTCCCATTCGCCTTATCAGCGCCGCTGGCTTAACCGCGACCCACTACAAGACAAGGTGGGATTAACCTGTATGCTTATGTTAATAGCGATCCGTTAGGGTATTTGGACCCGGATGGAAGGTTCGTTTTGGTTAGTCCTCCCTCGCCTTTGCCTATAGATCTATCAATAAATCAGATGACTGGTAACAGTCCAAATAACGGTTGGGTAGATAGCCCTGGAGCTAGCTTAATGCACGACTACTATAAAAATTCATGTGGTCCAAAGCTCCCACCATCAGGCGATGAGTGCCAGGATTATAGAAACGAAGCGAATCAAGCGAGTATGTGTACACACCTAAGATCTCAATGGGATGATAGGTTTTAGCCAGGACGGCATACAAAAGTCATTATGGATTCTCAGAGAAGGGCTAAAAAGTATAATCGGCTTGCAGATGATTGTGAAAGAGCAAGAGAAGTGATGAATTGCCAATAGTTATGAATAGGAGTTTTTAGAGTGAAATACTGGGGATATATACTCAAGTAACTTCAAGATGCAGGATTCAGAGCGCTATCACTGGCTCCCTGTTTACCGAAAGTAAGCAAGGAAAAAACAAAGCGAAATAGCAGGCTCTTTCCAAATTGTTGCCTTGCCTTCAAACCAAGTCATTCT
>NZ_JBQEQR010000011.1:0-936 GCF_052037695.1 Vibrio sp. WZ-1 | reverse complement strand
ATTAGTACCGCTAAAATAGCTAAACAACTGGGGCGTCACAAAGCCACTATCTATCGAGAAATTGAACGCAACTCCCGATACAACAGACACTTTAAAAGGTACTCCTATCAGGCATGGAGAGCCCAACAAATGGCTCGCAACCGGCTGCGCCGGTCGCGCAGAAATAAGCGCTACAGCGAAATCGACTTTAGGTTGCCTGAGGCCTTGCTACGACTGGATTGGAGTCCTGATCAAATCGTTGGATACCTAAGGGTAAGAGGCTATCCAACAATGAGCCACGAGCTCATTTATCAGTACGTTTGGAACGACAAAACTCACGGTGGAACACTATGGAAGCACCTACGCCAATCCACTAAGAAAAGGCGTAAAAGGTATAACTCAAAAGACAGCCGAGGTCGGTTGGCAGCAAAGCGTCATATTACCGAAAGACCTGCAAAAGCTGAGCATCGAAATGAGCCTGGCCATTGGGAAATTGATACCGTCGTTGGCCGCGGAACCAAGCACTGTATCGTGACTTTAGTCGACAGAATGACTGGCTACTCTTTTATTGGGCAAATGGACGATAGAACAAGCGAGTCGCTCAACGTAAGAATGAGCAAAATCATGACCCGCTCTGACTTACCTTTTAAGACGATAACTGCGGATAACGGCACTGAATTTCATGGTTATGCACAACTGGAAAAACATCATAACTGTCTGTTTTACTTTGCAAATCCATACCATTCATGGGAGCGAGGGACTAATGAAAACACCAATGGTTTGATACGACAATACTTACCAAAACGAACTTCTATGTCACACGTAACACAGAAGCTCTGCAATGAAATTGCACACAAATTAAATACGCGCCCACGCAAAAGACTTGGGTATAGGACACCAACGGAGTATATTCATGCGCATCTGTAAAAAGTGTCGCACTTCAAACTTGATACTAAG
>NZ_JBQEQR010000006.1:0-813 GCF_052037695.1 Vibrio sp. WZ-1 | reverse complement strand
TAACGCCGCATTAAGGTGTGAGCGACGCTTGGCTATACTTGAGCGAAGCGAAAACGCCAAGCGTTGCGAATCACTCTTAAATGCTTTGTTATGAGTAAGTTTCTAACTCGACCAGTGCTAATAATTTACGCCCTAGATTGGTTACATTACCTGATACTACGACGTTACCAATAGCTGATTTATTAGCAACCGACTGACTTATATTAGTTACAACATGCCTTCCAGATGCTGCCCAAAAGATGTTTTGCCAATATTCTACATCTCCATATTCGAAGACTACCGCTAGTTCACAACCTTGGGTGGTGTTGTCATTGCTAGCCTCTGTTGGAATGGAGTTTAACCGACAGCTATAAAGGTTCGGGTTTGAATAAAACTGTACAAGCCGGATATGTGATGGAGTAAATTCGCTAATGATATTGAACAGTAAGTACAGTTCATCTTCTGATATATCCGGCTGCAGGCTAATATTAACGATAAAGTTCTTTAGGAAGTCCAGTTTTTCAGGTTGACTTGTAGACGCTGCTGCTTGCACTGCTCTCAAGAACAACGCTGAAAACTTGGGGTCACTTTGTAACTCTAAAAAGTTCAACTTACTCGCTTGCTCTAATTCAATAAGCTTGTTTTCAACTTCAGACATCCATTTTTCCATTCTCTTATGAATGGGAGGAGAGATTAATGAATGGAGTACTGTCTGCCCTGTAGGAACAATACTCACAGCAGCCTCAGCTAACCGATATAGCTTGTCTGAAGCAGGCTCAACATCTGGATTAACTTTAGTAAATTGTGTCACAAACTCTCCTTACTCATAACGCC
>NZ_JBQEQR010000002.1:0-590 GCF_052037695.1 Vibrio sp. WZ-1 | reverse complement strand
GGCGTTATGTTTACTTGAAATTCAAAGGCTTAAGATTCTTAGGCTCTAGTTCTTTGTCCCTTTCGCAATTCGTCCCTAGTAGACTCAGCAAATCCGTATTGTCGGTCTAAGTTCTTGAATCTTTCAGCCCGTAAAACATGCCAATGTTCGCGGGTTGCTTCATTGTCAGTTCGTGGCGGTTGGCTGTTTGTGTAACTGGCTTAAAGTCGCTTTTAGGCTCTTTGCCAATCAGTATTTCGGCTTGGCAGTTGCCTCGGCAATTTAGCATTGTTTTGCGCTTTGGTTGGAAAGACAGGGCACTTGTTGTTACTTGGCCGGGTTGCCTCACTGGGCAGGGAAGTGGACTTACTTGTTTTAGGTTGGTCGCTTTTGGTGGCCAAGTTGGTTCTTGCCTTGTGGCTCAGTTCAG
Source organism: Vibrio sp. WZ-1 (assembly GCF_052037695.1). Taxonomy (NCBI): domain Bacteria; kingdom Pseudomonadati; phylum Pseudomonadota; class Gammaproteobacteria; order Vibrionales; family Vibrionaceae; genus Vibrio; species Vibrio sp. WZ-1. The sequence continues at coordinate 181 of NZ_JBQEQR010000002.1, read as the reverse complement.
AAAATTAGTGCGAAATGGCAGTTCTTTCTCAAGTAAATCATGTGTTTGTGGTAAAACATAACAAGCAATTTAAGAGGGATTCTCAACGCTTGGCATTCTTGCTTCTACTTCAAATTTAGTGTTTATGGCACAATGCTTTAGGTGTGGGTGAAGGCGTTGTTCACCCCTTAATTGGGCGTTA
>NZ_JBQEQR010000073.1:0-1472 GCF_052037695.1 Vibrio sp. WZ-1 | reverse complement strand
ACGAAACGCAGTGACTTTGCGAGTGGGTTAGTTTATTTTGGCTATCGGTTCTATTCGCCTTACCAGCGCCGCTGGCTTAACCGCGACCCACTACAAGAACAAGGTGGGATCAACCTCTATGCTTATGTGAATGGTGATCCGTTAGGGTATGTGGACCCGGATGGTAGAAATCCGGTGGCAGTTGCAATAGCGGCGGCAGCGGCACGAGCGCTCCTTAAAAAGCTATTAAGGGATATCGCGAAGAAAAAGGCGAAAGATGCGGCTAAGAAACAGGCTAAGAGCAGTAAAAGCAAAGCTAAGTCTGGAGGTAAAGCTTGTAAGAGAAAAGGAAGAAACAAGCCCCCATCACCTTTAGAAGAGGCTGAAGGGCGGCCTCACTCAATTCCTGAAAAATCAGGAAAGAATGGCCAATATACAACACACAATGGAGATGGCACTTGGAAACAGTATCGAGGGTCAGGGCAAGACCATGGTGGAATACCTCGACCAAATGTAAAAGAAACCGGGAAGAATGTCACACCAGATGGACGTGAGTTTATAGACAAAGGTCGTGTTCGCCCCCCCAAGCTAGATGAAATACCTGGAGGATTAGATGGGTAATAAAACAAAGTATGATTTCGCTATGTTTTCTAATGCGAATAAAGGAAAAGATGTTACAGGTTTTGATTATTTACACGCGGTTTATCAATCTCAAGGTCTTACTCCTGACTTTGTATTATGGTTTTCTAGGTTGTTTAGCCCCGAATTTAAGGTTGTGGGTGGTCTGATTTATATTTCTGTTTTGTATAGTCAGGAGACTTACAATGAGTTGTTGAAAGAAGGTCATGAGCATTCCCAAGTACAGTTTTGGATGAATCTTCTTGAGATAACAGGTTTGTTTAATGACTTGTCAATTGAACAAGCTATGGAGTTTGCTCAAATGGTTGTGAATAGTTGGAATTTCAAACTTAATAAAGAGTTTAATGAGCTAACGGCGAAAGCAAGAATGATTTACGATGAAGACTCTGAAGAAGTATTCGTAACCATTGATGTTTCTGATGAAAATGCTTGAGTTTCATAACGTCTGACATTTCTATTGCTATCACGTATCTAAGCAGGCAGCCTCAGCACGATATAACGAGCTCAATCAGATTACTGAGTGGAATGGGGAGCCCAACGTATTTGCGTATGACAAAGACGGTAACCCTATCAAAGGTGTTTTAGCTGATGGTGTGCCTTTTGAATCGGAGTACGATGCAAAAAACCGATTAACCAAGCTGAACTTTACGCATGACCATATGTTGGCTCAATACCAGTTTTACAAAGACAAAGTGCTGGTCGAGGAGAAGCAATTTGTTCGTTATGGGTTAGTTGAGCTTCAACAACGTAATGCTCAAGGGGAGGTAGTTCAAGAATACGCTTGGGACAAGTCAGCGCTAGGTGGTATCGGTGGTTTACTGGTCGCGAAAACAAATAACGATGTCTATACCTAT
>NZ_JBQEQR010000072.1:0-3865 GCF_052037695.1 Vibrio sp. WZ-1 | reverse complement strand
GGCGCTAATTCGTTTCACTTCTGAGTTCGGAATGGAAATCAGGTGGGTCCAAATCGCTATGGTCGCCAAGCAAATTCTTTATCAATTTGCTCGCAAATTCAAACGCACTTTAGTGCGGCCCTTTAGGGTGAGATTTGCTTGCAAATCGAATAATTCGGAAAGCTGTTTTCGTTCTTAACACATTCAATGTTCTTTCATTGAGTCCATCAAAACCCCTTGGGTGTTGTATGGTTAAGCCTCACGGGCAATTAGTACAGGTTAGCTCAACGCCTCACAACGCTTACACACCCTGCCTATCAACGTTCTAGTCTCGAACAACCCTTTAGGATACTTAAAGTATCAGGGAAGACTCATCTCAGGGCTCGCTTCCCGCTTAGATGCTTTCAGCGGTTATCGATTCCGAACTTAGCTACCGGGCAATGCGTCTGGCGACACAACCCGAACACCAGAGGTTCGTCCACTCCGGTCCTCTCGTACTAGGAGCAGCCCCCTTCAATCTTCCAACGCCCACGGCAGATAGGGACCGAACTGTCTCACGACGTTCTAAACCCAGCTCGCGTACCACTTTAAATGGCGAACAGCCATACCCTTGGGACCGACTTCAGCCCCAGGATGTGATGAGCCGACATCGAGGTGCCAAACACCGCCGTCGATATGAACTCTTGGGCGGTATCAGCCTGTTATCCCCGGAGTACCTTTTATCCGTTGAGCGATGGCCCTTCCATACAGAACCACCGGATCACTATGACCTGCTTTCGCACCTGCTCGAATTGTCATTCTCGCAGTCAAGCGGGCTTATGCCATTGCACTAACCTCACGATGTCCAACCGTGATTAGCCCACCTTCGTGCTCCTCCGTTACTCTTTGGGAGGAGACCGCCCCAGTCAAACTACCCACCAGGCACTGTCCGTAACCCCGATAAGGGGTCGACGTTAGAACATCAACACTACAAGGGTGGTATTTCAAGGACGGCTCCACCAACACTGGCGTGCTGGTTTCAAAGCCTCCCACCTATCCTACACATGTAGGGTCAATGTTCAGTGCCAAGCTGTAGTAAAGGTTCACGGGGTCTTTCCGTCTAGCCGCGGGTACACTGCATCTTCACAGCGATTTCAATTTCACTGAGTCTCGGGTGGAGACAGCGTGGCCATCATTACGCCATTCGTGCAGGTCGGAACTTACCCGACAAGGAATTTCGCTACCTTAGGACCGTTATAGTTACGGCCGCCGTTTACCGGGGCTTCGATCAAGAGCTTCGACCGAAGTCTAACCCCATCAATTAACCTTCCGGCACCGGGCAGGCGTCACACCGTATACGTCATCTTACGATTTTGCACAGTGCTGTGTTTTTAATAAACAGTTGCAGCCACCTGGTATCTGCGACTCTCAATAGCTCCATCCGCGAGGGACTTCACCGTCGAGAGCGTACCTTCTCCCGAAGTTACGGTACCATTTTGCCTAGTTCCTTCACCCGAGTTCTCTCAAGCGCCTTGGTATTCTCTACCCGACCACCTGTGTCGGTTTGGGGTACGATTCCTTACAATCTGAAGCTTAGAGGCTTTTCCTGGAAGCATGGCATCAATGACTTCACTACCGTAGTAGCTCGACGTCGTGTCTCAGCCTTAAGAAGAGCCGGATTTACCTAACTCTTCAGCCTACACACTTGAACCTGGACAACCGTCGCCAGGCCCACCTAGCCTTCTCCGTCCCCCCATCGCAATTGTAAGAAGTACGGGAATATTAACCCGTTTCCCATCGACTACGCCTTTCGGCCTCGCCTTAGGGGTCGACTTACCCTGCCCCGATTAACGTTGGACAGGAACCCTTGGTCTTCCGGCGAGGAGGTTTTTCACCCCCTTTATCGTTACTCATGTCAGCATTCGCACTTCTGATACCTCCAGCATGCTTTACAACACACCTTCAACGGCTTACAGAACGCTCCCCTACCCAATGAAGTAAACTTCATTGCCGCAGCTTCGGTTTATAGCTTAGCCCCGTTACATCTTCCGCGCAGGCCGACTCGACTAGTGAGCTATTACGCTTTCTTTAAATGATGGCTGCTTCTAAGCCAACATCCTAGCTGTCTAAGCCTTCCCACATCGTTTCCCACTTAGCTATAATTTGGGACCTTAGCTGGCGGTCTGGGTTGTTTCCCTCTCCACGACGGACGTTAGCACCCGCCGTGTGTCTCCCGGATAGTACTTACTGGTATTCGGAGTTTGCAAAGGGTTGGTAAGTCGGGATGACCCCCTAGCCTTAACAGTGCTCTACCCCCAGTAGTATTCGTCCGAGGCGCTACCTAAATAGCTTTCGGGGAGAACCAGCTATCTCCAGGTTTGATTGGCCTTTCACCCCTAGCCACAAGTCATCCGCTAATTTTTCAACATTAGTCGGTTCGGTCCTCCAGTTGATGTTACTCAACCTTCAACCTGCCCATGGCTAGATCACCTGGTTTCGGGTCTATATCCAGAGACTAAGTCGCGCAGTTAACACTCGCTTTCGCTACGGCTCCCCTAGATGGTTAACCTTGCCACTGAATATAAGTCGCTGACCCATTATACAAAAGGTACGCAGTCACACCACGAAGGTGCTCCTACTGCTTGTACGTACACGGTTTCAGGTTCTATTTCACTCCCCTCACAGGGGTTCTTTTCGCCTTTCCCTCACGGTACTGGTTCACTATCGGTCAGTCAGTAGTATTTAGCCTTGGAGGATGGTCCCCCCATATTCAGACAGGATATCACGTGTCCCGCCCTACTCGATTTCACTGAATGTGCGTTGTCAACTACGGGGCTATCACCCTGTATCGCCGGACTTTCCAGACCGTTCGTCTAACGCATATAAAGCTTAAGGGCTAGTCCAATTTCGCTCGCCGCTACTTTCGGAATCTCGGTTGATTTCTTTTCCTCGGGGTACTTAGATGTTTCAGTTCCCCCGGTTCGCCTCCTGTTGCTATGTATTCACAACAGGATACTTGCTTATGCAAGTGGGTTTCCCCATTCGGAAATCCCAGACTCAAATGGTTTTTACTACCTAATCTGGGCTTATCGCAAGTTAATACGTCCTTCATCGCCTCTGACTGCCAAGGCATCCACCGTGTACGCTTAGTCACTTAACCATACAACCCGAAGGAGTTTCGAGTTGTGATAATCAAATCACCAAAGTTGTCTGCAATTTTTATACATGATGCAGACTCGATTTTGCCGGACTCAAATTCCAAGAACACTTGAATGTGTTTTATTGGTGTTTGTCATAAAGACAAACATTGAGAACTTTACAATCAACAATAAATTGTTGATTTGTCAGCTTTCCAAATTGTTAAAGAGCTATGTTTCTTCACAAGGAAGTACATTTTCTAAAGACTTTCAGAGTCGAAGATTCTAACCACATCCGTTTTATTGAAGTGGTTTGGAATTGTAATCCAAAAATACTTAGAGAATGGTGGGCGATACCGGGCTCGAACCAGTGACCCCCTGCTTGTAAGGCAGGTGCTCTCCCAACTGAGCTAATCGCCCACATAAGTTTTGATTCTTCGTGGAGAAGAATGGTGGGTCGTGCAGGATTCGAACCTGCGACCAATTGATTAAAAGTCAACTGCTCTACCAACTGAGCTAACGACCCAATGGTATCCCGTAGGGGAGTCGAACCCCTGTTACCGCCGTGAAAGGGCGGTGTCCTAGGCCTCTAGACGAACGGGACACTGGATTGAAGATATTGGGATATCTTCGTCTCTTTTACTTATAAACCGTATCAATCTGTGTGGACACTCATCGTGAGTAATCATCGTATAAGGAGGTGATCCAGCGCCAGGTTCCCCTAGCGCTACCTTGTTACGACTTCACCCCAGTCATGAACCACAAAGTGG
>NZ_JBQEQR010000071.1:0-6332 GCF_052037695.1 Vibrio sp. WZ-1 | reverse complement strand
AGACAAGTAACAACATCACCAGTGTACTAATCTGTTGATGACAATTTGTGGAGAGATGGCTGAGTGGTTGAAAGCACCGGTCTTGAAAACCGGCATACGTTAATAGCGTATCTAGGGTTCAAATCCCTATCTCTCCGCCACATTCAAAACAAAAAAGCCGTTGATTATCAACGGCTTTTTTGTATCTAGGTGCACTTGCTCAATCAAAATAGGATTGACTGAGACAATGTACTTATTCAAATCGCCATCAGGCACCTACTACACGCGTCTATGCTTCCCAAAATATTTAAGAAGCAAGGGCTTCCCCTTTGACGTAAAAGTATCTTTATGTACAAAAGAACGCGCTATTGCTGTCTCACGCAATGCCGCTTTAATCGCAAAACTACACCCTACCATTCATACACTTCCCTCTACGGTTCACTTTAAGGATTTTAAGCCCATTCTTGATGATGTGATCAACGATGTTAGGGGTCAATTCAGCAAGAATACCTCTCAACCATTAAATGTTTCGCCCAGTTCACTATATCCCACTTCACTATCGTTAAAGTCACTGCTAGAGCAGTTCATTTCATCTAAGAGGCTTGATGGTATTACTCACTTATCGATTTCACAGCTTCAGCTGCGAAACCAGCACTTCATTGAAACAGTTAGCGTTACTCAAATAACTGAAGTTCGCTCTTCCGTTGCAATGGACTATCGCGATAAGTTGCTGAGCCAAGGGCGCAGTCATAAAACAAATCGAGATTATTTTGCTGCGATTAAGCAGTTCATGAATTGGTGTGTAGCTAAAGAATATTTGTCTCAAAATCCATTTATCGGCATAAAGCTACCCAAAGGCTCTGGCAAAGTCAGTGAAGATAGAAGTCGATGGACTCAAGAAGAAATTTGCTATCTTACTCACCACAAGCATTACAGAGCTTCCGATGAGCAACTGCGTATCGCTTTTGAATTAGTTCTGCGTCACGGCGCACGCCCAGCAGAAATATGTCAGCTGTTAACAGCTCAAGCGCACTTCGATTGCGAAACGCCGTATCTATCCATTTCAGAAGAATCAGACTCGCAACACGTTAAAAACGCGCACTCTTGCCGTTTGGTCCCCATTCATCGAGCTTTGCTCGATGGCAGGTTTGAAAAATATGCCAGAGCACGAAAGGCTCTTGGTAAAAAGCAGTTGTTTGATTTTATGCCGCTTGGACCCGATAAAAACTGGAGTAAGCAATTGACAAGTCAGTTTGGAAAACTACTGACAAGCATTGGATGGAAGCCTAAACACAGACCAACTCTGTATGGGCTACGACATACTTTTATTGACGAACTTAAACAAACTGGTGCGGCGGAGCACGTGGTTGCGCAAATTGTCGGTCATCGCCATCCAAATATGACTTTTGGGCGGTACGGAAAAGATATTGATTTAGCCAACTTGGCTAAGCACGTGAATCTGTTTTCTATTGAAATTGGGGTGGCTCATGAATCTAACTAACCTTACGTTTCGCGACCTCAGCGTTGCTCAATATGGCGACGAATGTTATCTAGACTACGTCATTACGTTACCGATTTCATTTGAGCAGTTAATTGACGAACTCGCTGATGACGATGAATATTATGCACATATGCTTTCTACGCTACTCGCTCGCGGTGTTGCGAGAGTGTTTCTAGAGAAATCTCATGAAGATGGTAACGATGGACAAACCATCAAGTTGTGTATGCAAACGAGTGATTGTCGATTTTTGCTAGATGTGTTTCTGTGTAATGAGGTGAATTTGAACAAGCTTAAGTTTTCTAGACATCTCAGAAAACATAGCGAATTTAATGGGTTGTCTATCGACTTCGATGGTAATTTTCTTGAGTCAGAGCTCGCGGGGCTTAAGCATACTCACTTTGTTGCTATGCCAGAATTAAAGCTAAGAAACAATCTTGAAGGACCTTGGTTAGAGTCACTATTCATTTTGCATCTACATAGAGCGCTTAACAAAGCGATTTTGTTTAATGGCGATAGCCATATATGCAGTGGTGGCAGTGAGCTTGTTGTCGAACATATCTCAGAACGACATGAAAACTTTTATCGTGATGACTACTATGAGCCGCTTGTAGCATTGCGTCGTGAAACATCCTCGGGTGGCGATAAGTACTGTTTACTTTATGCTCGCGACTGGATGAAGTAATTCAAACCCTCCGTAAGAGGGTCGCGGAACCGACCCTCTTAAAAAAATCAAAAAAATCCGTTTTTTGTGATTTTTGTTTTCTATAAAAAACAGGCTTTTATTCAGAAAATATTAGCACCCACTAATTATAAGTTGTTGATATATAAGTATTTATATTTGACGCCGTAATCCTCGTTGATATGATAAACCCAAATAACAAGCCTGTGTTTATGTGCAGGTTTAGGATATGGGATTCACTTATGAATACATTTAAGGAATATTCAAAAGAGTATTTAGAAGACATTCAGTTTACACACGCACCAACGACGATTCGTTCAACAACATCACGCGTCAATAACCTGAATCGAGCTTTTGGCAGCAAAAAAATTAAAAACATAAAGAAAGCAGACATTCGACGTTGGTTAAAGACTCAGCACAAGATTTGGTCTAACAAAACGATTAATGAGCATCTCACGGTACTAAGGGAAGTGTTCAGCGCAGCGATAGAGAACGACGCTATTCAGCGCAATCCGATGACCAATATCGAAAACTTAAAAACAACGGCAGCTGAGTGCCATCCCTTCACTAAAAACGAAATTAGTAAGATATTTCACTATGAACCCCTTTGTTTTATTGGCAGAGCAGCTTTTTCCACCGGAACGCAAACAGGGTTGAGAATTTCTGAGCTGCTTGCTGTCGATTGGGATTCTATCGATTTCACTAATAAGAAGCTGCAAGTGAAGCGTGCAGTGTTCAAAGGTAACTATCGCGTACCCAAAACTCCGGGTTCAGTTAGAAATGTAGAGTTAAACGAGCACGCGTTATCGATACTTAAATCGTTATATCAACGCACGGGTAAATTGAAGCCTAGAACCATTGATGTGCTGCAAATCGACAATAAAACCAAGCGAAAAGAGTCAGTCTCGTTTGTTTTCTTTAACTCAAAAACCAATCGTCCCTTTACCGACGGTAGTCAATTTGCGAAATCCTTTCTAACACCGGCTTTACGTATTTTAGATATTCCGCATCGTGGTCCAGGACAACTTAGACATACATACGCAAGTCAAGCACTCACTCAGGCCTTAAACGCTAACTATGTTGCACGTCAGATGGGACACAAAAGTGTTGAAACTATGCGCAAGCATTATGCCAAGTGGGTACAAGAAGACGCATCCGATAATGCAGCTGTGTTGAGTCGCGGTTTCGATAATGTGTTTAGCTCTGGTAATGACAACTCGTCGATTGAAGGAATCGCAATCGATTCGAATAAAGAAACGAATCTACACTCAGACTCTATTGATACCGAAGACATGGTAAAAATGCTTGAAGTGCTTTCTATGTGTAAGAAAAAGCCTGCGCTCACAGCACTCGTTAATTCAATGTTAGCAGGGGACTTATAGCGTATGCGTCAATACAATCCCAATTGTATCCACTCTCTCGTAGTGTGCCGCCAAAAAAACACTTGGCGAAACCAAAACCGGACAGTTAACCAACTAAGCTCTCGTTTCACTTTCTGCTCCGCAAAAGATGAAACGAGAGCGGTTGGCAAGGGAACTCCCTTGACCCTGAGAATGGCCCATACCCACAGAGGGGGTATGGCATGAAAACCATCCGATTGTTTTATCGTCATTTCAACATTAACACTACTCGTGGTGGAATCGCAAAATTGCTTAAAACGTTGCGCCACTCACTCAGAATACTCCACAGAGACAATAGCAAAAAGCTCGAGTGGGACGAGTCTTTGTCTAGTGGCAATTTGATTTGGGCTAATGGTATGACTAAGCATCTGGACGACTACTCACTAGAAGAGCGGCAGACTATTTTCGATGGCATCATCCCTCGAGCAAAACTTAAAAATGAAAGTAGATTGAAAGACCAGCGCCGTCAACTACGCCATAAAGTAAAAAAAATGTGTGACACTGAACGGAAAAGTGGCAATGAGCATGCGGCTTATCTCTTAGAGATGATTTATCTCCAGGGGCACAACAAAAAAGTACCAGAGACGCCGATTAGTCATTTAGAGAGCCTCACGCCGCCAATGGCTCGGCATAAACAAAAAATGAAAACAGTAAGAAAGTTTGCGCGGCTACATAACCAACTCGTAGGCGCAAAGCCGAACGTGAATTCCACTTATCTGCAAGAAGGCATTTTTAAGATACCGCATCGCTGGGAGGTGGATGACAACACCATTACGCCAGAAGAGTGGCTTGAGTATACAAAGGGCTGTCTAAAGCACTTTTTCCCCAATTACCCCATTCACGCTCTAGTGGTTCATGTTGATGAAAGGCTAAAGAACGAGTTGACGGGAGCACACTGCCATTATTTTTTGTCTGGACAAGATTCAGTCTTTGGAAATTGGGACTTGTTAAAAACACAAATAGAGGTCGTGAATCAATTCATTGATAGCAAAAACCGGTCGCTCATTGAACAAAAAAAAGAGCTCGAGAAGCAAGGAAAATTCGAAGAATCAGAAAAGTTGGAAGACCTTGAGGAGTTATTGCCTGAAAACTGCATTTTGACTCGAGAGCAGTCTGCGATTCATGGTGAGCGCTTGCAACGGATGTTTTACGAGCATATTAATCAACATTTTCTAAACCCTAAAGGCTTACATGCAAAAGTAAGCAGCGAAGAAGAGCGTAAGACACTCGAGTACAAACAAATGGCTAAACAAGCTCGTTCTGCGAAATCAGAGCGAGAATATAACTATGAGTCAAGACTAGTTGAAGAGCTGAAAAAAGAACGGCTTCTGTTAGAGCAAACAGCTGCTGAGAAGGAAAATGAGATCGCATTGCTCGTATCTCAGGTAGAGCAGTTAGCTTCTAAAATAGCTGAAAGCGAATCGATTTTCGAATGGCAAAAGTCTCAGCAACAAGCAGAGCTGGAGCAACTCAAACAAGGCAACAGAGAGTTGCGTTTTGAGGGAGTTCGGCTCAAGAATTTCGCTGAAAAGATCTCCGGTAAGGTGGGTGAAGAACTCTCCTCGATCATTCGTCAAGCTTACATCGCCGTCCAGTATCAACAAAGAGGCCAGCAGCAAAAAGCGAATGACTACTTCAATCAATTGGTAAAACGTTTGGACAATGAGATGGACTTAGATATTAAACCCATCACACAAAGCGCCATTGACGCCATAGAGAGCACAAAACCTGATAATTCCAATAATGAGGCGACCTATGACTGATCCAGGACAGTCGATACCCATTACTTTCTTTTCTTTCTTTCTTTAGTGATTAGTGGGGTATCAAATGAGCAATCAAAAATTAGGACGCACCCCAGCGGTGTCGGACGATGAAATAATTCAAGCCGGTATAAAACTTGTCGAACGTCAACAGCGTGTCACTGGGTTTTCACTCAGAAAAGCCGTTGGTAATAAAGGTGATGCGAATAGATTAATGAAGGTTTGGAATCAGTATCTGCAATCTCAACAGCTACCAGAACCGCATACCACCCATGTTATTCCTGAAGAGCTTAAGGAGTTGCATAACTGCCTCGTAGCATCTTTCTCAAAGCAGCTAATGGAAACGATAGAGCGGGCTAATGATATGGCAACAGATATTGCGGATAAGAAAGTCAAGGTGTCTTTTGACGCTATATCTGAGCGTGAAAAGCTTATTGAACTCGAAATGGCAGATGCAATGACTACCATTGAATCACTTGAGTACCAACACGTTACTGTTCAAGAGAAAATGCATGAGATCGAACACGATAATCATGAATTGAGGAGTCAGCTTGCTGCGGCATTAAAAGAAGCAGAGATACAATCAGTAAGTATCGCTGATTTGAAATTGGAAAAACAAGAACTCATGAAATCTTTATTTACGATGAAGGATATTGAGCCTCAACGGGACAGTTCGGCATAAATTGACGATGAATAAACGCCGTTTTAACTAAAACTCCAAATTAAACTGAAGGGCCCAAAATATGGATAATTCTTACGATACACTCTACAACCGCCACATTCGATTAGCTAGAAAGGCCGCACAGGGAAAGTTTGGATGAAAGCGCAAAAGCTATATGGCAGTACTTCGAAACAACTAGGGCGTGTTGATGTTTCGTGAGTGTTTTTTGAACAGCATGGTAAAGAGTTATAATTTGCTTCGCCAAAAGTAAAACCATAACCAATACCATGCCAAGAACAATGCTAACTGATACTCGCTGGGAACTGCTACTCCAAGTTATAAAAAGTACAGG
>NZ_JBQEQR010000067.1:0-194026 GCF_052037695.1 Vibrio sp. WZ-1 | reverse complement strand
CTACCTGATAAGCCGATAACGCAGTAGAAAGGAGCCACAAACGCTGCCCGAAGGGTTCGGCTAAAAGCGTTTTACTCTTTGTTGAGAGGATTTTGCTTAGAATAACTAGGCTACAAACCTCTCGCCGCGATTAAAACGCTTTTATCTCGAACAAAATTTAACCGCAAAAGGTCAACAGACCCTGAGCTTTAACAATAAAAACAATTAGTCGTCCTGATAACAAAATGCAATGCGATATCAGGGCGATTAACGTTAAACTCCCCAAGTAGAGCAACCCTTCTAAAAGCGACGTAATAGTCGCACATAAGCTTTGCAGTAAGTGACGCAAGAAAGCCATCACTCAAAGTCCTACACAGATTTTAATTTGGTCACGTATTTTAAGGAGATAAATCGTGAGCACCGACAACAATGGCGGTATTCAACGCCCCGACGGTAAAGTGAACCCAATCGATACTGATTACCAGATTGGTCAGGATAACGTCGCGCTAAAAGTAGGTCCTTTCGGACTTGATATTCACAACCGTGTGTTCGCTATTTCAGGTATGTCGATCATCCTGTTCGTAGTGTTAACACTGACTTTCAGACAACAAGTTGAGCCGTTTTTCGCGGGTTTACGCGGTTGGCTTGTATCTAACCTTGATTGGTTCTTCCTATCTGCGGGCAACGTGTTTGTCGTGGTGTGTTTGATCCTGATCGTAACACCACTTGGTCGCGTTCGTATCGGTGGTACAGAAGCAACACCAGACTACACTTACGCAGGCTGGTTAGCGATGTTATTCGCTGCTGGTATGGGTATCGGCCTGGTATTCTTCGGTGTATCGGAACCTATGTCTCACTTTAGTGCTGCACTGGGTGGCGTGAATGTAGAGAATGGTGTTCGTACTGACTGGGCTCCACTAGGCGCAGCGGAAGGGGATACATCGGCGGCATCTGCACTGGGCATGGCAGCAACGATTTACCACTGGGCACTTCACCCTTGGTCAATCTACGCACTATTGGCGCTTGGTTTGGCAATCTTCTCGTTTAATAAAGGCTTGCCTCTAACGATGCGTTCAATTTTTTATCCTCTTTTTGGTGAGCGCGTTTGGGGGTGGACTGGCCATGTGATTGATATTCTTGCTGTTGTTGCGACGGTATTCGGTCTTGCTACTTCTCTTGGCTACGGTGCATCACAAGCGGCAACGGGTTTGAACTTCCTTTTCGGTATCCCGATGACAGAAACTACCCAAGTTGTGCTTATCGTGATCATTACAGCACTAGCGTTGATCTCGGTAGTCGCTGGTTTGGATAGCGGTGTTAAACGCCTGTCTGAAATCAACATGGGTTTGGCGGCACTATTGCTATTGTTCGTGATTATCGTGGGTCCAACATTGGCAATCATGACTGGTTTCTTTGAAAATATCATGTCTTACCTTGCGAACGTTCCTGCGCTTTCAATGCCTTTTGGTCGTGAAGACGTGAACTACTCTCAAGGTTGGACTGCGTTCTACTGGGCGTGGTGGATTTCATGGTCACCATTCGTGGGTATGTTCATTGCGCGTGTCTCTCGTGGTCGTTCAGTTCGTGAGTTCATCGTGTGTGTAATCCTGATCCCATCAACTGTGTGTGTATTATGGATGACGGCATTTGGTGGTACGGCAATCAGCCAGTATGTGAACGATGGTTACCAAGCAGTATTTGACGCTGAGCTTCCCCTTAAGCTGTTCGCGATGCTAGACGTAATGCCACTGTCTCAAATCACCTCTATCGTAGGTATTATTCTGGTTGTGGTGTTCTTCATCACTTCCGCAGACTCTGGCTCGCTAGTAATTGATACGATCGCAGCAGGTGGTAAAGTAGACGCACCAACACCTCAACGTGTGTTCTGGTGTACATTCGAAGGCTTAGTAGCAATCGCGCTGATGCTGGGTGGTGGTCTAGCGGCTGCACAAGCGATGGCAGTAACAACCGGTCTGCCATTCACTATCGTATTGTTGGTTGCAACGGTATCTCTAGTGAAAGGTTTGATGGATGAGCCTCGCCCAACATCAAAATCAATGAAGAAAGCAAAAGCGTAATTTAAGCTTCTTTCATAACAACTAAAAACGGCACGTCTCAACGTGCCGTTTTCTATTCTGAATTTTTCATATCTAGCCAGAAATTGGCTACGACTTTCTTCCTGTTCAAAGCATTTCGTTGGCCACAACACCGACAATGTGCGGCTCGTCTGCCTTAAAATATTCTCAACCCTATAAATACATTAGAGTTCAAACTATTTTCAAAGTCATCTGCACTTTACCTTAGTGCGATCTAGATCAAAAAAGTAGCTATTTAAAGCCGATTGGTTTGATTTCTATGCACTATCAATGCGCATAATAAAAAGGAAATTTAATTAGTGCACGAAGGATATGTATCTACACATGATTACCTCAGCCCCTTGGGTGATGTATCCAGAAATTGGAGAAGACCCAAGCAAAAAATGGATTTTTCGTGAACCCGTCGTGTCTGATGGCGACGATATTTATGGTTTGATCGCAGATTGTCCACCGCTCGATATGAACTCTTCATATTGTAATTTCCTCCAATCTAGCCATTTCAGCAAAACCTGTGTTTTAGTTGAGCACAAAGGTGAGACTGCCGGTTTCATTTCTGGTTATCAGAAGCCTGGTGAGACTAACGTGCTATTCATTTGGCAAGTCGCCGTTGCGCCGCGGTTTAGAGGCAATGGGTTGGCTTTCAAAATGCTCAGCAACTTACTCGACCGAGAAGGTCTCGAGAGTGTCAACGCTATTGAAACCACGATCACCAAGTCAAACGACGCGTCTTGGGCGTTATTTAAAAAGCTCGATACGCAAAATGGTAATGCTGGCGAAGTAAGCACTTTCTTGGACGAAGACAAACACTTTAAAGGTAAACACGATACGGAATATTTGTATCGTATCCCCCTCAAATAAACCCACTAACCAATAGGAATCAAATAACGGTCTTATCATGGATATTTTTAAAAAGCAGGAATCCAACGTACGTTCATACTCAAACAGTTTCCCGGTCGTTTTTCGTCGAGCAAAAGGCAGTTGGCTAGAAACAGAGCAAGGTGAGCGTTACCTTGATTTCCTTGCTGGAGCGGGATCTCTCAATTATGGACATAACAATCCAGTACTTAAGCAAGCACTGCTTGAGTACATTGAAATGGATGGCATTACACACGGCTTGGACATGCATTCAGAAGCCAAAGCCGCCTTTCTTGAAGCGCTAAATCAGTATATTCTCCAACCAAGAGCGCTGGATTACAAAGTTCAATTCACAGGTCCAACGGGTACCAACGCCGTTGAAGCGGCCATCAAGCTGGCGAAAAAAGTAACGGGTCGTAGCAGCATTGTTGCATTCACCAATGGTTTTCATGGCTGTACTGCAGGCGCACTTGCAGCAACGGGTAATCAACACCATCGCCAAGGCGCGGGCTCAAGCTTAAACAATGTCACGCGAATTCCATTTGAAGGTTATGCAGGCATTGATGGTTTGAAATTGTTTGAAACCATGCTGACTGACAACTCGGCAGGTATGGACAAGCCAGCGGCGGTTCTACTTGAAACGGTGCAAGGTGAGGGCGGTTTGAATGTCGCGTCCAACGAGTGGCTGCAACGACTAAGTAAGCTGTGCAAAGCTCACGATATTTTATTAATTGTTGATGACATCCAAGCTGGCTGTGGTCGAACAGGCACATTCTTTAGTTTTGAGCCATCGGGCATTAAGCCAGATATGGTAACGCTGTCGAAATCCATCGGTGGTTATGGTCTGCCAATGGCGATTGTTTTGCTAAAACCTGAGTTGGACAAATGGAAACCAGGCGAGCACAACGGCACATTTCGCGGGAATAATCACGCGTTTGTCACAGCAGCTAAAGCACTCGAAACATACTGGTCAAACGACTGCTTTGAGGTGCACATTAAGCGCTGTTCAAACATGGTTGAAGAAGTCATTCAACGCTCCGTTCACGATTCCCTGAGTTGTTTGTTCAGTGTAAAGGTCGCGGCATGATGATCGGCATTGAGTGTAAGAACGGTGAAATTTCTGCTGATATTGCAAAAGCGTGTTTTGAGAGCGGGATGGTGATCGAAACCGCAGGACCAAATGATGAAGTGGTGAAGTTCTTCTGCCCATTGACCATTTCTGAAGCCGAACTCACTCAAGGGCTTAATATCTTCGAGGGCTCGGTTGAAGCCATCGCAAGCAAACATTTCAAACAAGCATCATAGCAAGGAAAGAATTATGATCGTTAGAACACTCGATGAGTGTCGCAATAGCGAAAGACGAGTTGTGTCTGATAACTGGGAAAGTGTCCGTATGTTACTGAAAGACGACAACATGGGCTTCTCATTCCATATCACGACGATATACGAAGGCACCGAAACACATATTCATTATCAGAACCATCTTGAGTCGGTATTCTGCATGAGTGGAGAAGGGGAGATTGAAGTCGTCGGTGGCGAAACTTACCCAATCAAACCGGGTACGCTGTACATCCTAGACAAACATGACGAGCACTACCTACGTGCCTATAAAAACAAAGAAATGGTCATGGCGTGTGTGTTCAACCCGCCAATCACCGGTGCGGAAGTGCATGATGAGAATGGCGTTTATCCCTTGGTAGACTAGTCGCTCTCTTCAAATGCTTGAAACGGGGTGAAAATTCACCCCTTTCTTTTTCCTTTCTTTCAAATGACCAATCATTAAGGCCCCTTCATGACATTTACCGTAGAAAAGATCGGTGGTACTTCGATGACAGCGTTCGATGCTGTACTCGACAACATCCTCCTTCGTCCACAAAACCCATATAACCGAATTTTTGTTGTTTCTGCTTATGGTGGAATGACAGATGCTCTATTGGAATGCAAAAAGACCAGTAAACCAGGTGTCTATCAGCTTATCGCTAAGCGAGATGAAGCGTGGCAAGACGCTTTAGCCTATGTTGAAAGCCGAATGCTATTGACGAATGAACACATCTTTGCTGATCCGATGAATAGAATGCGAGCGGATAAGTTCATTCGTTCTCGAATTGCGGAAGCAAAAACATGTGTCACTAACATCCTAGAAACTTGTCAATATGGACAGTTTTCTCTGCGTCACTATTTACCGCAGATCCGCGAGTTTCTCTCTTCAATTGGTGAAGCGCATAGCGCTTATAACACCGCGTTAAAGCTCAAAAATATGGGAATCAACGCTAAATTTGTCGATCTTTCTGGTTGGGATAACCAACAACCTCGCAGTTTAGATGAGACGATACGTGAAGCGTTTGAAGAGATCGATGTGACTCAAGAGCTACCAATCGTGACGGGTTATGCGTACTGCAAAGAAGGGTTAATGCATACCTATGATCGTGGTTACAGTGAGATGACCTTCAGCCGAATTGCCGCAACAACCAAAGCGGATTTAGCGATTATTCATAAGGAATACCACTTAAGCTCTGCCGACCCAAGAGTTGTAGGAGTCGACAGCGTTAATCCCATCGGATTTACCAATTACGATGTAGCCGATCAATTGGCAAATCTTGGCATGGAAGCGATTCACCCAAATGCGGCGGCGGGTTTACGAGAAAGTGGTATTGAATTGCAGATCAAAAATACCTTTGAACCTGAGCACAAAGGCACTCTAATCTCAGCTGATTACCGTCCTGAGAGTGACCGCATTGAAATTATCGCAGGAAAACAGAAGGTATTTGCGCTTCACTTATTTGACCAAACCATGGTTGGAAAAATGGACAATGTCAGTTACGAACTGATGGAAATCATTGCCGATGCTCGCGTTAATCTTATTGGTAAAGAAATGAATGCAAACTCAATCACTTATTACCTAGGTGGCAGCATCGATAGTTTAAACAAAGTGCTCTACAAGGCAGAAAAACGCCATCCCCGAGCTTCAATTACCGGTAAAATGGTTGCGCTGATTTCTGTCATTGGCTCTCAAATTGATACTAACAAAACACTAGCGAAAGGCGTGTTAGCCTTGATGAATCAAGGAGTGACACCCATTGCTCTCCATTCATCAATGAGAAACGTTAACGTTCAGTTTGTTGTGAGTGACGACGAGTATAAAGAAGCGATTTGTGCACTACATGAAGAGTTCTTTGAACAAGACAGCAATGCAAATAAGTCGGTGAATGTCGCTTGATCGACTTGCCTGATCATAATGCAGTTTCAAATGTGGCTAATCGCTATTTGAAACTGCTTAACTGAATACATACTTTAAACTTCGCATGATAGTGGAGAACACAAGAGTAAATAATGACTTTGAGCGTCGTTTATCAATCAGTTCTTCTATCACCACAGTGCCGTCTTTAGTTAACCTTGCTCGCCAAATTAAGCACCAAATAACCTTAACACGATAACACTGGTTGTTAATGGTCATTGGGGTATTTCTAAACGCAATAGCATAAAGCCGTTTTGAATAGAGGATCTCTTCGCCAATTCGCAAGGTAAATCTCGTCGACAGGCGGTGATATTCTGCCGTGACGAGTATGCCATCGACATAATGTGATTGTGTTTGAACAGTTTTGAATCCCATCTTGCTCTATCCTTAGACCTCGAACTTAATCCAACGAATCGACATATTATTGGAAGTTCGTACAAAAAGATTCAATTACATTGTATTTCTTAATAAAAGTAGGGTGAGCGCATGCGATGAGGTATGCAACGGTTAGGGGGGCAGTATGAAGGTTAAGCTGAAAAAGCCTTATGTTTGCTAGATGAGACGGTTTGTTAAGTTTGATTTTTTAATAAAAAGAATGCCTAAAGGTTATTAAATAAGAACAAGCTCTATTTTTAATCACTCAAAACTTTTAATTTGATAAATGTAATTTGTCAAATTAAAAACTTTTATTTTCTATCTGTAGGTGTATTGATGATATAGAATGCGCGCCCCTTTTTACTGTTTAAAACAGTGAGCTTTTTAAGATTTTATGAAATTAACTATGAGTTTAAATAATAAGTCAGTTTGTGCGCTAATGTTAATGGCTTTGGCGGGTTGTGGTACTGAGTCAAAGAATAACGAAGTTGAGGCTGAACATAGAACGATAAATGGTCTAGCTTCTAATGGGGGTGCGATAAAAGGGCATGTGACCTTTAGTGATTCTCCAAAAGCGCTATTTGGGCATGATGTTATCAATGTTGTTAAAGATGGCGTATTTTCGATACAGAATGCCGATGAGATTGAGTATCCAGTGTTGCTTAAGATAACAGGCTTTCATGGTATCGAGTCTAATGTTGAATACTCCTTATTGCTTGATAACAATGACTCACGAGTGAATCTATCTGCTTTAACAAGACTCATTGTAAGTAAAGTTACGGGTGTGGATGCCGATTTGACATTTGATAACTTCGATACGTATAAAAACCTGTTTACGAAAGACGCAATAGAAAATGCACAAAGTGAGTTGGTTAAAGTTATTGAGCCGTTATTGATTGCTGCAGGAGTGGAAGTTAATGTGAACTTCTTGTCGGAACAGTATAAGGCAGACTTTACCAATTTAGACAGTGTGCTTTCTACACTAGATGTAGAATACAAAACTGATAGGGCGGTAATAACTTATATACCTAATAAGAACTATTCTGTTGAACTCTCTTATAAAGAATCTTGGTCTAATTATTCACTAATTCCTTCCGGTAGTGATATTGAACCGTTAAGTCGCGATTTGAAAGTCATTCATAGAGCTAGTGAAATATTAGAAGAAATGATTCTGTTGAGAGAGGATAAGGTTGCTTTTGAATCTCTCCTTTCTCCCAATGCCCATTGGTTCGGAAGCAATTATCAGTCATTACACGAACGTTACTTCGATATTTTACCAGCAGAGAATAATCCAAACCTACAGCGTTACCGTGACCTAATTATCCTTGAAAGTCGACCTGAAACACAGCAGTACCTGCTTGGCTATACTACTGCCTTTGAAGCAAGCACTGCATCTAGCATTTCTAGAGATCAAGCATGGTTTGAGTTTGTCGATGGTGAGTTGAAATTCCTAGGTGATGACAAGCCATTTCCGACTTCTTTCTATGCGCTATACAAGCTCAATGCAGCGCCAAGCGAATACAACTGGTATCCGCAAGACGAGTTTAGATGGGTTTTCGAAGCAACGGGTTTCCTTTCATCAAGCGATTGTACAATCAGTCTAGACAGAGGTCATTGGCAATGGGGTTCTGAAGAATTTATTGACAGTCTACCTTCATTAAATGAGGTATTTCCAGGGCTACAATATGTCACGGTTACCTCTCCGACGAATGCGGAGATTAAATTAGACAAAATATATCGTGAGCCTTCAGATAACACTTGTCACTTAGTTGATAGCCATAACAGAGTTAGTGGTCTTTTAGACGGATACCCAATTGAGTTAGGGAAGGATGATATTGCTCTGAATAAAGCGTACACCGTGACTTACGTATATTCTGATCATCAATTATCTAAAACCATTTATTTAACTCAACCGCCAGAGGGCAAAGAAGCTATGGGACCGTATCTAGCTAAGCTAGTCGATGTTAATGGCTCTAAGGCGTCGTTTTTATATGATTGGCAACGTGATGACAAATTTGTGGTTGAAGGTGATCTGTATGTATTTTTCCCCAACCATGTTGGCGTTGGTACGAGAATGAATATCGAGACCGGTAAGACAGAAGTTACTTCTTCGCCAAGTGATGATGTGGTTCGAATTTTTCACACTGCATTTGATCCATATGGACGAGTCATCAATAACTACTTAGTTTCTAGTGATAGCGTCACCCCTTTGAACTAAATTGATGAATAACAAACCGAGCAGTTGCTCGGTTTGTGTATTTAAAATGTCTATCTTTAGATATTCGGGCGTGCCGTCTCGTTAGTTGAAGGAGGTAGGTGAGGAAGAGTCACCTCTGGTTGATCACCGGTCAACGAACGTAAGAATTCAGTGATTTTAACCGATTCCTCTTTCGTCAGCTTCTGACCAAGCTGAAGGTCAGCCATCATTGCTACTGCTTCTTCTAGATCCCAAACAGAGCCGTCGTGGAAGTACGGGTAGGTGAGTTCGATGTTACGCAGTGTCGGTACTTTAAACACAAACTTATCGAAATCATTCCCCGTGATCGCTTTGCGCCCTATGTCTGGGTTGTCTGTTGCAAATGGCTTCACTAAGCCCATTTTTTGGTACATTTGCCCGCCAGCCAATGGGCCGCTGTGACACGCAGTACAACCTTTCGCTTTGAACAGGTTATAGCCTTCGACTTGTGCTGTTGTTAGTGCGTTGTCGTCACCTTTCAACCAAAGATCGAACGGCGCGTTTGGCGTGCGTAAAGTCTGCTCAAATGTCGCAATAGCGTCAGTCACGTTATCAATCGTGATCGTCTCACTGCCGTAGGCTTGTTTAAACCACTCGCGATATTGAGGGATTGACTTAAGTGTGTTGATCGCAAGCTGGTGGCTAAAAGCCATTTCGAGTGGGTTCTCGATTGGACCGGCAGCTTGTTCTTGCAAATCTTTGGCGCGTCCATTCCAGAATTGAACAAAGTTCAAATCCGAGTTAAACACCGTTGGTGAGTTGATAGGACCAATCGCCCATTTATGACCAATGGAGCTTGGCAAGTTATCGACGCCACCTTTTGCGATGTTATGGCAAGAGTTACAAGAGATAGTGTTTGAGGCGGATAGACGAGGCTCAAACCATAGCGTTTTACCCAGTTCTACCTTTTTCGCGTCAAGCCCAGCAACAGGTTCAATCACCTTAATGGGTTCTGCGGATTGGCGCTCTGCATAGGCACTGAAAGACAGCACTGACAAGACGCTCACTGCTATAAGAGTTTTCATAATAACTTCCTTTTTAAGTGATTTTTCACTCTCACTAGGGCGGCGTACTTCGTGTTGGTACGCTCTGGAAGTCACGGTATAGCAATCGTTTTTATCTATAAAACGCAAAAAAGCGATGGTTTTTATGGCAAAAAACGATGTTAACAGCGAACAAAGTTTGCACAATTTGATTTTGCTTGCTTTTGATGCTGGTATTCACTTTTTATTTACAAATATGTAAAGAATATAAACGAATGGTTCGTTGACTTAGGTCAATTATGCAATTGGATTCTGCAAACCTCTCAGTGTGATGGTGTTAACAATATTTCCCTTTGCGAGACATGGTATTACTGAAACGCATCAGTCTTTTGTCTTAAGAACTCAATCAGTGTTCGTACTCGTAACGGCATCAGGGCTTTCTCTTGGTACACCGCATAAATCGGAATCTCTAAATCGTGCACATCGGGTAGGATACGAAGAAGATCTCCTCGCGCTAATTCTTCTTTCATCATAAAGCTTGGCATGATGGCAAACCCAAGATGATTCAAAACAAATTCTTTGACTGTCGCAGCGGTTCTCACTTGCACTTTTGGACTGTGAATCAAACGTGTCACCTGACCTTTGCTATTGGTCATCGTAAGCTGCTTATCACCGTGAACGATATGGTGGCTAATCCAATCCAGCGCTAAAAGATCTTCGGGTGTGGATACCGTTTTGACCTTGCTTAGATAGATTGGCGTCGCACAAAGCATATCTCGGAAGTAGCCAAGCTTAACCGCGTATAAACTCGAATCTTCAAGGGCAGAGGAGGCACGCAGTGCAATATCACAACGAGATTCAATCAGGTTGCTATAACTGTCACTCTCAATAATATCGAGTTTGATTTCCGGATAGAGATGTAAGAACTCACTCAATATATCCACCATCGCGGAGCTGGGTGTGGAGATTCGAATCGTACCGCTTGGGATTTGATTGGCATCTTGTGTTTCCGCATTCGCTTCTGAGGCGATATCACCAATCAGTTTGCATTTCTCGTAGTAACGTAACCCAGCGTCAGTCAACGAAAGCGAGCGAGTGGTGCGATGCAACAGGCGAGTATTCAGCGCTTGTTCGAGCTTAGAGACGATCTGCGAGACGCGCGCCTTGCCAATATCAAGATCGTCCGCTGCTTGAGTAAAGGATTGTTTCTCTGCCACTTTAGCAAAGACCATCATGTCATCGAGTGAGATCATACCGATTACTTTCCAAAAAATTACTTGTAATTGTTTATCTACAATAAACAATTAGTTTAATCAAAGGCTAATTATCTATCAATCATCAAACGATATAGTGTCTCCATCGACAGCGGGAAGCCAAAACAGCTTGGTCATTTTCGCCTTATTCAGAAAGAAATAATGTAAGAATTGAATGGAGAAACCATCATGTCAGATCGCAAAATTCTAGTAACAGGCGCATCAGGTAAACTAGGTTCACAAGTAGTAAAAGCATTGCTTGAAGACCTAAATGTTCAACCAAGCCAATTGATTGTGACCACTCGTAACGCAGATAAACTACAAGCGTTAGCAAGCCAAGGTGTAGATGTTCGCGAAGCGGATTTTTCTAGCCCAGAGTCATTAGAGAAAGCATTCCAAGGAGCAGACAGCATGCTACTGATCAGCATTGACGCTTCTGGTCCTCGTACTCAAGCACACTTGAATGCGGTATCGGCAGCCGAAAAAGTAGGAGTGAACCATATTGCCTACACATCCATGCCTTCAGCAGAAAGCTCGCCAGTGATGTTTGCTCATGAGCACGAAACTACCGAAAATGCGATTAAACAAAGCAGCATCCCTAATGCCACCATCACGCGCAACAACTGGTATTTTGAAAACTTGGCCGAGTACTTTGCCAGCATTCTGCAATCAGGTTATTGGTTGACGTCGGCAGCAGAAGGCCGATCGGCTCAACTGTCACGTAAAGATCTCGCTTTTGCTGCGGCGTCTGCTTTAGTAAAACCAGCGCAGGGCAAAGTGGTATTGCCAATGAACGGCGTGCAATCTATGACGCACGCAGAAATGGCTAAAGTGATAGATAAAGTACTGGGTACATCGATTACTATGGTGAACTTATCTGATGAGGATTACCAAGCGAAGCTTGAGTCATTTGAACTGCCTGCACCAATCGTAGAGTTGTGCGTCACAATGGACAAACACAACCGCGGAAACCATTCAGATGGTACGAGTGAAGCATTTGAACAACTTACTGGTAAACAACCGCAAAGCTTTGAGGCGTGGCTTGAGGAGAATAAAGCAGAGCTACATAAGCTAGCGAACGTCTAAGATAAATTGAACTAGAAGAGGGACTCATGTGAGTCCTTTTTTTTGTTTGGAGTGGGGAAATTAAGATGTAGAAAGAGGCGCTTTTTCACTGATTGTAAGCCATCGCTAGATTTCAAGGGTGTAGGTGAGTTGAGGAAGTTGTCCTCTGTAGCTTTCTCCAGATTCTACGCTTGCCGTCAGTACCATACATCTTGTCTTTCCATTCGCTTTCGTCATAGACCTTGGGACTAGTTCTATCGAATTCCATTACAAAGCTCATGCTGGTAGCCCGTAACCTACGACTAATGTCTAACTGCCTGACACTATTTGTATTTTTTCGTTTGGTATAAGGTACTAGCAACTGAATTTCAAGGATTCATAAACATCAGTCACCAAGTTCTTGTAGAAGAGAATATAGTCAACTACTCGCTTCATCTTCGTTTAGTGAGTAAATAACGTTGGTTGGAAAAACACACCTTAGAGTGTGAATGAAAGGAATCACAATGAGCAGCACTTTAGAGTCCGTACAGATAAGAACAGATAAGCCTCAAGTCAGTGAGGATGAACTCACTTACGAACAACAACATAAACCAAGATCGGAATTTGATTCCCGGGAACAATATTTAGAGCACGAGCTGCAAATTATGGCGCCTAAACGCTGGCGTCCCAATTTGCCGTTTAAAGATTACCGATTTGAGTTGGAAGATACCATTCCCGCGATGGCCGCGACCATTGGTAAAGTGGTTATGGTGGGAGCCATTGCCGCAACCTTTGCTGGGGCGCTAGGGCTGAATGAAGGCTTTATTTTAGAAAACGTTCGATATGAACTACTGATAGCCTCTGTTTTCATTATTCTTTTCTCAGGCTTTCTATTGCCGACTGCAAACCTCGCGGGTACACACGGCCCACTCATTCCATTAATTCCTATCGTTGTTGCAGCTGGTGGGCACCCTATGGCCTTTGGTCTGCTGATCGGTGCTTTTGGCATACTGTTAGCCATCAGTAAAGGTGGCAGTATGCTGGCAAATCTCACCAGTAAAGGCGTGTGTGGGGGCTTATTACTCTACCTTGGCTTTGTTGGAACCGTCTCTCAAGTGAAAAAGCTGTTCGCTTGGGCAGAGGGAATAGGGATGAGCCACATTGCTTTTGTCGTGATCTTTTGCACCATTATTTTATATGCATTGTTGGAACATTTTCGTAAGCGTTGGTTAGCTGTCCCTCTTAGTTGCTTGCTAGGCGGTACGTTAGCTTTTGTAATGGGAGCGCCGTTTTCTTTTCAAACCGAGCCAGGCTTACCCAATATGAACCCAATGTATTGGTGGGGGGAAGATACGGGCTGGATGCTAGGTTTACCGACGATTGAGCATTTCATGGTGGTACTACCTTTTGCCATTTTGGCCGTAGCTATGTGGTCGCCAGATTTTTTAGGGCACCAAGTGTTTCAAAAAATCAGCTATCCAGAGCGTACAGAAAAAGTACATATGAACATTGACGACACCATGACCACTGCTTCTATTCGTCAGACGTTTGGTTCTCTTCTTGGTGGCACTAACTTTACCTCTTCATGGGGGACTTACATCGTGCCAGCAGCAATTGCTAAACGCCCGATTCCTGCGGGTGCTTTGCTGACGGCTCTGTTTTGTATCATCGCTGCTGTTTGGGGCTACCCAATGGACTTAGCGATCTGGCAACCTGTACTTTGTGTTGCACTAATCGTTGGTGTATTTGTTCCTTTGTTAGAAGCAGGAATGGAAATGACACGTGAAGGGAAAACCACACAATCGGCGGCGATTGTTGTATTTTCTTCAGCGCTCGTTAACCCAGCATTTGGATGGTCTCTCACCATGTTGCTAGATAACTTAGGCTTAGTCGGCTGTAAAGAGCGTAGTGGGGAACTGAGTAAAATGAGCCGTTGGGTATTGCCTGGAATTATGTTTGTTGTGCTAACGAGTGTAATGGCGTTGGTTGGCCTACTACCAGGGATTCCAGCGATTATTCCAAGCTTTCGTTAGATACGCTCATAGTACGATTTAGAGTTTGAAGAACCTTTTTAACCTGATAGAAACGGTTTAGTTCTGTTGAGCTAAACCGTTTCTGCCCCAACGTTTGCTATGTTGATTGAACTGAAACATGATTTTAACTTGAACAAACCAATACCCAGCCTTTAATAAACAAAGCAACCCAACACGCGACTAATTGCTATAACAACACGCAGCTAAACATATCAGTATCAAAATCGCTGACTTCAGTTAAGATAAAACTATATTTGTAGTAAATATCGCAATTCATATAAGCTGCTTAACATACTGTTTAATTAGTTTCTTGTTTAAAGTAGGTGATCATCATGGGTACAGTTATAGGTATGTTGGTCTTGGCGTTCATCGCGTACTTGGTAAAGAAAAACACAGGACTACACTTACATCAGTGGTTTTCTAAGAAATATCAAGAATATCTAGACGCGAAAAGAAAGAACAAAAAATCAGCATGACTCAGTGATTCTTTCGCTCAACAGAGTCACTAAAATGTCTACGCAAACAAAAAGGGGCCACGTGAGCCCCTTTCTTAATTGGATAAAAAGCCGTTAACCTAAGCTTTCTGTCACTACTGGTTTGGTATTGCGTTTGGCAATCCAGTAAGCAACGCCGCCCCAAAGAACTGTAAGCACCCAAAGTGCGGTCCAGTGTTTTGCCACTTGCTGCCATGTCGCGCCCATCTGGTTGAGTGCTAAGAAGCCTTTGATTGCCCAAGTACTCGGGCTCAAGTCTGCAAACCAAAGCAGCGGAGCAGGGATCGACTCAACTGGCCAAATAAAACCTGCTAAGAAGATTAATGGCATTGAGCTAACCAGCACGACCAATGTCACGAGCTCGCGTCTTGGTAACAAGTAACCGAGCCACAAACCTAAACCACAACAACCAAGCAAGAATGGCAACAACAAGGTCAGTAGCTCACCTGCGTTAGCTATGTGGTTGACGTTCAAGCGTTCGAAGCTAAAGCCAAAGTAGTAAGCGCTAAGTAGATAGTAGATAGCGACGAAGACCAAGGTTCTGGCGAATAGCAAAGCCCCGGTTGGCACTTGTGACCAATACCCGCGACCATGACGCTGAGTACCGGTCTGTAAGCCGACTGCCATGATCAACGTTTGTTGAAGGATCAAAACAAATACCGCTGGCACCACGTATTCGATGTAGCCCATGGTTGGGTTGAAGGTTGGCTTCATGTTGAGTTTGATTGCGGAGTAGTCATGGCTTGCCATGCTCAGTGGCACACCGTCGATTACCATCTTGCTTACTTTAACTTGAGCGCCAAGCGTACCACCAGCTTGTGCTAAACCTTCGACGACTGTTCCGTACACCAAGAAGTATGATGCATCCGCGGCATACGCCAAAGTAGGGCTGCTGCCGAGCATCAAATCTTTATAGAAGTGTTCAGGAATCACCAAGAAGCCTGTGATCTCGCGGTTTAAGAATGCTTGTTTTGCATCAGCAATGGTGTGTAGGCGAGTCACCACTTTGACCTGTGGTGTTGCGTCTACCATACGTTCAAGCTTTAAGCTGGTTTGGCTACCATCGAGATTCACAATCGCAATGGGTTGTTCTCTCGGCGTTTGTTGCGCGTACGGAAGCGGGTATAAGAACGAATAAAACACCACGCCACCAAAGACGGTCAATACCACGACAGGGTTGGTCATCACTGAGCGAAGTTCTGTTTTAATCAATTGCCACAGGCTCATACTGCCTCCTGTTTATTATCAGCCTTTTTACTCTCAGCACTTGATGCGTTATTTTTCAAAGCCGTGTTGCGATGCTTTGCCATGAGCGCTGCCGTCATTAAGAGCGGAATAATGTACCCAATCATCGGCCATAACGAGCCAATAGATTGTGCGGCATTTGCGCCGTAGCTTGCTTGATCTACCTGAACCTCGATGTAATGCGTAATTGGCAACAACCCTCTCCATGCATGGGCTAGAGCATTCATGTCTGAAACCGGGAAGGTAATGCCCATAAACGCGAAGCTCGGTGCCGTAAACGCACCAGCAAAGCTCATCGCGCGTGCAGGATCCATCGATAAGAAGAAGAACAAGGCACCCATGATGATGCATGCGATGGTCGTGACGAACTGCGCTAACAACATCACTAAGTAACTACCTTCCATTGGCCAATCCAACACCATATAAAACCAGACTAAGAACAGTGCGCCTTGAGCCATAAATACGGGAATATATTGGCCAAGGATTTTGCTTAGTCGAGTGAAAGGGCGACCGCCTAAGAACGCGAAGCTGTTGTTCCCATTTCCGTACAGACGAAAGTGTGCAGCAAGGATCAAAATAGTGCTGACCACGACGCAGATTTGCCAGATCGCAGGCACTATTGCGGTGACCAAGAACTGAGCGTAGTTGGTGTTACGGTTAAACAGAGCTGTAATCTGGGTAGAAATCGGTACTGCTTGACCAATGGCAGCAAGCGTCGTGGTATTGCCTTTTGCTAGGTTACCCATGGCTTCAAGCTGAGCATCAAAATACCCTTGAGATTGCGCGACTGCCGAGTTGATCAACTTGGCAACCAAAATGTATTGGCTGTTGAAGAAGACCGACAACTGCGGTTGGCGATGCAAAAGAATGTCTTGATCAAATTGAGGCGGTATCACGGCATAAGCGTAGATGTCACCTTCAATCATCGCGTTCTTCGCTTCTGTTGCACTGGTGTAGTGGTAATCAACAGAAAGAGTGGAAGAGGCATCAAGAGACTGAATCATCTTGCGTGACAATTGCGAGTGCTGTAAATCAACCACACCAATTGGGAGATCTCTGGCAATGCCTGCCGAGAAAACGCCCCAAATAGTGACAGCCAATAAGATCGGCATCCACGTCAGGCAAGATAACAACCACTTATCGCGCCGCAGGATTTGTCGTTGTGAGATTTGAATCGTCATAGTTTTAAACCAACGCGATTACAGCTCGACCACAACGCTCATGCCCATTCGAAGCTCAGGCTCTGGTTGGGTAGGGCGAGCTTCGACCTCGAAAGTGCGAAGATCAAACCCTTTCGATGCGTCTGTTGCTCGCCACGTTGCAAAGTCACCCATTACCGCAACGTGAGTCACTTTAAACTCAAGATCTTTATCCAGCGCTGGTAGGTAAGCTTTGAATGTCGTGCCTTTGGTGAAGTGCTTGAGCAAGTCTTCGCGTACGTTGAGTGTTGCCCATGAGTCTTGTGTATCGATAACGGTAACAACAGGGAAGCCTTGAGGTGCAAGCTCACCGCTTTGTAATAGGACTTGAGATACTTCACCATCAAACCAGCTGTAGATTTGTGTGTCTTTTGCGTACGCCTCTACTTCCGCTACTGCGCCAGCCGCCATGCGAGCTTTCTCTGCTGCTGCAACTTTAGTTTCGCTACGTGCGCCTTCTTTTGCCATGTTGTACATTTGGAATGCTGCGCTTTCGGTGTATTTTGAAGCTTGCCATTGTGTCATTGCTTCATCGCGTTTTTGCTCAGCGACCACACCATCTTTATATAGATTGTTTACACGTTGGTAAGTCTTTTCCATCAAGTCAGCCGCCGCTTTCGCTTTCAACCATTGGTCTTTTGCGGCTTGGATTTGTTGCTCACGCGCGCCTTTTTCTGCTTCTAATGCCAAGGCATCAGCCGCTTTTTCACCAGCCTTCGCTTGTTCCAGTTTTGCTTCGATTTCTGGGCTGTGAAGGGTAAAGATCAATTGACCTTTTTCTACTTCATCGCCTTTGCGTACCATAACTTCATCGATACGTCCTGGGACTTTGGAAGAGATGCTGTATTGCTGCGCTTCAATCAAACCTTGTAAGCGAGCGGGCTCAGGTTGATACGCTTGGTAGAACTGATAACCAACCCAAGAAGCGACACCCAAAGCACAAAGCGTTAGTAGAGCGGGTTTTAGAGATTTTGCTGCCATGACTTATTTTGCCTCTTTGGATGTTGATGCTGGAACGTAAGCAGAATGTTGGTATTGAGCGAAACTGTTCATTTCGCTGCTCAGTGCTAATAGTTTGGTTAAAGAAATCAGATAACGGAAACGCGCTGCTGATTGCTGTGTTTCTACGCTGGCAACATACAATTGGGCGTCGACCACATCCAAAGATGAAGATAAGCCTTGAGTGAAGGCTTTTTCGCGTAAGCGTAGGTTCTCGTTTGCAAGTGCGATGCTAGATTCTAGACCTTGCACTTCATCAATAGCTTGTTGTGCCTCTAGATAGGTCTTTTGTACTAGCAGGGATAAGTCTTGCTTCGCTTGCGATTTCAATGCATCCACTTGCGTTACCATGCTTTGTGCCGCTTTTACTTTCTCACTGCGGCCAGTTGACTCAATCAGCGGGATATTAACACCAACACCAACTAGCCAATCCGGTTTCATCTGGCTGGCAAGAGAGTCGTCTTCATACAGGCTGTAATCGCCGTATAAGTAAACTTCTGGGTAGTATTTGCCTTTTTCGGCTTTGATTAAGCTTGAAGCTTGTTTGTGCTTGGCATTCAATAAATCCAAACCAGGGTAGGTTAGCAGTGTTTGATCAACAAAAGCATTCAAAGGAGGCAGGTTGCTATTAATGAAGAGCGATTCTGACGGTTCCACAGCGTCGTTCTGCGCAAGAATTTTGCCTAGTGCAGCTTGTGCGATGCTAAGGTCACTGGCGGCTTTGCGAGTTTCTACTGTCGCTTTATCTAGCGATGCTTCTGCTTGAAGGCGTTCAACGCGTGCGATTTGGCCTTGTTCTTCCATCTTAATCGCAAAGTCACGGTGTTTGGTTAAGCCTTTCTCTACCGCTTGGCGCGTTGCCAATACTTCTTTGGCGAGCACGACCGAGAAGTAGTATTTGGACAGATCTTCAAAGCGAGCTTGCTGCTCCATTGCGAGTTGGCTTTTTGCTTCATCGGTTTTGCCTTCTGCGGCAGTTTGCGCGGCATTGATGCGGCCACCAGTAAAGATAGGCCAAATAGCGCGAATAGAAGAAGAGAAAATGTCACGCTCGGTGATTGTCGACGTGGTATTTGCAAGAGCGCTAAAAATAGGTTGGAAAACGGGTGGCACGCTGATGTGTTGCCCAGTGCTATCGAGAATTTGTTGACCAGACAGGGTCACGTCTGTATCCAAACGCGTATAATTCGCGCCGATGCTGACTTGTGGTAAGTTGAGGTTGTCTGTCGCGCTTTGCTGGTATTCATAACTTTCTACGTTGGCGCGTTGCGCTTTAAGGGAATAGTTGTTTTCTAACAACAAATTCCATGCATCATCGAATGTGATGGGAGCCGAGTGACAGGCAAGAGAAATTGAGCTGCTGAGAAGGCCCAAAATCCAGAACTTTCCGGTTTGTTTCATAGTGGCTACTTTGCTTTAGAGTATTAGCTCTAATATAAAGTATTCAGTAGAAAGTGTTAAGTGATTGGACAAAAGAAATGTTGGATAAATGTTGCGCCCGGTTAAAGATGACTTATCCGGGCGTGGTGTATTGATCTTATTTCATCGAAGGGCAGTGATATTCTGCTCTCCATTCAAGCTGACGAGAGCCTCGCATAGTATTCAGTAAGTCTTTACCAGTCATCTGTGGAAATGACAGCAACACCCTTAAATCTGATGTGCTGGTGTCGCTCTTTTCATAAGCTCTGACGTGAGTAAACGTTGAATACATATTCTCTGACAGCATGGCCTTATTCAGGCAAATTCCAAATGTATCGCGTTCCATGTTTTGGCTTTCCTTTTAACTATAATGCACCTCTGTTTATAGTTATTGCAGTTGCAGATGGTGTCTAAGTGTTTGTCCTACGGTCAGTATTTGTATTAATTATCAATATGTCTTCAAATTTCTGACGCAAGTGCTGAGCGTTAAATAGACTTCCAATAGACTGCTTAAATAAAGCGAAGCTCGAAAAGGCTTCTTGACTAAAAAGTATACGACGGAAAATCTAAAAACGCCTCAAAAACCGCTAAATCCGCTGTGATCACGTTCAAGATTTGGATGGCAAATTATGTATGATATAGCCAAAACAACAACGTTATTTTGCCAAGTATATGATTGTTTTCTGATATTTCATGGTGGTAATGAATCAACTGATAGGATGGGTATAATCTCAAGCTTTGGGCAAGAATGATGACTTGCCCGAAGGGAAAAGTTAGGGAAAGTACAGAGGAAACATTAGTCATCCGCTCGGCATTTAGCACATTCGTTGTAAGTGCGCTCACCTTCACTGATCACGATATAATCGCTCACACACTTTTCACATAGTGCGAGTTTCGGGTAGGCAAGTTTTTGTTTCTTGGCGTTAGTGTCACCTTCTACAACGTAAAATTTTCTCATTGGGTGTCATTTTTTACTGATGAATAACCAAGATTATAACGTTAATCACCAGTGATAAAGAAGCTGTATAGACCCTAATTACGCACCATTGAATGAAGGCAGTTTCCAAGGCCAACGATTTACGTAGAAGCCAATCGGTTTATGTAAAGGATTGCATTCGTGAGCAAATATGCACCACTTTAGAGTTTTTGCTTAAAAAATGTCAGATGAGTATAGAGTGGAATTAATTCATTAAATTCTGATGCTTATGTCAATTTACGTAAAATATTTAAACGTTTGCTCTACCAAGTATTGATGTAAATCAAATAGTCGTAGACAATACGCCCCCGTGTCGGAAATCTCCTCCACAGAGTGCAAGGTTGTACTCGAGAGACATAAGTGTCTTAAATGACCTCCAAACGCTAAATTTCACACACTAGTGAGAGGTTTAGTCATTGCGGTAATTTTAGACTATAGGCTTTACCTATCAACGTAATAGGTAAGACCAATTTTCTATTTTGTGGTGCCATTGATAGGGTTGGCTCAATCCTTTTAGCCGTATCCGGGCACACAATAAGTACCTCGTTTTTAAGGGAAAGATGATGGTAATACCAGAAAACAGCAGCATCGTTATTTTTGGTGCTTCAGGTGACCTTACATACCGTAAGTTAATTCCTGCTCTATACCACCTTTATGCGAACAAGCAGCTTCCAGAAAATTTTGCCATTCTAGGTGTAAGCCGCACTGAGTACAGTGATGAGTCTTACCGTGAGAAGTTGAAGAAATCGCTTCAAGAAATGGAAAAAACTGAGCCAGAAACGCTGAATGCATTTATTAACCACCTGCATTACCAAGCAATCAATACATCTGACACACAAGATTACAGCAAGTTGGCGACACGCTTAGACCAACTGGCAGACGAATACCAATTCGAACAACGTAATACGCTTTTCTATCTTGCGACGCCACCAAGCCTATACAGCGTGATCCCTGCAAGCCTTGCAGCACACGGTCTGAACAATGAGGAAGATGGCTGGAAACGCCTGATCATCGAAAAACCATTCGGTTATGACCTTGAATCAGCGCGTACGTTGGACAAAGAAATCCACGAGCACTTCCAAGAGCATCAGATCTACCGCATCGACCACTACCTAGGTAAAGAAACGGTTCAGAACCTGCTTGTCCTACGTTTTTCTAACGCGATGTTTGAGCCACTGTGGAACCGTAACTTCATTGATTACGTGGAAATCACAGGCGCAGAATTCTTAGGCGTGGAAGAGCGTGGTGGTTACTACGACGGTTCAGGTGCGGTTCGCGACATGTTCCAAAACCACTTGCTACAAGTGCTAGCAATGGTGGGTATGGAGCCGCCTGCACAAATTAATGCAGACTCGATGCGTGATGAAGTGGTAAAAGTCCTTCAGTGTCTTAAACCGCTGGATGAGAACGCACTTCGTAACGACCTTGTATTAGGTCAGTACACGGCATCGGATGTTCGTGGTCAGCACCTTCCGGGTTACCGTGAAGAGAACGGCGTCGCAGACGATTCTCGTACCGAGACCTACATCGGCCTGAAAGCTTACATCAACAACTGGCGTTGGAATGGCGTGCCTTTCTACGTACGTACAGGTAAGCGTCTACCGACTCGCGTGACTGAAGTGGTTATCCACTTTAAACAGACACCACACCCAGTGTTTGGTCAAAACGCACCAGAGAACAAGCTGATTATTCGTATTCAGCCAGACGAAGGCATCCAAATGAGCTTTGGTCTGAAAGAGCCGGGCGCAGGCTTTAAAGCGAAGGAAGTGAAAATGAACTTCCATTACGCTGATCTGCAAGAAACCCAAATGCTAACTGCTTATGAGCGTCTACTTCTTGATGCCCTAAACGGTGATGCAACGCTATTTGCTCGTAGCGATGCGGTTGAAGCGTGTTGGAAATACGTGCAACCGATTCTAGATTTCAAGCAAGACCCACAAGCGCTATTCGGATACGCATGTGGTACATGGGGACCAAAAGAAGCGGACGACTTGCTACAGCGAGCTAACCGCGCATGGCGTTTCCCTTGTAAAAACCTAACAGATACGGACTACTGCGAACTATGATCAACCACAAGATCTACCAAACAGCAGAGCAGGTAGTAGAAAGCCTTGCTAACGACATGAAAGCGTTTAGCGAAATGGGCCGACCTGTTCACATCTCTCTTTCTGGCGGCAGCACACCAAAAATGCTGTTTAAGCTACTAGCAACAGAAGCTTACGCGACGTCAATTCAGTGGCAAAACCTACACTTCTGGTGGGGTGATGAGCGCTGTGTTGCGCCTGATGATGCAGAAAGTAACTATGGCGAAGCGAATACTCTACTATTTAGTCAAGTGAGCATTCCTGCTGAGAACATCCACCGCATCCGTGGCGAAGAAGATCCAGAAGCAGAAGCAGAACGTTTTGCGAAAGAGATGGCAGAAGTGATTCCAACTGAAAATGGCACTCCTGTGTTTGATTGGATCTTGCTTGGTGTTGGTGCAGATGGTCATACCGCATCACTGTTCCCAGGTCAGACAAACTACGATGATGAGAACCTATCAGTATTGGCTTCTCATCCTGAGTCTGGTCAGATTCGCGTATCGAAGACGGCACGCGTATTAGAAGCAGCGAAGCGCATCAGTTACTTAGTACTTGGCGCTGGTAAAGCAGACATTATCGAAGAGATTAACAGCTCACCAGCCCGCGTACTTCCATATCCGGCAGCGAAGATCCAAGCGAAAGCGGGTCTGACGGAATGGTATTTAGATTTAGACGCAGCGGCAAAAATCGCTTAATGCGGCCGCTAGTCGAATAAAAGACAATTGGAGAGAAACAATGAAAGGTGATATCGGTGTAATCGGCCTTGCTGTAATGGGTCAAAACCTTATCCTTAACATGAACGACCACGGCTTTAAAGTTGTGGCTCACAACCGTACTGCTGCAAAAGTAGACGAGTTCCTGGAAGGTCCAGCGAAAGGCACAAACATCATCGGTGCATACTCTCTAGAAGAACTAGTAGAGAAGCTAGAAACGCCACGTAAAGTGATGCTTATGGTTCGTGCAGGTGACGTTGTTGACACGTTCATCGACAACCTAATCCCGCTTCTAGACGAAGGCGACATCATCATTGACGGTGGTAACACTAACTACCCAGACACAAACCGTCGCGTAGCACATTGTCGTGAGAAAGGCATTCACTTCATCGGTACGGGTGTATCTGGTGGTGAAGAAGGTGCACGTTTTGGTCCTTCAATCATGCCTGGCGGCGCGGCTGAAGCTTGGGAAGCGGTTAAGCCAATCTTCCAAGGTATCTCTGCAAAAACTGACGCTGGCGAGCCATGTTGTGACTGGGTTGGTAACGATGGTGCTGGTCACTTCGTTAAGATGGTACACAACGGCATCGAATACGGTGACATGCAGCTTATCACTGAAGCTTACCAGTTCATGAAAGACGGTCTTGGTATGTCTGCAGACGAGATGCAAGCAGTATTCGCAGATTGGAACAAGACTGAGCTAGACAGCTACCTTGTTGAAATCACGGCTGACATCCTTGGCTACAAAGATGAAGACGGTGAGCCTCTAGTTGAGAAGATCCTAGACACAGCTGGTCAAAAAGGTACTGGTAAATGGACTGGTATCAACGCACTAGACCTAGGTATTCCACTTACGCTTATCTCTGAGTCTGTATTCTCTCGTTGTCTATCTGCACTGAAAGACCAACGTGTTGAAGCTGAGTCTCTATTCGGCAAGACAATCACACCTGTTGAAGGCGACAAGCAAGAGTGGGTTGATGCACTACGTCAAGCACTACTAGCATCTAAGATCATCTCTTACGCTCAAGGCTTTATGCTAATGCGTGAAGCGTCTAACGAAAATGGTTGGGACCTAAACTACGGTAACGTAGCACTAATGTGGCGTGGTGGTTGTATCATCCGTTCTGCGTTCCTAGGCAACATCCGTGATGCGTACGAAGCGAACCCAGATATCGCATTCCTAGGTTCTGATGAGTACTTCAAAAACATTCTACAAGGCAGCCTAGCAGCATGGCGTAAAGTAGCAGCGAAATCTCTAGAGTCTGGCATCCCAATGCCATGTATGATTTCTGCGCTATCTTTCCTAGACGGTTACACAACAGCTCGTCTACCAGCGAACCTGCTTCAAGCTCAACGTGACTACTTCGGTGCTCACACTTACGAGCGTACTGACCGTCCACGTGGTGAATTCTTCCACACAAACTGGACTGGTACAGGCGGCGATACAGCGTCTACAACTTACGACGTTTAATCCGCAGTCAATAAACGGATAAAAGCAAAAGGATGCCCTAGTGGCATCCTTTTTTAATGACTGTTGCAGTCTGTTTTCATTGAGTGTGAGCCCGGCGTAACGCTCTGAACCCTCATCTTGACGTCTATGGTTATATTTCGTCCTCATTTTATTAGGCGTTGTTTTAGAAAGGTGATATATACATGATTAGATTAAGGTTATTTGACCTGAAACAAAATGAATCTGATGAGAAAACCGAGATCAACACCTTAGCTGTACTACGGATTATTAAGTTTGAATGCGGCTTGAAAAAACGTCCAAAGCGGTTATGTCGGGTGTTTTAGTATCTGTGGAATACCTGAATAAGGAAAGCCTTTTGTTAGGAGCACAGCGAGACCGCTTGCCCAGATTGTAATGGGTAAGGGCGTGAATAGTGATAGCCTTGTACCAAAGATTGGCTATCCTTAAGCATCTGATGGTGCTGGACGTTTTCGACGCCTTCAAAAATCAAACCACGAGAGCAAAATGGTGCTAAGAAGTAGTTTAATGCTTGTATTGACTCTAGATCCGCGTATTTGAGGAAGCTTTTATCGATTTTGATTCGATCCCAAAAGATAGTGTCAAGAGACATATTTGCTAACTTGTTGTTGCTATGATAGTCGTCCAGCCAAATTTCGATGTTGTTTGCTTGTAACTTAGTTAAGTTCTGGTGTATTTTTTTCGATTCGGTGTAGCAATCAAGCTCACTGATTTCTAATGCGAATTTGGCGCCGTTGAAGCTTAAGAGCTTTTGTACAAAGTGCTCATCCGCCAAGCATGAAAGCTTAATATTAAAAGAGTGTCGCTGATGTGGGTATTCGGCTAGAGAGAATTGAATTTGCTGAAAAGCGAGCATTTGAATAAACGAATTATCTACAATTGAAAAGAAGACGTCGTTGTTAATGTTGTTTTTGTCAAAAGTACAAATCTTCGATAACGTTTCGTAATATTGGACTTCTTGGCTCTTAGGACAAATGATAGGTTGTATTAATGTTTCTATATCAAAGTCAGTCAATTTGAAGTTAGGCAAGTAAGATTTATTCCTTTTCATATTTTCCACTTTCTCAATCTAATATTACGACGTTATACTTACACTTAAGCATTGTTTCTTATGTTATGTCTAAAATGCTTTCGTTGGGAAATTAAGATTTATAATAGTGCTATAAATTATATTTAATGTTCATTAAGCACCGTCAAAAAACAGGGCTTAATGAACATCGTGAGAGGTTTATTTTGCGACCACAGACAGTTCGACGTCAAACTCGTCACGACCGCTGATGCTGAAATAGTATTGACCAGTTTTTATGGTGCCGTCTTCATTTTTTGGAATTGAAATGGATTCGTTGCTGCCATGAGTAAAGTTGGTCCACTCGTATTCAAAGTAGTGACATACTTTGTCGTAACAAGCATATAAATCGGCGTCACCGTTACCAGTAATCGATACTTCCAATTGATTGAAGCTCTGCGTCACGTCAACGAAGAAGAGTTTCTCTGAGAACTTCTCACCGCTAACTTGAACGTTGCTATTGAGCTCAATTTTCTTTGGCGTTTCTTTTGGCTTAGGCTTGAAAATATCCGTGTCATCAATATCTTTGGTTACTTCATCAAGCCATGAATGGAACTCTGTGCTGTAGGTAGGACCTAGTCGTTCAAGAAGTTTAACCCATTCTTTGTATTGTCCGGTACGTGAATATCCTAAAAGCTCCGTCACGTCTTCAGGATGTTTTTCTAACATAAAGCGCACGGCGAGGTAACCCCAACGGTAAACGCGGTTCAAACCATCGCTGTAGTTGGTACGGAACACTTCATCCAAAGTGTGGGTTTTGTCTTTACCAAGTACCAATGCGGCGGTGTAGCCGTCCTTGTAATGCATGTATTCGGCAAAACCTTCCAACCACCAAACAATGCTACCTTCGCGCATTGTCTCGTGGAAGTCACCGTATTGGTTAAATCTTCCGTCCAAATAGTGAATGTACTCATGCTCTAAGTTTAGAATCGAAAAGTTGTCATCCCATCCATTTTGATAAGCGACGAATCGAGGTACATTTCCTTGCTTGGAAGGGTCTCGTTCGAGGAATTGCCCGCCGTTGTTGGTCGTGTTACCAAATAGGAAGCTAGAGTAGGTTGAATAGTCGTTTTTGGTTTTAAAAACAATAACGTCTACACTGTCACTATGATCATCAGCGACAGGCTGATATCCCGTGTTGACAATTTGGTGGAAGTCATCTTCTTTCAGGTTCAATGTTTCGCAGCTTGCCACTGCTTGAGCTTCAGTCATCTCCTGAGCGAGTATTTGTGCAGGTCCACGACAGTTGTAGCTGAATGTCATTATTTTGTGTTTTAGGTCTTGCTTCGCGTTACCAAGCCCAAGTTGTTCTAGGTAATCTGGCGCGTAAGCATTGACCATTTCAGCAATACCAACCCAAATCCTGTCCGACTTACCGCCGAGTGGGTAACGTGCCAGCAAGGTACGTAAAGTATCGATGATGACTTGTTTTGTGTCCGCATCTTGGGTTTTTACTAGTCTAGAGAGCTCACGTGCAGCGTTACCGAGTAATTGTTCAGAATCCGTTCCGATCGCCCATTCATTGTTGGTGATAAAAGCATTCAAGCGATGGATATAACTCGGATCAGACTCGATGAGGTCATAAAAAGCTTTGGTTTGAGAATGGCCTGCCATAGCGATAAAGACATTGTTGATCGCTTTGCGATAGTAGTAGCTTTCGCTTTTGTCTTCAGAAAAGCTGTCGAGAACGGCGAAAACATCGGGCGCGGCGATGGCAAGTTGTCGAATGCTATCAACAACAATCAACATAGATGCCAGTGCTTCTTGCTGCTCGTTTCCATCTGCCAATGCATGTGGTGAGCGCAAAAACTGCTGGATCGTAGCAGCGATCTCTGCGCCCAATTCCGAAGGAAAAGGTTGCAGGTTTCGAGCAAAGGTATCGTGTCGGTTCTTATATGCTGCTTTGATAAACTCGCCCAAGTAATAGATTTGCTGAGCTTGTTCCTTTGTTCCGTTATAAGCGTCAATTGCCTTTTTTAAGCCTGCATTAATTTGACTGACACTTATTGTGCTAAAAACGGTGTCCGCTTGTTCTTCGGAAGGAGAGAACCAAGTTCTCATGCACTCATAGTCACTGTTGGCGACACGCGATTCGATATTAACTTGGTCAAAGTTAAGTTCAGTTACAGTACATTTTCCTTTGTGTGGGAATAGTTCGGTATCGTCATTCGCATCAGTATCGTCGTCAGTGGTTCCGTCATCTTTGGTAGAGTCATCATCACCCGTAGAGTCATGATCTGAGTCTTTATCATCATCTGATGTTGTATCATCGTTGGTAACGGTGTCGTCATCATTGACAGCATCCGTATCGTCATCATCTACTGTTGAATCTGAATCTGAATCTGAATCTGAATCTGAGTCGGTAATGTCACCATTTTTATCGCCGGAATCAACATCAGCGATAGGAACTGTCGTAACACCTCCAGAAGAGTCATCCCCACCACATCCAGTTAAAACACCAAGCATGGACAAAAGAAGACATGCGGTTGTAATATTTTTCATAGAATTAGTATTGTAATTAAAATGGGATGCAAATATATAATTTTACTAGTCTATAGTTAAATAATAGGATGTAATGAGAAAATAAGTATGCATTATAACCTTTGAAGGTGAAGGTATTTAAATGTGATATTAATCAGATAACCAATTTTTCTGATTTTATTAGAATTGTTAATTGGGAAGAGTAAATCTATTTTGATATAAATAATGTCAATTTTAACCTTAGTCGATGAGTATATGAAAAAAATATATTTTCCGATTATCAGTTCGCTGATGGTTTCTTTTTCCCATGCTAATACATTGCCAGCACCCACTTGGCATGAATTCCAATTAAATGACGGCTCTAGGAAAGAGCTAAAACTATATGGTGACCAAGAATCTTTTTGGTATCAAGACCGGGAAGGCATTATCTATGTCTATGACGAAGATACAGGATGGTTTTATGGTCAACACGAAGTGGTTGATGGTCGCTTTATTGCGACTTCAATTGGTGTGGAAGCCAAAGTAGAAACACCACAATCAGTGAAAGCACTGTTAAAAGAAAAAGTCAGTCCGACGTCCTCTTTAGTACCTTCTGGTCGTATTGATCCGCTAAGCGATGCTTATCTTGAGCAAACGCCACTTCGAGCGGTTAACGCGACAGATGACCCAAAGCATCAGCCTTTGTTGGTTGTCCAAGTAAGCTTCAATGACGAAGTGTTTGTGAATGACTTCACCGATGTAATTTTTGGTGACAACCAACAAAGCGTCAAAGACTACTTCCACAAGAACAGTTATGGACGTTACATCGTTGAGCCAGCGAGAGAAACAGAAGGAACAGCGAATGATGGTGTTATCGATATTACGTTAGACATTGCACATCCGAATTGCCATTCGAAAAATGATTCGACGTGTGACGGTAAGCTAAAAGCGGCGTTCAAGGCGGCTTACGATAAGTTGGATCGTTACGTAGATTTGTCGACTTACGACGACAATAACGATGACAAAATTACCCCTGATGAGTTGTCGGTAATGTTTGTTTTTGCAGGATACGATAAATCTGCGGGCTCAATTAACATGCCATATATCTGGCCTCACCGTTTCAGTCACGATATCGTTGAGATCGATGGTAAGACGATCCGTGATTACTGCTTGTTTGCGGACTTCCAAGGCGATCATCAATCTACGATGGGGGTCATTGCCCATGAGCTTGGACACTTGATGCTTGGACTACCGGATTTGTACTCCTACAAGCATTCTGGTTCTGTGGGTCAATGGGGACTTATGGGCGGAGGAAGCTGGGCAAACAAAGAAGGCGATAGCTACGCAGGGGAAACCCCGGTCAATATGCTGGCGTGGAGTAAGGAAGCTGCTGGTTTCATTAAACCTAAGGTAATTGATACTTCTGGTTCCGTGACCATCGAGACGGCACAGGGCGAGGGAGTGATGTATCTCGACCCTTACTTGAAGCAACAAGGTCCAAGAGCGTACTTCGAAAACCGTCGCAAAAACCAATATGATCGTGCATTGTTGGGTGAAGGACTCCTAATCACAGCAGTGAGTGTGGACAACCGCTTTAACGACAATGGTCCAATGCAAGTACAGGTATTCCAAGCGGATGGTCTTGATGAACTGCAAACGCGTGGGTGGTCTGATCAGGGAGATGTGTTCCCTGGTTCGAGCAATGTAGTGGCGGTTACGGACGATACATCGCCTTCGCTAAAAACAATCACTGGCGGGCGCGAAACCAATATCTCAATTAATGATATTGCGAG
Source organism: Vibrio sp. WZ-1 (assembly GCF_052037695.1). Taxonomy (NCBI): domain Bacteria; kingdom Pseudomonadati; phylum Pseudomonadota; class Gammaproteobacteria; order Vibrionales; family Vibrionaceae; genus Vibrio; species Vibrio sp. WZ-1. The sequence continues at coordinate 164,000 of NZ_JBQEQR010000067.1, read as the reverse complement.
TACTGCGCAAAATGGATCGTTACGAGCATCAATTCCTTCGCCAAACAACAAATCGGCGTGGATTACATCGCTGTCAAGAACTTACGTTTATGAAGACTCACGCAATAACACAATAGGATTTGGTTTAGATAACAACGAAGGTTACAAGACATTGGTAGGTTTCTACTTGTATGCGAAACCAATTCAGCCAAATGCCAATATGCGCTACCGCATGTTTAAGTATGACCTAACGACTACCCGCTGGGGGAATGCATCTGTCAACGCTGATACTCAAGTTGAAGTGTCATCGGGTACAATTCCTGATTCTGGCGGTCGAGTGATGTTTACATCGCCATTCGACATTGATGAAGGCGAACAACTGTTGGTGATTGAGTTAGAAAACGCGAAGCCGGAGTACAGCTACTCATTCTTGGATGCTTACTTGTCTAACGGACAGAAAAAGAAGCAGTTTTTCGGAACTACAAATACGTACAAGACGAACGGTTTAAGCGAAGGTCGTGGTCGTAACTATCCGTTTGCTGCTTTGTTAGAAAAACCTCAAGCAAAACCGAGCATCACTGCCCAGAGAGACTCTGTGACGTTGATGAGTGGTAAAAGCGTTACGATTGATGTACTAGCGAACGATCGTTCATCTGATGCAAATAACACCATTAAGTTGGACAAAATCACGACAAAACCAGCGATTGGCAGTGCAGAAATTGCTGGGCAGAAAATTCGTTACTCAGTACCTGTTTCAGATATTCCGGAGCAGAGAACAGTGATGAAGTATCAAGTGTCTGACGATTTTGGTACGACGGCTGAAGGTGAAGTTGTTATCACCGTCAATTCTCCAGTTGTCACTGCGAGCAACCTTCAATACAAAACCCAAGAAGACAAGCCTTTAGCACTTGAATTGCGTCAGCAGCAAGGATTGGAGAAGGGTGACACCATCGTGATTAAAACCGCGCCTAAGCATGGTAAGTTAGATGGCGATACCTACCAAAGTGATGAAAACTATTTTGGTAACGACCAGTTTGAATTTGCAATTGTAAAAGAAAACGGGCGTGAATCTAACACTGCAACGGCTGTAATAACGATTGATGCGGTCAATGATGAGCCAACGTTTGCGGTAAAAGCAAGCCCTAAAGAAGGTCTAGAAAACGACAAAGTTACATTATCAGTCCTAGATCTAAAAGATGTTGATTCAGCTGATCATTCGTTCAAATGGCGCCAAGTTTCAGGAACCACAGCTAAGTTTACCACCACAGATACGCCAAACGTGGAAGTGACTTTACCTAAGGTCACCAAGAAAAGTGAAAAGCTGACGTTTGAAGTGTCGGTAAACGACAAAGATGGCGCGATCGTTACCAAAACCGTTGAAGTGGTCGTTAAACAAGCTGTTGTGGTGGGAACGGAACCTGGGAAAAGTGAAGAAGGAGGTTCGATGGGCTTGTGGGTTATTTTGTGTATGACGCTAATTAGTCTAAGAACGAAGAGTGATATTTTGTACAGACTCATGATAAAGAATGATGATTTGTAGGAAAGCATTGTGATGAATTGCCTTCTATGCGTTGGCTGAATGTAATTTGACGAAAACAAATAATAACCTCCGTGTTGTAGCTCTCGTTATGATAGGGAGGATTTTTGTATCGAAGATCTGGGAAACAGCAGCAGAAATTACAGAGTATAAAAATCTCATGACTTACGCTATTACACCAAATAACCGAATTATTAGTTGGTGACGAAGTTGAGAGTCATTCTGGTTAAGTAGTTACATGATTTTTCTCAGGCGGAATATCAGAAAATAAAGTTATTGAATGCTTAAACAAACTAGCCACATGATCGTTAATCACAACTCGTAAAGTGACCACATTAACGGAAATCTGATTTTTAACCCAAACAGATAGCAAACGTTTGCTTTATTGTTTGCATAAGTGATGGTTTTATCATTATTTATATAAAATATTATTATGACCATATATCACTATTCTTATAATTAACTTAATTTCCATTAATAAAATTGTCGTTTGTGTATTGTATATAATTTGTCATAAATGAAAATGACATTCATATTATTAAGTAATTACTCTATACTAAAGTGGCATTTAGGCCTTGTGGCGGGGGTGGTTAGGACATGGAATTATAAAGTTATCTTTTTTTGGTATTTGTTTTACTGTATAAAATAATAGTATAAACAGTGATTTAGATTACTTTTATCTAATTGTAACTATTTTGAATTTGAAGGATAAGAAACCTAATGCTTATATCACTGTTGAATACTTAGACGTAAAATAAGCCACAAAGTTATATCGTAAGGCTAATCATAAAATTGCTTAATGTATAACTTTATGGATGTATAACAATTATAACGATCGGAAGATTATTGGGTCTTGGTGTTAATTAAATGAAAGCTAATAAACGAACCATTGATGTAAAGTACTTAAGAACTTTTTCACATGTTGCTAGGCACAGAAGTTTTACTGCAGCGGCAGAAAGTCTATATTTAACTCAACCAGCTGTCTCTCAGCATATTAAAAAACTTGAATGTACTATAGGTGCAGAAGTCTTTGACCGAAAAGATGGATTTAATTTGACTAAACATGGCCAAATATTGCTTGATTATACGGACCAGACGATGTCTTTATATGACCAATTATTTGATGAGCTAGCTCAAGTTGATATGTTTGACCGGTATTCAATTGCAATCTCTGATTCATTTGCCCCTGAGTTAGTTGCAAACGTGATTAGTTCTTTCAGAGTATATAACGACGTCGAGTTGGCTGTGACAGGTTATAGTGATATAAGTTGCGTTGATAAAGACAACCACGATTTAGTATTTGCTATTGGTGATATTACATCGGTGGAAGGTCGAGTATTCCCCCTCAACAGAGAACAATACATGTTAGCTTGTGATTGCGCTGTTGATCCAGAAGAGTGCTATCCAGAACGAATCGTCTTCTGTAATTCCCTGTCTAGGAGAGATGCCGAAGTACTGCTAGATTCTTTCGGTATTGATATTTCTAAGGTAAAGCATTGGCTTACGACATCATCGTCAAGGTTAATGATCAATGAATTGCAAGCTGCGAACACTTTTGTTATTTGCCCAAGTTGGACCTTAGGTAATTACAAATGTAGCCGATATTTGTTACCTAAATATATCGAGATGTATGTTTGGTGCAATGATTCTGCCGCTAAGAAAATTGATCAAGAACGCTTGAGGAGTTTGATTACCGAGACCTTTCGACTCAACTCGAAAGGAGTGGCAAGTAGAAAACCTGCCGGTTCCTTACTGACAAGTTGTGAAGTAATTTAGTAAAACGCCATGTCTATCATAAATAGGCATGGCGTTTGTATTTATACTCAAGAAGCAAGTGATAGGTAAAAGAAAATTAGTCCACTGATACCAATTGGTATCGTGTAAGGAATGCCATTTCCGAAAGGAGATTTTTTACGAAAAATGGCAATTATCCACATTAACAGAATTTGAACCCCGCCCAGTAGTCCAATAGTTACCATCGCTGATAACATATATTCACTATGCACCCCTAAAAATAGTGCGCCAATTAACTTTACGTCACCACCTCCAACCACATGCATCATCCAAAGCAAAAAGAACGCAATAAAAATGCAAGCGCTCACCGCTACTTGACTAAGAGGCGCGGGAGAGTAATACAAGCTAGCCAGTGAGGTAATGCTGATAAGAAAAACAAACCGATGTTTCACCATCCTATAGTAGATATCACTATAAAAAATACACATCACGTTGATAAGGCTAATTAGCCAAAAAGCAATCTTTATATAATTCATTACACTACTTTAATAGAGGTGGGTGGGAATTCAATTGGTTCCTTATAATAAATTGTTATGTAATGGTTTACATGTATTTTATAACGACTCTTTATAAATAAATAAAAAAGCTTAATTGGTGTGATTATTTTTATTGATGTAGATTCTCTACGTTCACGAAATGAGTGATTAATTCAAGGGAATAGAGGTAAACATGCTTTTAAATATCAATTCTAAACTTCGTAATATCCGTAACAAATTCAAGTCAGACAAGCGTGGTGTAACTGCAGTAGAATACGCAATTATCGCTGTAGCAATGTCTTCAATTATTTTGTTCGTATTTAAAGATGGCTCTTTGAAAACAACGTTAAATGATGCTATGGGCAAAATTTCAACGTCAATGGAAAGTGCTAACAAATCCGGTGAAAAGACATCTTCGGAAGGTGATAAAACTGCTGGATAAGTTTAGAGAGGGGAAACCCTCTCTTTTAAGGTTTTTATTCTATGAGTAGAGCATTAATTTTTGTATTTGTTGCCATCACTATGTTTTTGGCTTTCTTTTACGTCAGTGATTTTTTTGGACAGACTGAGCCTGAGCCCGTAGCTGTGGTTCAAAAAGAGGTTTTTGTAAAAGTTGCATTTGTTAATCGTGCATTTAAAAAAGCGGAACCGATTAACATCGAAGCGATAGATATTCGTGAATTGCCTGAGCTGGAAGCAAAGCAGCATTCATATATGCCTTATACGAGTATCAAAATTGAATCTGGTGCTCTATGGGCAAAAGATGTCAACGAGGGTGAGCAATTAACACCAAACTTAGTGTCGAATCCTGGAGAGAAAGATTATATGTATCTTTCGCTTAAAAAAGACCAGGTGCCTTATTACTACCTTTCTCAAGGCAGTAGCATTGTAGAAGCTCTCCCAATTCAACCTGGTGACCGTGTCAGTTTTGTTGCCACAACCTCATCGCAATCCAATTTATTAGAAAGTGGTTACTCCGATATAGATAACCTAACGAGTAACGTCATTATTGATGGCGCTTTGGTTTTGCAAGCAATGGACGTTTCTGAAGATGATGATTCATCAAATGAAGAATATGGCTTGATTATCGCGTTGACAGTTAAGCAAGTACTTAAGCTTGAAATGGCGCAGAAGATCGGGGCCATTACTCTGGTTCCAGCAAAGATGGTTCATAAATACTTATCTGTGAAAAGTAGCGATTTGATTGAGCATCGATTTGGCGTTCGACAGCTGAGAGGGAATTAATGGTGTTCAATAAAAATATATTAACAGTTACGTTGGGGTTGGTTTTATTACTTCCAGCTTCTGTATCAGCAGGAGAGTTACTGAGCCTAGATAAAGGTGCCGCGAAGACGATCAACATAAAACGCAATATTGACACTGTGTTTGTCGCGGATACTCAAATTGCAGATTACAAGGTCATCGCAAACGGAAAATTGGTCATTTACGGCATTGGCCGTGGTGCTACTTCCATTATTGCTTATGATCGCGCAGGGAATGAAATTTACAACGCAGAAGTGGTAGTAAACAAGAGTCTAAGACTTTTAAAGCAAACTATTATTGCGAGATATCCAGACGAAGATATTAAGCTGACCAATATTGGTGAGCAAATTGTTATTGATGGCGTCGTCAGTAGCGAAGAGATCAAAGAGAAAGTTTACCGCCATGTTGGCGAAATGATGAAAAAGGGTAAGCAAAGAAACACTTTTGAACTTTCTGGCGCAAATGGTGAATCTGTCGATCCTTTAGATTATACAGCGACCTATGTGTTTGAAGACATTATAAACAACCTAAAAGTTCTCACCACAGATCAAATCAATGTCAAGTTGACGGTTGCAGAAGTTTCAAGTTCATTCCTAACTGAGTTGGGAGTCTCATATGCTGAACAAAACGGCAAGTCCATCGGTGGAGCTGGTCAGTTTGTCAATAAGATTTTGGACTTTACTGCTGAGGATATCGTTGCGGTTATTTCAGCGAGTGGTAATGACAGCATTGGGCAAGTGCTTGCTGAGCCGAATCTATCTGTGATTTCCGGTGAATCGGCGAGTTTTCTTGTCGGTGGTGAAATACCTATTACGGTTCGTGATAACGAAGGTATCTCTGTTACTTACAAAGAGTACGGAGTTAAGCTGTCGATGGTTGCTAAGGTGACGGATTCTGAAAATATTCGCTTATCACTGTTACCTGAGGTGAGTTCTATTGATAAGACCAATGGTGTCAACTCAGGTCTTATCAGCGTACCTTCTTTGAGGACTCGAAAAGCCCAAACAACGGTACAACTAAAAGATGGTCAAAGTTTTGTTCTGGCGGGGCTGTTGACATCAGAAGAGCAGGAATCATTAGCCAAAATCCCTTACTTAGGTGACATTCCGATTTTGGGCGCGCTGTTTAGTAAAACCAATACCGAAAGAAGAAAGACAGAGCTAATTATCGTTGCGACAGTAAATCTTGTTGATCCTGTTAAAGAAACAGATATCAAACTGCCAAAGTTTAAGCGTACGAGTGATCTAGAGCGTTTGCTGAAACTGGACCTTTCAAAGGTTGATGACGAAGAGTTGGAAAATACGATAAAGGCGGGAGGCTTTAACTAATGAAGGCTAACCTATTTTTGGTGGTTTCTATTTTACTATCTGGTTGCTCGGTATCGGTAATACCAAACAAAACTGCCGTAGACACTATTGTAGAAACCTTTGAGTTTCGAGTCACAAACAAAGAAGTGGCGATGGATAAATCGGTTAACTTCGTCAATCAAATCAATCTTCAGTATCCGAAGTCGACATTTGCAATCAATTACGATGCCAAAGAGAGTCAATTTATCGATGGTTTTGTGAAAGAAATCAGGGCAAAAGGCGTTAATAAGTTGCGCTATACGTTGAGTGCAAACAGCGAAAGTAAAGGCGTAAAAATCGTCGCGAAATACCACAAAATGCAAGAGCAAACTTGTGATGCGATTTCATTTAATACCCTTAAAAGTCATCCGTTTGGGTGCAGCTTGGAATACAACAGACGTTTGAGTATGACGAATCCTGTGGCGGAGTAAATAATGGATTTAGATAACCTATTCAAAACGACTTCATCGAGTAAAGATAAGAAGAACAACACCATTGATCTGATTGTTTCAGACGATTTAGCTTTTCTTCAAGCAATCGATGAGCTCTATGCAATCGAAGGTTTCACTTCACCTTTAAAAGTCGACGATATTGATGACGAGAGTTGGCATAAAACCAACGCTGAAATAAAGCACGTCATTCTCGATTTAAGAGCATGTGGTGAGTTGATTTCAGAAGTTGCGGAGATCTCTTCAAGATTAGACGTCAGTATTTCTCTTATTGTAGTGAGTAACATGGACTCAATCTTGATGCGAGATAAGGTCTTGTCATTGGGAGCCAACTACATTCTTTGGGACCCTGAACTTGATGGTTTGTTAGGGGCGCTTAAAGAGTCAAGTGCAACGACATTCTCACCAACGGTTAAGAAGAAGCATCGTATTGCTAAGCGAGTCTTGATGCTAGGTAGTAAGGGCGGGGTGGGCGTATCGACGATCAGCGCCTTTCTTTCACATAGTTTAAGTCAACAAGCAAACTTAAAAACATTACTCGTTGAACATGACACAATCGCACTCAACTCAGACATTTTTTTAGGTTTAAAAGGGTTAAAAGCGCAGCAAAACAGCATTGATTTGAACCAGTCTGAACTTGATGCCGCGATTGCAGGAAGCTATGTAAAGCCAGTTAAAGATAGGCTTAACTTCCTCACATTAGAAAAGAACGTTGCCTGCTTGAGCGATCATGTGGATTCGTTGTTTCGTATCTCTAATGAATTGGTTGGTCAATACAACTTTATCATTGATTCCATGCCACTCAGTGCGATTGACGAGCTGACTGCAGAAGATATTAGTGACAGATACAACCGTATTTTTATTGTTTGTGAACCTTCCGTGGCGTCACTAAGAGCGTACCACTCGATTAAAAAGAAGCTGGGTAAGTCTGAGCATCGAGTGATCTTCTCAATGACACGATCTCAGAAAGACTACATGATGCCTCTTCAAGGGGCGAAAGAGAAAATCAAAGCCAAAGACGTGATCGATTTTGCTTATGAAGCCAATTTAGAAAAGCTCATTATTCAACAAGGAATTCAAAACACGGCAAAGCTGAAGTTTGCTCCTGCTATTGCCGATATTGTGAACTCGTTGACGGGTAAAAAAGTCAAAGTACAGAAAAAGTTCGCGTGGTTTAAGAAATGAATCACCTGAAAGAAGTTTATATTGAGATCCGAGACGAAATCTTTGATGCGTTAGATGCAGCTTCATTAGTTGACGTTGAACCACTAGAGCTTGAGAGCCAGTTAAAAGATTCTGTAAATATTCTCATTGAGAAGAAGCAACTGCAAATCAGTAGCTTAAAGCGTTTAGACCTGGTTAAAGCACTGCTTGACGAGCTTAAAGGGCTTGGGCCACTTCAGGCTTTGGTCGATAACGATGATATTTCGGACATCATGATCAATGGTCCCTCAGATATCTTTATCGAATTGAACGGTAAGGTAGAAAAGTCTCCAATTCAGTTCGTTAACGAGAAACAGCTCAACACTATCGCTAAGCGTATTGCTTCTAATGTAGGTCGTCGAATCGATGAATCAAAACCGCTTTGTGATGCCCGATTGGAAGATGGAAGTCGTGTAAATATCGTTATTCCGCCTCTTGCTATTGATGGAACATCCATCTCGATTCGTAAGTTCAAAGAGCAAAAGATCAAGCTAGAAAACTTGGTCCAGTTTGGTGCGCTATCGGTTGAAATGGCAAAGCTGCTTTCGATTGCAAGCCATTGTAAGTGCAATATCCTTATCTCTGGGGGTACGGGTTCGGGTAAAACGACCCTGTTGAACGCATTATCGGGTTTCATTGGTAGCGGTGAACGTATCGTTACCATTGAAGATGCGGCTGAACTTCAGTTGCAGCAGCCACACATCGTTCGATTAGAAACTCGCCAAGCGAGCGTCGAAGGGACGGGCGAAATCACTGCGCGAGATTTGGTGATCAACGCCCTTCGTATGCGACCAGATAGAATTATCGTCGGTGAGTGTCGTGGTGGTGAAGCGTTTGAAATGCTCCAAGCAATGAACACAGGTCACGATGGCTCAATGTCAACGCTTCACGCGAACACTCCTCGTGATGCAATTGCTCGTGTCGAGAGTATGGTAATGATGGCGACAGCCAGTCTGCCGCTTGAAGCGATTCGTCGCACCATTGTGAGTGCGGTTGACCTGATAGTCCAAGTACGAAGACTCCATGATGGTAGTCGTAAGATCTTGTTTATCAGTGAAATTGTCGGTCTCGAAGGTGACAATGTTGTTATGGAAGATATCTTCCGGTTTGAAAACAACGGAATGGGTGATGAAGGTAAAATCTCGGGCGAATTCCGAACTCCTGGTCTTTCTAAACGATCTGTAATATACGAACGAGCGAAGTTTTTTGGCTTGGATGGGGCGCTACAGGAGCTGTTCTCATGATGCTGATCGTCATTTCGCTATGGGTTGTCATTGCGTTGTTTCTGTTTATTGGGCATTCGAGAAAACAGAAAGAAATTATATCGATCATCGAGCAGTCTAACACGTTCGAGGGCGTTTCTGGCGCTCGATCGGTTATCGATTCAGAAAGCTTTGATATAAGTTACCGAAAAAAGATTAAGGATAAATATAAGCAGTTGAAAAAGCTGTTGAGTCCTAATGCGGGACTCAAGTTGATTGGCTTTTTTGTGGGCTCTTCAATAGCGGTTTACTTTATTAATGATTGGTTTTTCATGTTTGAGTACTGGAAGGTATTGCTTGCTTTGGAGCCAATATTGTTCGTGATGTTTATCCTCAAACTTAGTGGCATTCAAGCGCAGCGATTCAAAGATAACTTCCCTGATGCGCTGAATATTCTTTCTGGCGCACTTTCCTCGGGCCAAAGTATTGTTCATGCGTTCGAGTACGTGGGTACCCAGCTTGATAATGAAGTAGGCGAAGAGTTCAAGAAGATGTCAGAGCGCCTCCTTATCGGTGAAGACCCAGATGATGTTTTGGCGCGAAGTGCTTCGTCTTTCCCTTATGTTGAGTACTTCTTCTTTGCTGCAACGATTCGAATCAACTTAAGTCGAGGTGGTCAGCTAAAAGACGTCATCAACCGTATCAACCGTATTATGTTCGAAGCAAGGGCGATCGAGAAGAAGAAAAATGCACTGACGTCAGAGGCACGTGCTTCGGCAAAAATTATCGCAGCTCTACCGGTTATCTTTATCATGATTTTGAAGTTCACAAGCCCAGATAACTATAACTTCGTGATGTTCGAAGAAGGGGGGAAGCCCATCTTTTATTACGTGCTGATCAGTGAAGCCATCGGCTTCTTCTTTATCTACATGATATTGAGAGGAGTAAAGTAATGGACGACATTAAGTTAATCTTCTTAGCATTTGGTTTGTTCATTTCATTATCTGTAGCGTATTACTCGTTGAAAGTATTTGATAAAACAAAAGCGAATATTTCGACAAAGAAGATAATTGACTCAACCCAAGAAAAGACTCCTTTTACGGATAAGTTAGCAGTACAACTTTCGCGTCTGTCTTTTAATAAAGAAGAAACGAAAAACAACTTAGTTAGGGCAGGGATTCATAGTGATTTTATTGCACAAGCCTATTACCTGCTGAAGATCATACCGCTGCTATTTTGCTTAGCATTTATTGGCTATTCCTACATGCAAGGAGACATGGAATTTTCATCTGCGTTTATTTCATTCTCGCTTTCGATGCTTGTGTGTTTGATTGCGCCGGATATGTACATTTCATCGAAAGGGAATGCGAATATTCATCATGTTAGTAGTCGATTGCCTTTCTTACTTGACTTGATGAATGTGTGTGTCCATACCGGTATGACGCTTGAAGCAAGCTTAGAATATCTATCGAATGAGCTAAAAACGGTTGATGAAAACCTGGCTTATGTTGTTAAGAAAACATCAGAACGAGCCAAGATTGTTGGTTTGGATCGAGCACTTACTGAATTCTATGATCTAGTTCCAACCACCGAAGCGCAAAGCTTTGTCATGACTCTTACTCAAAGTTTGAAGTACGGCTCATCAGTAGGGGCGGTATTAGCCTCCCTCGCTTCTGATATTCGAGAAATAAATATGCTCAATTTGGAAGAAAAAATAGGAAAGATGGGAGCAAAAATGTCCATACCAATGATCGCTTTTATCATGGTTCCTATTGTTGTTCTAATTGCAGCACCAGGGATAATGAGGATGCTAGGATAATGAATGTAAAAAACTATATTTCCCTTTTTGTTTTACTGGTTTTGAGTGGTTGTTCCACCATTAATCAAGAATTAGTAACCAAAGAAAAACTGCTGACTAACTCTGGGCAAACTGAACAATTGATTGAGTTTTATAAAGCGAATTTGGTTGAAGTTCCAAGTTATAAGATAAAACTAATAAATTTATACCTCGATAATAAAGACCAAAAGTCTGCCGAGTTATACATAAATACTCTTGAGAAGAAAGACCTCGAAGATCCAGAGATTATTTACATCTTAGCTAAGTTGGAATATCTAAAACGTAATTATGACGCAAGCGAGCGCTATCTAGATGACTATCTAGAAAATGGTGGTCCGAAGGGGAATTATTATCTTTTAAAAGGCAAGATTTTAGCGCGTAAGAAAGATTACAACGGTGCAATCGCTAACTTCAACGACAGCAAGAAGAATGGCGCATCGGACCGGGAAGCAAACAACAATATTGCGGTCGTGATGATGCTACAAGGTCGTCCAGAACCTGCGATGGAACTGCTCTACAGCCTGTTTGCTGCCAATCCAAACGATGAAAAAGTCCGATCAAATCTACTATTAGCTTCGACTCGATCACGCCGACCTGATGTGGCTTTGGAAGTATTAAAGCACGACAGCAGCGAGCAAGAAGCGCGAGTCAAACTGAAAAAACTCATGCAGAGCGTTAAACCGCTTCCTAAACAAGTAATGAAAAAAGCTCCACCAAAACAGGTCGCTAAAGTAAAGGAAAAGAAAAATATGGAAATGGAAACGAACTCGGTCGATTTGACACCAAAGTACGTGACACACTCAGTTCTAGATCCACAAAACTTACGTCCTAAAGCGCCGTCAATTTACCGAATTCAAGTTTTGGCGACTTACAAGGTGATTCCTTCGGATTACTTAAACTACCTGAAAGGCAATTATGGAAGTGTGTATTCCTACACGCACGGCTTATGGAAGCGTTATTGCATTGGTGAGTTTAGTGATATCAATGACGCAAAGAAGTTTCTTGAAAATATGGATATTAAAGGTGCCTTTATTGTGGATTACACCAAGAAAAGGTACGTCGAGCTATGATCAAGTTTCAAAAAGGAAGTTTGACGGTTGAGACCGCGATGGGTCTACCGGTTTTACTGATGGTTCTGTTTACTTGGTTTGACTTGTCGGTTCTAACGTACTCGATGGGGGTGACGGATCATGCGTTAACTACAGCAGTGATGAGTAGTAAAAAGCAAGGCAGTTCTCACAGCACTGAAAAAGTTGATTATCAAGACGTAATAAATACTAAGCTTGAATCAAGCGGTGGAGCTCTATGGTCGAAGGTTGTTGACCGATCTACGGTATTTGCATCTGTTTATTACTTTAAAAACCTAACTGATTTTGTCCAATGTAATCGTAGCGGAAAGGCGTTAAGTGAATGCCCAAACATCAAAAAAGGTAACACAGCTGAAAACTCAGTCAACATGCCAATTGCCATATACCAATTGAGCTTCACTTATCATCCTCTATTCAATTTTGTTATGCCTAGCATGAATATTAGTCGTGAGATGGTTGCTGTTCAGGAATACGAGCGCTGCACCTTTAAGCTAGGAGAGGGGACTGCTTGTGGTAACTAAGTTAAAGCAAAAAGGTGCGTTTGTTGTTGAACTTGCATTGGTCTTACTCTTTTTTAGTTCCATCATTGCCATGCATATCAACTACACCATCGCCGTTAATAAAAAAGGGCAGTTGGATCGAGTGGTGTATTCGGTCGTAAGTGTCATTAGTGAGCGCCGACAGTTATTCGGCGATGAGCTTGATATTTGTGGCGCTGATGGTAAGCAGTGTGACACGCAAATGAATAATTCATTCGATATGGCAAAAGGGATGCTAAAACGTACGCTACCAGATTTTGATGAAAACGAGGTGGGAATGCGAATCATGGAGCTATCTTTGAATGATAAAGATAAGAAGCTCGTTAGAACCACGACCTTAAAAGGTATGACGGCCGGATGTAACTTTCCAGATTTAAGGGAAATTACAGTCGAACAAGCGATAAAGCTATTGCCGTTGACCACGCAGAACAGACGTCTGCCTCTTTATCATGTGTCGCTTTGCTACAAAACACCGTTTAATATTATCGGTCTAATGAGCGGTGAACCGATAAAAGTAGTGACCAGTTCTTATTCATTTGCAAGGATTTAGTATGAAGAACTTTACCATGCAAAAAGGGGTGGCTGGGATAATATTTCTTTCATTTCTTCCTATATTGATCATCACTTTCTCGTTTTCTGTCGCTTATACGCAACGTTTGTTAGCTCACTCGAAAATTGAAGAGGCGGCTGAAGTCGCTAGTCTTGCCTTGATCGCTAGTCCGGGTAAAGACAACCAAGAAGACCAAGACTACGCACAGAGAATTGTCGATTTATACATCACTGACAATATCAGCGATATTCAGATCAACGTATCGACCAAGAAGTGTGAATACAAAGGCGACTGTGTTCAGAAAGCCAACGAGCTGTCTCCATTTGAAGACTTCACAGTGGTCGCCACTTCTGAGCATGAATCATGGATCTCTCATAATGAAATTGGCGTAGAGCCAACGTTCAAAGTATCTGGTGATTCGATCACTCGAAAATATCTCCCTCAACCGGTGGATATCTATTTCATATTAGACACCAGCGAATCGATGAGTAACTCGTGGTATGGTCAAAACAACAAAACTCAGATGGAAGTGGTGAAAGAACAGATCATCAAGGTTGTAGAAGATTTGAAGGACTTTAAAACCGGTGCGAAGAAGAAGAGTAGAGTTGCGTTACTGACTTACAATGCTTACAACGTGAAATACGATAAAAAAGATCGCAGACTAAAATTCTACGACTATGCAAGTGAGTTTTCTCACACTGAAGCATCGTTTAAAAGTATTGTCGATAATATGTTTGATCAGTCTGTCGATGAACAAAACGTGTATCACGCTAGCTATTATAATCAGGCGCGAGATATTCCAATAACAGACAACTATCAGGATTTTATCAATATATTGAATTCCAGCAAGGTAATGCCAGCAAAGGGGGGCGGTACCTACTCTTGGTTAGGTTTGATCGCAGCAGCGAAAGAAGCGGACAAAGTTAAGAAAGAAGATCGTAACCCAGAACAGGTGTTTATCTTCCTTTCTGATGGCGCAGATTCAGATGTACGATTCCCTGACGAACTCCACAAAAATAGTACATATAGAAAGAAATACGATGTGGTCACAAAAAGTTACAAAGACGCGTATGGGAATGTTCAAAACCGGCAAGTTTACGACAGGTTCTTGAAGTCATTAGTGAGTGAACACAAACTTTGTGAGGAACTCAAAAAGAGAATCTCTAGCAAAGAAAATAAGTTTCAAAGCGAACAAGTGAAGCTAGAAGGCGAAAAAACAAAAGTCACTATGGGCGTTATAGGTGTTAACTACAATGTACAAAAAGGCGATGGTTTCGGAGACTGTGTTGGCGAGAAAAATATTTATCACGCTGAAAATGGTAAAGATGTTTACAAATACATATTAAATCTAATTAACGAAGAGACAGGACGACTAAAAGATTAAAATGAAAAAATTATTATCAATCGCGATTATTTTTACCTCAAATGTCGCACTCGCTAATTGTATTAATCATGATGAAAACTACGTGACTTCTAAAACCCTTACAAGCTCTGAAACTAAAGTAACTCAGGTCGTCGGTAAGTTAGCGGTGATGGTAAATGAAGAACGCTCTATCGTACAGGATAAGAGAGTGGTTAAGGTTGAAGGGTTGAATGCGACCGACAGTTGCACCTTTGATAAGAGCTCAATGTCGTTGATCCTCAACTATGATACTGATAAATACCGTTTAACAGACACTCACAAACAAGCTATTTCACAATACTTGGAACTGGTTGACGAGGGTACTCGCGTCCTTGTTGAAGGGCATACTGATGAAGTCGGTTCTCAAGCTTATAACAAAGGCTTGTCAGCTCGTCGCGCGAGTGCCGCAACAATATACCTGAAACAAGGGTTAGGTCTAGGTAACAGGATTGTTGAAAAAGCATTCGGTGAGTCTGCGCCAATTTGCAAGATAAACGAGAACAAAGTATCTGGTTGTAACCGTCGAGTTGTATTAACGATAGACTAATGTGTAATCCACTATTTGCTGTTGTAATTATAATCTTCATGTGCTCACTATTAAGTGGAGTTGTTTAGTAAAAGAGCTTGGTATTGACCAAGCTCTTTTATTACTTATATTTATTATGGAATAATAAATGTCTATTTCATTTTTCAATCATTAATCGATAGCATTTAATTTTGTTTTTATACAACGATAATTAAAATGTCTATTGCTCGATGCATTATCGCTTCTATCTTTTTTCTTTTCATCAGCCACCCTGTATTTTCAACGGAGCTTGTTGTAGGGCCAAGTATGAGTTCTCAGCTAGAAAGGGTGATATCAAATCCTTCAATTAAGAAGGACGTATCCGATTCATTGTTAGGAATCGACAAAAATCAAAATCACATCCGAGACGACGTAGAAGCGGTGTTAAAAGCACTCAAAATCAGTGAAATTAATCACGACTTTCTTTTACGCTATGTTCAATATTCATCTAGCATTTTGCAACACGATTTTTCGAGTAATGATGCTGATAATCAGCTCTTAGCATACGAGATCTACAAACACTATCGTTATGTCAGGCATTGTTTTAAGGAAGCAGGAGTCGATGGTAAAGATCTTTATGATGCGATACATACGATAAATCGATTGATCTTCAACACCGATGCCCGAATAGTCGCATACCTGAATTACGAAAAGTATATCGACATAAGCATCATGTATGAAGGTATCACTTACGATTGTAATAATTAGGAGTAATTGAGATTTCGAGCTGATTGTTGCTGCAGTTTGTGTACTTTGTAACTCCAGTAGGGAAGAATTTAGAGAACTTAAATCGGTCTCTAGCACTTTGGATAGTAGTAGCTACTATCACGAGTTAAAGAGAATCGATAAGTTCATCAAAGAGAATATGAGCACCAGTTCGGATGGGTGATAGGAAGTAACTCAAAGAGCGCTTAAGCGCTCTTTTCTTTTGTATTGCCTTTGTGGTGGGGACCGAATTTGTCATTCAAGTAGAGTAGTCCGCTGACGAAGAGTGCCACAACGGAAACCGTAAAGAGGGCATACATACTTAATACCCAAGCGAATGTGGCTGTCAGAAAGGCAATGAAGGAAAACATTCTGCTGAATGACATCACATGACCTAATTTTTTACTTTTCATAACGCCTCCCAGAGCTTAGTGGGTAGTGTCAGAGTGTTCTCACTCCGCATTTGTATTGTCTCTTTTTTGCTCAGAAGATACCCAAAAAACGGGCTAAATATTTCTCAAAAAAGATTAAATATTGACCTAGTAGACAGTTTTGAATAGAGATTTGTTGTGAGTTTTATTGCATAAAAAGCGCGTCAGCAATTTTGATTGTGGCGAGCATCAGAATTGATTCCTAACTTTAAGTAGAGTGAATGTATCGCAACTGATAACGCAGGAAATTCTTATGCTAAAGACTCAACTCAAACGTATCGCTGTGCTGACTGGCTTACTGGTTTCATCTTCTGTTCTGGCAAATACCAGCAACTACAACACAGATATTCCAACAAGCATCATGACGCCGAATACGGTAGAAACAAGCATCGGTACTTTGAATTTCAAGGATGGTGTGCCAAGTCAACAAACCATGGATACGCTTTATAACAATCTCGATACTATGCGAGCGACAGAAGTATTCATGAATGCCATCCCTATGGCGTCGTTAGAAGCGCTACGTATGGGACATGAAAAGATGGGGTTGACGAAATCCAATCAGGTGATGCTATTTGATAACTTGATGGATTCAAATCCTTTATTCCTAACCGGTAACACGGATACGGTTTACGCATCGGCATTTCTTGATTTAGAGCGTGATGGTCCAACGGTTGTGGAAATCCCGCCGGGCATGGGGCCAACTACAGTCAATGATGCCTTCTTCCGTTTCGTGACCGATATGGGCGTAGTAGGGCCAGATAAAGGTCAGGGCGGCAAATACCTTATCTTGCCACCAAGCTACGATGGCCCAGTGCCTGAGGGCTACCATGTTTCTCAATCGACAAGTTATGTGAACTGGTTTATTGCACGAGGCTTCTTGAAAGATGGTAAAACGGATGCAGCGGTCAACTCGTATCATACTGGTTTGAAGATTTACCCTTTATCTAAGAAGGATGATCAACCGAAGATGGCCTTCACTTCAGGTAGTGGTAAAGCCTTCAATACTATTCACGCCAATGACGAACATTTCTATGACGAAATCAAAGTGGTTATCGACAAAGAGCCTATTGATTTCATCGACCCAGAAATGCGCGGTTTGATTGCGACAATTGGTATTCAAAAAGGTAAGCCGTTCGAACCTGATGCGCGTATGCAGAAGATCCTGAAAGATGGTGCAGCGATTGGTAACGCAACGGCTCGTGCGCTGATGTTCAACCCACGCACAGAAAACGCGTACATTTGGGACGATCGTAACTGGAAAACTGCTTTTATCGGCAAAGATTACCAGTGGCTTATTGATGAAGGTAAAGGCGGACGTAATCTGGATGCGCGTACTTATTTCTTCTACATGGCAACGGTAAACACGCCAGCGATGGCGCTTAAGATGATTGGCAAAGGCTCTCAGTATGCCATTGTTGATAAAACGGCAGAGGGTAAGTTCTTTGATGGCGGTAAGAATTACAAGCTGACGATTCCTGCGAATGTACCAGCGAAGAACTTCTGGTCTGTGGTCGCGTACGATACGCAAACACGTTCAGAGCTACAAACGAGCCAACCGTTCCCAAGTAAGAACGATAAGCGCGACAAGATGGTTGAAAACTCAGATGGTTCGGTCGATTTGTACTTCGGTCCAACCGCTCTGAAGGGTAAAGAAGCAAACTGGATTCAAACGGTTCCAAACAAAGGCTGGTTTAGTATCTTACGTATGTACGGTCCTTTAGAACCATGGTATGACGGTTCTTGGAAGCCAAGTGATATCACTGAAGTGAAATAAGACCATCGTAAGGTGCGACAAACTGAAGATGAAAGCCGACCTGTTAATTGGTCGGCTTTTTTTATTCCTTGGCTATGCGGCAACAAAAATTAGCGGCTTAGCTAAGCGCTCGTTTAATAAAGGTTTCTACTTGTGCAATGATCGGGTGTTGGTAAAAGGCTCGATGGTACTGAATCCCGACATCAAACAACATTGACGTTCCGTCTAATTTTAACGGTAATCGACAAATTCCCGCGGGTAGCTCTTGATCGTCGATATACATACCAACAAACACATACGGGCTGACTTTGACACAATCGAGCGCTGCAGTCATTGAGGAGACGGTCAGCTTCTGTTCTAGATTCACACCCGTCAGTTTACGCATTCGCTCATAATAGGCGCTCACATCGAGCGAACCCATGGAGACTCGCACCGTTTCAAGGTTTTCAATGTCACTGAGTTCAAGTTCGGTTTGTTGGTGAAGAGGGTGTTGGGCGTTCACATACGCAAAGATGGGGACGGAAGCCACCTTACGTTCTACCATTCTCTCGTTGAGCTCATTAGGAAACCCACCAATCCCAATTGAGACAGCGCCGCGCTTTGGGTTCTCTATGCTTTCTATCGACCAATCAATAAAGGAAATCTTAGGCTTTTGTTCATCTGTGGTAAGAGCGGTAACCAAAGGAATCGTTAACATGCCAGAAAGAGGGTTGATGATGCTGAAGACGTACTCGTTGGAATGTTGGTTTGCATTAAAGGTCTTTGCCAACTGCGGTATCTGCTCAAGTTGCTCTAGAGGCTCCCCGATAGCCTCACACAATTGTTGACAGAGCAGCGTAGGGGTATAAACGCCTTTCTCTGCATTGAACAGTTCGTTATCAAATCGCAGCCGGCACTCGGCGAGTTGCCTAGTAAAGGTTGCTTTGCTGATGTCTAGCGTATGACACACTTTCGCCTGCGACTTTTGCTGGCTCAGTAGATAAAGAAAGCGATACAAATTTAAATCGATGGTATTTTTCACGAAGTAAGCGCCTCAAAACGTTAAGCTTTAAGTATCAACGTCTCTCATCCTCTGTTCCAATAAAATCGAAAACAAATTTTCCTTTTGTGACATGAGGTTAGGTCGTAAGGGTATGGTGTATTAAATCTGATTAAGAAACAAAGATTGCATAAAAGGTGAAAAAGAGTGCTAGGTAAGCCTTTGAACTCATCCTATAATTAGCTTGCATATGGAGGATGTTTGATGGTCAAACATCCTCTATTTTTTGAAACCTACAACAAGGATCCGGCATAAGATGTTTTTTGCTGGTGTTGTTTACATTTACCAAGAAGGTGATTTAACACTATTAATTGAGGTTCTTAAGATGACTCTTAACAAGTACTTTGTTTTCATTCCGACTGATATGGACCAGGAAACGCACAAGGAACAGAAAGTGAATTCAGACACGGAAACTCAACGTCAGGCATTAGTAAAACAGGCGCAGCAAGAAGGCGGACTGTAAGGCTAGGTTTCAAAATAAGAAGAGCACCCAATACGGTGCTCTTTTTTTATTCCTCAGTTATTACTTGAGAATACCAAGGCTTTTAAGCTTGCGATAAATGGTATTGCGACTTAGCCCGAGCATACGTGAGGTTTTGCTGATGTTGCCTTGGTTTGCTTGGTAGGTTTTTACCAGCTTATCTTCTACAGTAGAACGCATGTCTTTAGTGTTTGGTGTATCAGCATCGACAATAT
Source organism: Vibrio sp. WZ-1 (assembly GCF_052037695.1). Taxonomy (NCBI): domain Bacteria; kingdom Pseudomonadati; phylum Pseudomonadota; class Gammaproteobacteria; order Vibrionales; family Vibrionaceae; genus Vibrio; species Vibrio sp. WZ-1. The sequence goes on along the minus strand of NZ_JBQEQR010000067.1, from coordinate 144,146 downwards.
TGGGTGATTGACCAAGTTTCTTAGCCAGATGGTTGGGTACGTGGCTAAGCTCAAGTTGGGGTTCACCTTGCGCCATCAAAGCAGAGACTTTTACTAAGCTATCAAGCTCACGTAGGTTCCCCGGCCAACCATAACTCAACATCAGTGACAGCAGGTGAGGGCAAATACTTTGCTTTGATTCAGAGTGGCGGCGATGAATGTTTTCAATCAGCGCTTGCTTATCACTGCGCTCCTCAAAACGAGGAAGTTCTACGATTAATCCATTTAGTCGGTAATAAAGATCCTGACGAAATTCTCCTTGGTCAACCAATAACTCTAGGTCTTTATGTGTTGCGGCGATGATTTGCGTATCAACTTGAATGGTCTGGTTAGAGCCTACGGGCAACACGGTTTTGTCTTGGAGCACGTGCAACAACCGGCTTTGCGCTTCTAATGGTAAGTCTGCAATTTCATCTAAGAACAAGATGCCTTTGTGTGCTTGACGGATTTTACCTTGGTAACCTTTGCTGTTTGCGCCTGTGAATGCTCCGCCGACGTAGCCAAATAGCTCTGATTCGACCAAGTCTTTGGGTAGCGCACCACAGTTGACGGAAACCAAAGGCCCATTCTTTCTCTTGCTGTTTTTGTGCAGAGCTTTAACAAATTCATTTTTGCCTACTCCCGTCTCGCCAAGGATCAATAAGCTAATGTCTTTGTCTATAACACGATTCGCTTGTTGCCAGCAGTGCTCTACGTTTGCGTCGCCATAATGGAGATCATTTGAGGCTGAAATGGAGCGAGATTGAGTTTTAGGTTCCGAGAGTGGCTGAGTTTTAAACACTAAAGATTGATTGCTGGCAGAACCGTCGAGTATCGATGCCAGTGATTGTCCAACAACGTTAGTTTGAGCCAACAATTGTGAGGCAACTTGGTTATGAGCCAGAATTTGACCTTCTTCATTGGCGATGATGATGCCTTGCCAACCGCTATTGAGCAGACCTTGTTCACAGGCTAAATCAACTCGAATATGCCCTTTGGGAATTTGGTTGAGGAGTTGGTTTTCTACCTGTTGAACCATGTTTTGGACTAAGACTTGTGTTGAAAAGTCATGCTTCTTTTGCTCACTGGTAATGTCCAGTACACCAATCAAATTACCCAAATGATCAAAGATCGGGCTCGCTGAGCAACTGATAAAGCGATGATGTTGTATAAAGTGTTGGTCACCAATCACGGAAACGGGTTTTGCTTCCACTAGCGCAGTGCCAATGGCGTTGGTGCCTTTGAGTTTTTCCTGCCAACACGCGCCAGAACTAAGCGCAATTTCTGTCAGCTTTTCACGGAACTTAGGTTGCCCCCAGCTCCCAATGATCACGCCTTCGGCATCGGTCAGTATCAATCGACTGTCGCTGTGGGAGAACAATTGATTAAACAAAGGCAAGGCAAATTGCTTAACGGCATCGATTAAGAAGTGGAGCTGGTGGCGTCGGTCCTCAAGTAACGCTGAGGTGACACGAATATCGTCTGGTCGACGTCGCTGTTTTAAACCCGCTTGTTCACTTCTGTCCCATGAAGTGGAAAGCCAATTGCTGTTGGTAATGTGTTGAAGTTCCATGACTGTACCATTTTGTCACAGTGAGGGTGTGCCATTTTGGAACACTTGAACACTGGTGTTCACACCATACATCCGCTCAAACGTCACTCACTTAGTTTGTTATCGCTTGGTAATCATAGTTTTACATTTAATTAACAACAAGGTGCTCATTGTTGGCATGTGACTTGAGTGATGTTCTTGCAACAATGCTGAGTTGAACACTCGGTTGTTTAAAACAAAAAAATGAACGAGAACAAAAGGAAGAGTTATGATCTATGCACAGCCAGGTAGTGAAAATGCCATCGTTAATTTCAAATCGCATTACGACAACTACATCGGTGGCGAATGGGTAAAACCAACGGGTGGTGAATACTTCGACAATACATCGCCAATCAATGGCCAAGCGTATTGTAAGGTCGCTCGTTCTGGGGAAGCAGACATCAACCTTGCACTGGATGCAGCGCATAGCGTAAGAGCACAGTGGGCAAAAACCAGCGTGACTGAGCGTGCGAATATACTACTAAAAATCGCAGACCGCATTGAACAAAACCTTGAAGAGCTTGCAGTTGCTGAAACATGGGAAAACGGCAAACCCGTTCGTGAAACGTTAGCGGCAGACCTTCCTTTAGTAGTGGATCATTTCCGTTACTTTGCAGGTTGTATCCGTGCTCAAGAAGGCAGTGCGGCTGAGTTAGATGAGCATACTGCAAGTTATCACTTCCCTGAGCCGATTGGTGTTGTGGGGCAGATCATTCCTTGGAACTTCCCAATGTTGATGGCGGCTTGGAAGTTGGCTCCTGCGTTGGCCGCGGGCTGTTGTGTGGTACTTAAGCCTGCTGAGCAAACGCCGACTTCAATTCTGGTTCTGATGGAAAAGATTGGTGACCTTCTGCCTGCTGGCGTGGTGAACGTAGTCAATGGCTTTGGCTCAGAAGCTGGGCAAGCACTGGCGACGAGTAATCGAATCGCTAAGTTAGCGTTTACGGGGTCAACTGAAGTGGGCAACCACATCCTAAAATGTGCGGCGGAGAGTCTAATTCCGTCGACGGTTGAGCTCGGTGGTAAGTCTCCGAATATCTATTTCCCAGATGTGTTTGATCACGAAGATGAGTATTTAGATAAGTGTATTGAAGGTACTTTGCTTGCTTTCTTTAACCAAGGCGAGGTATGTACTTGCCCATCACGTGTGCTGGTACATGAATCTGTGTTCGACAAGTTCATTGCTAAAGTTGCAGAGCGTGCAAAAACCATTAAACAAGGCAATCCACTGGATACTGATACTCAGGTTGGCGCTCAAGCCTCGCAAGAGCAGTTCGATAAGATCCTGAGTTACCTAGAGATCGGCCGCCAAGAAGGAGCGAAAGTCGTATTTGGTGGAGATGTAGCGAAACAAGAGAACGACTTGGAACAGGGTTACTATATTCAACCGACTTTGTTACAGGGTCATAATAAGATGCGAGTTTTCCAAGAAGAGATCTTTGGTCCGGTAATCGCAGTGACTACTTTTAAAGATGAAGCAGAAGCGCTGGCGATTGCCAATGACACTGAATACGGTCTGGGAGCGGGTGTGTGGACGCGAGACCAAAACCTTGCTTATCGCATGGGTCGAAACATCGAAGCAGGGCGCATTTGGATTAACTGCTATCACGCATATCCTGCACATGCTGCGTTTGGTGGCTACAAGAAATCCGGCATTGGTCGAGAGACGCATAAGATGATGCTCGATCACTATCAGAACACGAAAAACCTGTTAATCAGCTACGACGTCAATCCGCTAGGATTCTTCTAAATACATCGCCTTCAGGCAAAAGAAAAAGCAGTAAAACAAAGCCCCGAGTGTTCGGGGCTTTTCTTAGGGTCTGTTGTTCTTTCGTGGTTAAATTTTGTTCGAGATAAAATTGTTTTAGGCGAGGCAAGGAGTGTGTAGCCTAGTCATTCTAAGCAAATACTTCTTAACAAAGCATGAAACGATTTTAGCCGAACCCTCTGGGCAGCGTATGTTGGTTATTCCTACTTCACTATCGACTTCTCATGTAGGCTAACTACACATCAAAATCTCTGCCTTGTGTAACCGCCCGACAATTCGCTGCAAAAATCAGCTCGAAAGGTCAGCAGACCCTAGTTAACAAGCAACGGCGTTTTGGGTACCTTCGTGGTCTCGATGATGCGCGCGGATTGCTAAAAACTCATCTAGGTGTTCGATCAGCATGTCGACGCAATCTGGGTCGAACATCAATAACCTATGCTCTTTAATAAAGTTTGCCGTATCAGACAGTGACCAAGCAGCTTTATACGCGCGCTTACTTAGCAAGGCATCGAATACATCGGCCAGTGTTACGATCCTAGCTTCTAAGGGAATGTCCTTACCACACAATGCATCGGGTAAACCTGTACCGTTGTAATACTCATGGTGATGGCGAATGATGTTCTTAATAAATTGCACTTCATCTGGTGCAATCATTGATGTGTCAGACAGCGCGACAACGTCTTCAATGATCCGCTCTCCAAAAATGGTGTGCTGATTCATAACTTCGCGTTCAGCTGCTGTAAAGCGCTTATCACTGAAGAGTACATCGTCAGGGATCTTGTATTTTCCTATATCATGAAAGGGGGCATATAGCCTGATACGGTGGATAAACTCAGGGGTAATAGACCTATTTTTATCTGCTAGTAACCGTGCAAGTCGCTCACTGTATTTTCCCATTCGTATTAAATGCTCTGCTGTTTCAGGGTCTCTTTCGTGTCCCATCTTCAAAGCAATCGCTAAAGCTGATTGAAAGTGCTTTTGTTTTTCATCTAGCTGAATGAACATACCCGATATGATTTGGCTCAGGTAGGCGAAGTCTCGCTGCGTATGCTCATCCGAGAAAAACTTGGTTTTTGTTGCATTGCAGAAAAGGAAACCAATGATAGAACCACGATTATATATAGGTGATGCATAACTGCTTTTGTGGCCGAGTTTGATCAGTTTCTTTATGCGTTCGGTGTTGTCGAAGTTTTCTAGGTCATCAACGATTCTAACTTGGCAGTTATAGGCGACCTCCGTCAATGAAGAGTTTATACGAAGCTCTTGGTCCTCAAAATCAAGACCAAATGGTTGAGCTATAGTGTCATTTACATAGTAGTTAGAAGCCTTGTTTCCTTTGATTAATACCACAGAAAAGCGGCTGAACTCTGGGTAACTTGTTTGAGCGAGCTTAAATAGCTCATCCAGTATTGCTGTGGTCTTCTTTTCTTTGGTCGCTGTTTTACTTAATAGGGGATAATCGAGCATGTTTGCCAACCTTTGTTGCACATGTTTGCTTTTTATAATGGAATCGATTTCTCATAATTTAGACTTAAAATGTAGCACCCGAATTACATTCAATTAACCCATCTTACTTTGAAATTAGATTCCCATCATAAAAGTAAGGTTATATATGTAACAATATAGTAAAAAAGCTTGAAGTAACCACATATAACGAGAATGTTAGACATTACTTAACTATCTGTATTTTTAAATTATTCATGAATTTCTAGGATGTGATCTTGTGCGTTAACAACTTGTTAATAGTTGCTATACTTACTTCACTACAACAACGGAGAAGGACATTCAATGTTTAAGTTAAAACAGCTCGCAGTGGCGGCATCGCTAGTTGCAATGAGCGCAAGCTTTTCAGTTTCTGCTAAAGATACGTTTGTGACCATTGGTACGGGCGGTGTAACTGGCGTGTATTACCCTACGGGTGGTGCAATCTGTCGTTTGGTGAATAAATCACGTGCTGACCATGGCATTCGTTGTTCAGTGGAAAGTACTGGTGGTTCGATCTACAACATTAATACCATTCGTGCGGGTGAACTGGATTTAGGTATCGCTCAGTCAGACTGGCAGTACCACGCTTACAACGGTTCGAGCAAGTTTGAAGACAAAGGCCCATTCAAAGAGCTTCGTGCTGTGTTCTCTGTACACCCAGAACCGTTTACGGTTGTTGCTCGTAAAGATGCCAACATTCAATCGTTCGATGATCTAAAGGGCAAACGAGTTAACATAGGTAACCCTGGCTCTGGTCAACGCGGTACGATGGAAGTACTGATGAAAGAGTACGGTTGGACGAATGACGATTTCAAATTGGTGTCTGAGCTAAAAGCATCAGAACAGTCTAAAGCGCTGTGCGATAACAAGATTGACGCAATGATCTACACCGTAGGCCACCCAAGTGGTGCTATTAAAGAGGCGACCACCTCTTGTGACAGCAACATCGTAACTGTGGCTGGTCCGCAAGTCGATAAGCTAGTTTCTGATAACAGCTTCTACCGTATCGCAAACGTACCGGGTGGTATGTACCGCGGTTCAGACAGCGATGTACAAACCTTTGGTGTGGGTGCGACGTTTGTTTCTTCTACGGCAGTACCAGATGAAGTGGTTTACAACGTAGTGAAAGCGGTATTCGAAAACTTTGACGATTTCCGCCGTCTACACCCAGCATTCGCGAACTTGAAAAAAGAAGAAATGGTGAAAGATGGTCTGTCTGCGCCGCTTCACCCTGGTGCTGAGAAGTACTACAAAGAAGTTGGTTTGATTAAGTGATCTGTCGCTACGCCAATAAAAAACGCCATCGTATTTCACGATGGCGTTTTTGTTTGTCGTTCGTCAGTGTTATTGCACTTTAAACCGCGAAACTACATCACCCAGACCAGTAGAGGTTGCTTTCAGTTCGTCGCTGACTGATGTTGTTTGCGAGGCGTTCTCGTTGAGCTTGCGAATGATCTCTTGAATCGCGCTCATGTTACGGCTGACTTCCTGAGTTACCTGACGCTGCTCTTGAGCAGATGTCGCCATCAAAGTGTTCAAGTCGTTAATCTCTACCACAGAATCTGTCACTACGTTTAAAGAGTCCATTACCTGATTGGTGCGATCTGCGGTTTGTTGACAACTTGAACGCGTTGAGTCCATTTCATTGACCACATTATCAGTGGTCGACTTCAATTTCGCTAACATCTCATTGATTTGAGAGGTGCTTTGCTGTGTACGAGCGGCGAGGGCACGCACTTCGTCAGCGACGACTGCAAAACCACGTCCTTGCTCACCGGCACGGGCGGCTTCAATTGCAGCGTTTAATGCTAGTAGGTTTGTCTGTTCTGCGATCTCTCCAATCACTTGTAACACAGAGCTGATCTGCTTGGTGTCTTCGCTCATTGTTCCAATGGTGTCAGACATAGAGGCGACCTGTGTGACCATGTCACTTACGCTTTGAACCGCGTTTCCAACAGTACGCTTCGATTCCTCTGCATAGCGATTGGTACGGTCAGTAAGCTTAGCTGCATCATCAGCACTGCTCGCAATAGACTCTGCCGTGGCGCTCATTTCTTCAATGGCAGTGATGGCTTGTTCTGATTCAATAGTGTGCTGATTTAGAGTGCTACTATTGTTATCCGACTGTTTGGCAAGCTCACCAACCGCGTGGTCGATATGCGCAGATGAATGAGACACTTCAACAAACATCTTCTGCAGTTGGGCAATGAACAGGTCTATTGATTGGGATATATGGCCGATCTCATCCTTGCTGTTGATATTGAGTCTTTGAGTTAGGTCGCCGTTGCCATCTGACAGGTCACTGACTAATTTCTTCAATTGCTCAAGCGGCTTAAAAGCAAAGTGGAGCAAAACAATACTACCCAAAATGATTGCAATGCCAGCAATTGATAGCGCTAACGTAATCATCCAATTCAGCTTGTCTGTGTTAGCTTGAATGTTACTTTGGTCAATATATCCAATCAGCTGCCACTGGCCATTGCCGAATGAGATGCTTCGCTCTACAGGCGTTAAGTTATTACCTTGCTTATTACTGTAAATAACAGTTCCATCACCGATAAGCTCAGCAAAGCTTCCCTCAGCCGCAAGTCCAACAATGACCTTACTTAAGGAAGCCAGGTCGTAAGTGAAAAAATCAACGGAATCGTCAAATCTTTTGATTGAGAAAGTGATGTATGGGACAGTGTCTTTGACAGTGATAGGACTAATACTTAGTTGCTCAGTTTGCGTCTCTGCAGCGTCGATAAAATATTGAGCATCTTCTTCACTCATGTTACCCGTATCATCGAACGCGTAACCGTTGACGATTTTCACAACCTGAGCAAAACCAGAGGTCTCTTTTGCATCCGCAATGTCCATCATGCTGAAGTTGAGATTGGTGGCCTGAGCAACTTTACTATTAAGTTCAGCTTCGAGTTTGTCGCGAGTGATGTCAATGATATGGGTGATGTTCTTACTGTCTGATTGATGAATGTAGTTGCTTATAAAGTGGTTGACGCTGAAGTAAGAGATAAGAGTGGTTGTGGTGATGATCGCGACGATCAGCAACACCAGTTTATTCTTAAACGAAAGGTGAGCCATATTACCTATACATCCTTGTTGAGTGACCATAAAAAAGACTGCAATCCGGCAGTCAAACAAAATTACGTTTTTTGTTGAATTGGCTCAATAATAAGACACCTGTATGGTAAATGTAAATAAGTTCATATATTTATGTTATCGCTTGAGGCTCGATTTTTAAGTGTAAACATCGATAAAAAAGTAGATAGTGATGGCGACAGAAGAAAGGGCAACGAAACCTCTTACATGGTTTGGGTTTAGTTGACGGGAGATTCGTGCTGCCAAGTAGCCGCCCACTAATGTACCAACCATTACAACGCTGCCTTTAGTCCAATCGATTGAACCGTTAGCAACAAAGATCACGATAGCAATCAGGGATACACAGGTCGAAACCAGCAGCTTAAGCCCGTTCATTAAGTTGATGTCTTGGTGTCCTGCAACCACTAAATAACTCAAGACGATTACGCCCAAACCGGCATTGAAGAACCCACCATAAGCAGAGACCCCAATCAAAAGAAGACTCAGCGCAATCACACCCAGAATACCGGCGTGTTTGGTCTCTTTGGTCAGAGATTTAATCAACGCAGTGATGCGAGAGCCAGTTAAAAAGAGTACGGTTGCGAATAACAGTAGCCATGGAATCGCTTCAAGAAAAACAGATTCTGGCGTATTCAGCAGAAGATAAGCACCTACTGCGCCACCAATCAAACTGAAAGAGATAGTGAAAGCCAGCTCTTGCTTGTTCTTCATGATTTCTTCGCGAAAACCGATCGCACCACTGATGTAACCTGCGCAAGAAGCATAAGTATTCGTCGCGTTCGCCATGATGGGAGGCACGCCAACCGCCATCAATGCAGGGAAGGTTATGAAACTACCACCACCGGCGACGGAGTTCATGATCCCACCAACGACGCCTGCAGCAAACAAGAGAGCAAATTCCAGCAGCATAAAAGGTCCTTTTTTGTTCTTATAATTTTTGTTTCATAACTGTTAACACTACGCAACTCACTCAAAGAAATAAAGTAGCGATTAGTCCAATAAAAAAGCCACCGCAGAGGGTGGCTTGGTTTCAAGGTCTATCTTGAGGGAGAGATAGAATGCTTATTGCTCAACTTTCACTGGTTGTGCTTTAAGCTTTTGAAAGAGTTTTACAAACAGTGGACTGCCAAGTACCAATACTGCAAGCACGGTGAATGTCAGTGTGATTGGGCGTTCCCATAAGAAGCTCAGTTCACCGTCGGAAATCATCAATGCACGGCGCAGGTTCTCTTCCATTAATCCACCAAGGATAAAGCCAAGCAACAGCGGTGCGAGAGGGAAGTTTGCCAGCCTTAGTGCGATGGCAGCCATTGCCACAAGTAACATCACAAACACGTCCATGGTATTGAAAGAAACCAGATACACACCGGTGATAGAGAAGAACAGAATCATTGGCAACAACACGGTTCTTGGTACTGCAAGTAGCTTTGAGATGTATGGGATCAACGGCAGGTTAAGAATCACCAACACAATATTGCCGAAGTACATGGAGATAATTACCGACCAGAACACATCTGGATGTTCAACAAACAGGCGAGGGCCCGGTTGAATACCGTATGCGATTAACGCTCCTAGCATGATTGCGGTTGTACCAGAACCCGGGATACCAAGAGTCAATAGAGGAACGAAAGAACCACTTGATGCTGCGTTGTTTGCAGACTCTGGAGCCACTAAACCTCGGATGCTGCCTTTACCAAACTGTTCTTTTTTATCCTTTGGAGCAAGATTACGTTCCATGCCGTAGCTTAAGAAGGCGGCGATGGTTGCACCTGCGCCCGGGAGCACACCAGTAAAGAAGCCAAGGATTGAAGAGCGAATAGAAACCGGTGCTACTTCTTTGATTTCTTCCTTGGTGACTTTCATCGAGCCAATGTTGCTCAGCTTATCTTGTTCCTCATCACGAGTGTCTTCAGATGGTTTCAAAATCCCCATCAAAGTTTCACCAAGCGCAAAGGTCGCCATCGCCAACAATAGGAAGCTGAAACCATCCATCAAATCTGTCAGACCAAAGGTGAAGCGTTCGACACCGACGCCTTTATCAATACCGACAGTAGACAACATCAAGCCCAGGATAGTCATCATCCATGCTTTTATTACTTGTCCTTTGCCAGCGAACGCAGCCACTGCGGATAAGCCAAGAAGCATTAGCGCAAAGTAGTCAGAAGATTGGAAGCTTAACGAGACGTTAGCCAATGCTGGTGCCGCCACAAGCAGCATGATTGCTGAAAGCGTGCCACCAGTGAAAGAAGAGTAAGCCGCCAGTGCAAGAGCTTTACCTGCTTGTCCTTTCTGTGCCATTGGGTAGCCATCAAACGCGGTGACTACGGTTGATGAACAACCCGGTGCGTTGATAAGAATAGAAGAAGTTGAGCCGCCAAATACTGCACCATAGTAAACACCTGCCATCAGAATCAGACCCGACGACGGATCCAAACCATAGGTGATAGGGATCATCAGAGCGATGGCAGAAATAGGACCAAGCCCCGGTAACATGCCGATAAATGTACCGACAAAACAGCCAACAATCACCATCATGATGTTCATTGGCATCACGGCGGTGGTTAAACCTTGTAGAATTCCATCTAACATAATTCAGTCCTTTCTTTTGACTACCAGATGGTGAGAATCAGACCAGGCTCAAGGTAGATATCCAGACCTTGAGTGAGCAACAAGTAAAACGCGATAACGAACGGGAATGAGGCACCAAACAGCACCGATTTACGTCGTTCGCCAAGAAGGTAAAAGCCCGCAATCAGGAAGAATCCTGTCGCTAATACAAAGCCGATGTAAGTCAAACCCAGACCATAAAGCGCCATCAAAACTAAAAAGGCGATGAGCAGTTTCCAGTTGAATGACATTACGGCGCCGCTTTGTTTATCGGGCTGACCGGTTACCAGTAGCATTAACGCTAAACCAATCCCGACGTAGGTCAGAATGGTTGGTAAGGTGCGAGCCGTGAACGGTTCGTATTCATCTCCCGGAAAGAGAGGGATTTGCGTAGTTTGGTAGCCATAGCATAGGCAAAACAACAAAAAGATCATCGCACCGACACGATCGCGGCACAGCAGATTCTCTTTGGTAAAAATATTGGTTGAATGAGACATATCCAACTCCTAGAACAACAGGAAAAGACCGTATATGGGCGTTAATGAAGAAGGACTAAGTCATTAACAATTAAGCGCATCGCTGCTAGTCGAGTTACTTAGTGTTTACCAATCAATAAACAAAGGAGTTTTTACTTGTCGATTATCGACAATGCCCATATACGGTGAAATTAGAGTGCAAATACAACTGGGGCTAGGGATAGCCAACCCCATAAACTCGGATGGGAGTTATTGCTTCTTAAGGAAACCTAATTCGCGCATTAGATCGCCCATTTGCTGCTCTTGCTCTTCTAGGAACGCGAAGAACTCTTTATCCGCTTTGTAGTTGTCAATCCAACCATTGCGGTCACGAACAACTTGCCATTCGTCCGTTTTGTACATCTTGGTTAGAGCTGCGTTCCATTCGTCGAGCTTGGCTTGGCTCGTGCCAGGAGCGGCAAAGAAACCGCGCCAGTTCGCGAACACAGTCTCATTGCCATATTCTTTTAGGGTAGGGATATTTGGTGCAGCGTCTAGACGTTTTGGTGCCGTAATCGCCAGTACTTTTACCTGACCAGATTTCGACATCTCTAATACTTCGCCAAGACCGGTTGAAAGCAATTGTGTTTCGCCAGATAGAAGCGCTGCCATTGCTTTGCCGCCAGCATCGTACGCGATGTAGCGAACTTTACGTGCGTCAAAACCTTCGCCTTTAAATGCGGCTGCGACGACTAGGTGATCCATCGAACCGCGAGCAGAACCGCCAGCGATTTTTACTTTACGTGGGTTAGATTCGAAATCTTTGACCACATCTTCCCATGTGTTGTATTTCGAATCCGCGGAGGTCACGATAGCGCCGTAATCAGCAATCGTTGCGGCTACTGGCGTCAGATCTCGGAAAGACTGCGGGAAGATACCCGTCAGTGAACGAACAACGATTGGGGTGGAGTTCACCATCAGTGTGTCAGGTTGGCGTTCAGCGGTTTCGATGAGGTGTGCAATCGCTTTGCCACCACCGCCACCAGAGAGGTTTTGGAAAGAGACACTTTCAACGATGTCGGATTTAACCAGTACATCACCTGTACCACGAGCCGTCATATCCCAACCGCCACCAGCACCACCTGGGATTAGAAAGTGGATTTTTTCAACATCAGCAGCAAAAGCGTGGAAAGAAAATGAGGCTGCAATGATGGATGCGGTGAGCGTTGGTTTGAGTACCTTTAACATGTTTCACGTTCCTTATGTTGGTGACTCTCTTGTTTTGAAGAGTCTTATTATTTGTTCTCCTAGCGAGGTAGGGTGACTCGCTAGTGATGAGCTAAAGGTTAATAAGGTGTTAACGTGATGTCTCTAATGCGTAGATAAAGAGAATATTGAGCATAAGCGACATTTTGTTCATAAAGTTCACGCAAACATGCGGGCCGGAGAATGTGGTGAAAGACTAGGTTGGTCACATCAATTAAGAGTCTAAAACCGCCATAATGATGGAGGTTGAATAGGGAGGAACAGCGATGAAAGGAACATGTTTATGTGGCGCTATTGAAGTGACCGCGCCTAAACACAATGAAGTGAGCTTTTGTCATTGCGACATGTGTCGAAAGTGGTCAAGCGGCCCTTTGCATGCGGTGCATTGTGGGCCGGGTGTAAGATTTAGCGGCGCTGAGCCTAAACGTTATCAATCATCCCAATGGGCAGTACGAGGTTTTTGTGGTGAATGCGGCACGAACATCTATTACCACTTATTGGCAACGGATGAATACACTCTTTCTGCGGGATTATTTAATGAGCCAGACTTCAAATTAAGCTTAGAGATCTTCACTGATGAGAAGCCCGCGTACTATGATTTGCAGCCACACAGCAAGAAAATGACAGCTCAAGAAGTTTTTGACCAATACGCGCCTGAAGAGTAGATAATAATGAAGTTTCTCTGGTTAAAGGTTTTACTGACAGTAGCGGTATTTGCAGGTTTATTTTTGATTGTCTATCAGCAAGTACAAAGTGGCGTGAGCTAAAGATTGAGAAAACCGAGTTTACCTCGGTTTTTTTCACCCAAAAACAATAACCTCTTACAATAGGCGTTACGGTTGTTATTAAGTTGTGTAATATGTTGCACATAAGGTTTGTGCAAAGACATGATAGGTGACGCAGGGAGGCGCTCTTAGATGAAGCAACAGCGCGCAGGGGTAGTTTTGATTAACCGAAACTTCCAATTATTGCTCATTGAGAGGAACAAGGACGGAAGATATTATCATGTTTTCCCGGGCGGTTCAGTAGAGAATGATGAATCAATAGTTGAGGCAGCTAAGAGAGAAGCGCTGGAAGAGACAAGCATAGTACTCGATTTGTTGGAGCATGTGTTCGAGATTCGAAATCAAGCGCGAATCGAACATTACTTTCTATCGTATGTCGACAATCCAACAGTAAGACTTGGCTGCGGCCCTGAACAACAGCGAAGATCGGATACTAATCAATACAAGTTAAAATGGGTTGGCTATGAAGAAATAGCTCCTCTCAACCTTTATCCAATTGAAGCAAAGAAGCGTTGTTTAAGAAATAAGGAATGGTTTGGTGATCGATAAAGTATGTCCATTGGTGTTGAGAAACCAAAATAGTGAGATTCTTCTTTTCAAGCATCCTCTTGCTGGTATCCAGTTGGTGAAAGGTACCGTCGAATCATTTGATGGTGATTTGTTGAGTGCCGCTAAAAGGGAATTAGCAGAAGAGTCGGGCATTGATCAAGTAAAGCAAACAAGCTATTTAGGTCGTTGGGAAAGTGAGTTCCAAGAGCAAGTGTGGCATTTTGTTTTATGTGAGTGCGGGGCTCTTCCAGAACAATGGGTATTTCATACAAAAGATGATGGTGGGCATCATTTCGCTTTCTTTTGGCATGACATTACGCAAGATATCACTTCACACGCGCATCCTGTTTTTCAACGTGCTTTAGAGCAGGTCCGTGAGTTTATCCGCCTCGGTAAGATTGATTTACCAGTATCAGAGAGGGAAAACGTTGACGTTCTTATACCATCGAGTTCCATGTAATCTAACGGGAGAGGTATTACAACCCCTTAACCGTCTAAGAGAATCACAGCCTAATCTGTATCAACAGCACGTTAAGAAATACGAGTATCGACCACATGCCCTGCAACGACGCGTGCACGGCTTAGATTGCTATTGGAACGATGTTTTGCACTTTACGCTGATTCATCCGCGCAAGATATTAGAAGGATTGAGGATGTGCGGTAGTGAAACGGTAAAGTTAGGTCGTTGGTTCCAGTTTGACGTAAGAGAGCTGGGCATAAATAAACACAATACTGTGATCTTTTGGTCGCCGAACCAAATGTTTGGTGATTGGGAGGAGTCTGAAGAGGACTTTGCGCCTTATCAAGAACTCAAACTCTCAAGACTAGGTGAGTTGCCTCAAGGGACTCAACAGTTTTACAAGGAGCAATTAAGCTCAGGAAATCAACCGCTTCTCTTCTTTCGTACGCCGCATATCTTATTTAGAGGATCTGTTTCTTTAAAGTGCGAGTACGACATAATAGAAGTGTGAACGACTTTATTAAGGACTTACAAAACAAGGAAAGTAAATGAAAAAGCAACTCGCTTTGATGGCAGCACTAACGATGCAAGGTTGTGCAACAGTTGAAACTATAAACCCACCTAATAATCACGTGAGAATATCCCATGAAGGGAAGCGAAGTTACTGTCAGGATATTCCAAGAATTTATAGTGGAGTGAATTACAACATGTGTTTATTGAATGGTGAACCAAGCTATTCAGAAAACACAGGCCCCAAAATAGACGGAGTACCGTTCTTTGTATTCGATACCGTTTTTTCGGCTATTGCCGACACCTTGGTCTTGCCGTACACAATCACCATGCAAGCTGAAAAAGGCTCAATAGACGTTAATTAAGTAGTTATGCGACCTTTCTGATGAACGACTATTCTTTGGGTATTGGTGTTCAACCGCGAGAATGTGTGACTTTGGGACTGAGATAGCCGTTTTTAAAGCATGATCGCTCTCAAAAATGAACATCAAATTATTGATATCTCACATAGTCTAGTATGATTCGCCATCAAAACGATGATAAGGAAGCCAACAATGAAGGAAAAGTTTGCAGTATTCATCCTTTGTTCGTATCTGCTTGTAGGCAGCGTTATACATATTTATGACAACGTAACTGGTGGTTTCTTGCCATATACCGAAGTGCCGCAATGGCTTAATAGCTACTGGACGAGTTTAGGGATATTAAACTTACTCTCAATCTATTTGCTTATTAAACACCGCCGCACTGGTGTATTGATGTTGATTCTGACGATGGGCAGTGATGTCGTCTTTACCTCATATGCACACTACAACTTTGGGCTTTTTAGCGACGAAGTTCCTTTGCAACTTCAATCAATGATCTTTGGTTTTGCTTTAGCCGCATCGTTATGGTTATGGAGTGCAAACAGGGTTAGAAACTCTCGTCAGATATTCCGCTAATTTTATTTTTAAATTGTTTTCTAACAGGGATGAGTTATGAACAACGTTAAGGATCTTGCGAGCTTTGGACTTTTCGCAGCGATCTCTGGCTTTAGCTTTGGTGCAATCTTTTTTGGGATTGCGTTTGTTTACTCTGCTATCAACAAACAACAAGATGTGAGTATGTTAGCGCTTGCGTCAATTGTGTTAGGTGTTATTGGCTTGTTTGTTGGCGTAACCCAATCAAACAAGAAGCGCGATTTGATCAAAGCCTAATTCCAGCAGAGCATAAATGCTTCAACACGTTTCTAGTGGAGACCCTTCGGTCGAATCCCTTTCCAGAGATTGCTTTCATGAACTGAGAGCAATCTACTCCCCAAACAAAACCGCAAAACCAACTTCAGGCAAAGATGAATGGGTCACTTACGCCTATTATATTGAAACTAAGGTGGTTGCTTGCATCAAAGTCAAATTAACAAGCAGCGAACTGCAATTATCGGGATTAGCCGTCGAAAGAGCATCTCGTAAACAGGGCATCGCTCGCCGCTTAATTGCGGCTTTGTGTGAGTTATATGATTCGGTGAATTGTTTGAGCGTCTGGTGTGTAGAAGAGACGGGTAATGTTGTTGTTTTTGAAGCACTAGGCTTTGAAGTGCTACAAAGTGAGGAGTCGACGCTATTCTCATTAACCAATGGTACCCCTGCAACGGAAGTTAAGCTGGTTTATTCAATCCGAAACACACTGGGATGAGTTGT
The DNA here is from genome assembly GCF_052037695.1 of Vibrio sp. WZ-1. Classification (NCBI taxonomy): domain Bacteria; kingdom Pseudomonadati; phylum Pseudomonadota; class Gammaproteobacteria; order Vibrionales; family Vibrionaceae; genus Vibrio; species Vibrio sp. WZ-1. The sequence goes on along the minus strand of NZ_JBQEQR010000067.1, from coordinate 127,880 downwards.
AGTCGCATATTCGTGATACATATCATCTAGGTAGATCAGTAACTCATCTTCATCGAGAAAGGGCGGCACGACAAAATCTCTAACAGGGCGTTTTATCGATGTTTCCGAGTCGATATAAAGCGTCCAAACTCCACCTTTGCATTCCGCGAACATGATTCTTCCAAACACATTCACTTTCATCGAACTGGTCATAAAGAAGACTTGTCCTTAAAACGAAATGGCTGTGTGAGCAGTTTATCCAATCTTTGCTCGTCTTTGTCGCGGATCTCTGGAACACCAATCACAACATTATCATGACCTAATTCCGGCTGAGCGCGGTAGGTGCCAAACAAACGATCCCAGATAGACAAGAAAAAACCAAAGTTAGAATGGGTTTCTCGCGCGATGACAGAGTGGTGCACGCGGTGCATGTCTGGCGTCACAATCAACTTACGTAACTTCGCGTCCCAAAGCAGTGGCAGCTTTGCATTGCTATGGTTAAACATCGCGCTAGCATTTAATACGATTTCAAACACTACGATCGCGATAGGAGAGACGCCCAAAGCGAAAACAGCGGTGATTTTTACAATCATTGAGAGAATGATTTCTATCGGGTGGAATCGTGTTCCTGTGGTGACATCGATATCCAGATCGGCGTGATGCATGCGGTGAAGCTTCCACAGCGGTTTAACGCGATGGAATACTAAATGCTGTAGGTAGATGATGAGATCGAGTAATACGACGGCAATCAGCACATGTAACCAAGTTGGTAAGGCGAATGCATTGAGTAGACCCCATTGGTTTTCATAAGCGATGATGGCAGCTTGGAAAGCGGCAATAGGCATGACAATAGCAATGATGACACTATTTAAAGCGACCAGCGTAAGGTTGTTAAACCAGCGAAATGAACGCTCGACCGTAAGCTTCTTTCTCGGCAGCTTGTTTTCCCATAGCGTACAGAGCAACAACACACCAATGAAGATGCTAAGCCTTAGCCAGGAAGGGTCGTTAAATGCAGTTTCAGTCACTCTAATTTCCTTGATTAATTCGCTTAACTCCTAAGACCTTACGACATCAATGTATCTTTCACCGAAAGGGAGGAAGGTGAATTGCGGTCTGTTTGCGAGCATTCCTTGAGACTAACAGACGATGCAAGTAGAATCGCGCTCTACTTTAAAAAGACCCTAACAACTGGCACTTTCTATCCATGAGAATCCACGCTTTCCATCGTTTATACCAGCACCGTCAATCTATCTCAACGAAGCCATTTAATGCTCGTGGTTGTAAAGTGGTTCGTTGTCCATATTGTCAGGTTTCTGAGCAATTTTGTTTGTGCGACATTCAACCGAACATCGAATCCAATATCGCGTGTATGCTGATTGTGTCTGAAAACGAAGTGTTCAAACCAAGCAATACCGGGCGTTTAATTGCTGATACGATTCAAGAGACCTACGTGTATCAATGGAATCGTACAGAACCTTCTGAAGAGATGCTGGCGTTGCTAAAGAACGACGCTTATCAACCTGTGGTTGTCTTTCCTGCAGATTACGTCGATGAGCCTGAGCGTTTGTTAGACGGTTTGAATCCAGAGCGATTGAAGGCAGCCGATGGCTCAGGGAAAAAATGGTTGCTGATTTTCATTGATGGCAGTTGGCGTGAAGCTCGCAAGATCTTCCGCCGTTCAGAGTTTCTTAAATCTTTGCCTGTGCTTTCTATTGAGCCGGAATCACTGTCTGAATACATTATGCGTCGTTCAGATAACGAGCAGCATTTATCTACGGCTGAAGTGGCGACGTTAGTATTCAAACAAGCGGGAGAAGAACAAGCGTCAGAGTGCTTGCAATTGTGGTTTGAAGCATTCCGTGAAACTTACATGCTAACAAAAACTCGCGTGAAAACTGACTGGTCTCGACCGCATCTGAAACGTTTCAAAGAGTGGGCTAAAATCGAGAGCTAACTCTAAGGAATGAACTTTTGTTGATGGCTTGTTGTTCAACTGGCTTTAATGAGGGGATAAATCTGCATTCGGTCACGGTTTGCAGGCGTACAGATATGGATAATGCCTAAAGTTTATATTTTTGACTCCAGCATTTTTTGGGAGTCGTTTGAGCATTTTAGGAGAGAATTGCATGTATTACGGCTTTGATGTCGGTGGCACTAAAATCGAGTTTGGTGCGTTTAACGATAAACTTGAGCGTGTAGCAACAGAACGTGTACCAACACCAACAGACAACTACGATTTGCTGGTAGAAACCATCGCAGGTCTAGTAAACAAATACGATGCTGAATTTGGTTGTGAAGGTACGATTGGTCTTGGTCTTCCTGGTATGGAAGATGCCGATGACGCAACGGTACTAACGGTTAACGTACCTGCGGCGAAAGGTAAACCACTTCGTGCGGATCTAGAAGCAAAAATTGGCCGCAGCGTAAAAATTGAAAACGACGCAAACTGTTTTGCGCTTTCAGAAGCGTGGGATGAGGAACTTAAAGACGAACCATCGGTACTTGGCTTAATCCTTGGTACTGGCTTTGGTGGCGGCTTCATCTACGAAGGTAAGGTGTTCTCTGGTCGTAACCACGTAGCAGGTGAGGTGGGTCATACTCGTCTTCCCCTTGATGCTTGGTTCCACCTAGGTGAAAACGCACCGTTACTAGGTTGTGGTTGTGATAAGAAAGGCTGTCTAGATAGCTACCTATCTGGTCGTGGTTTCGAACTTCTTTACACGCATTACTACGGCGAAGAGAAGAAAGCGATCGACATCATTAAGTCACACGCAGAAGGCGAAGCAAAAGCGGTTGAACACGTTGAGCGCTTTATGGAGCTTCTCGCAATCTGTTTTGCGAACCTATTTACTGCAACTGACCCACATGTAGTTGTGTTGGGTGGTGGTCTATCTAACTTCGAACTGATTTACGAAGAGATGCCAAAACGTATTCCTAAGTACCTACTTTCTGTAGCGAAATGTCCGAAGATCATCAAAGCAAAACATGGTGATTCAGGCGGTGTACGCGGCGCTGCGTTCCTAAATATCAAGTAATCGTCAGAGTTTTCATTAAGAGAAAACATTTAAGACAAAGATTGAAAGCCTCGCTTCCCTTTAAGGTAAGCGAGGCTTTTTATTGCTGTTATGCCGTTGCTATCTTTACCCAGTTTTACGCTTCATTTACGTCTCTTGAACTCGTGATTGATAAGCTGTTTCCATTGCTTCCATGAACAGTAGGAATGAAGATGTTCAACTCGTTAAGATTTCGGTATGGTGTTCTTAGTATCGCTTTAGTTGGTATGGTCTCGCCGACGCTTGCAAAGCCGCCAGCACCTAAGCCCCAAAAACACGTAAAGAAAGTGGTGGTAGTTAAACCTGTTTATCGTCCCGTTTATAAAGCACCTGTTCACCGTGTTTATCATTACAACAAGATCCCAAGAACCGCGACGTACCTAGTGATTGCGGGGATCACTTATGCAGTGGTTGATAATGTCTATTACAAGCGAAGTGGCGATCAGTACATTTACGTTGAGCAACCACCGGTCTCTGTAAAGAGCGAAGTGAATACAGCGAGTAGCACTGTCGTAGCAAATAAGGGAATGGCAGGTAAGATAGTCGATGTGTTGCCAAATGAAGCGACTACGGTGACCGTTAATGGGGCGACTTTCTATGTCCAAGGCAGTGATTGGTATGCGCCAATTGCAGGAACGAACCAGTTTGTGATTGTTGAGCCTCAGTTATAAAGCCTTACCCTTGGATTTCATGCATAAAAAACTCGCGACGAATCGCGAGTTTTTTGCTTTGACCTATTTGGTTAGGCTTATTTGTTCTTTTTACCTACGCCCAAGTTTTCTTTTTGAGCTAGGGTGATTTTGCTAAAGCCTAATTTTCTGAAGTAGTTGTCGCGGTAGTTGCGCACTGCTTTAGTGTCAGATACTGCTTCGATTTGTTGCTCCATCTTTAGGAACTCAGTGATGTCGATACCTTCTGCTTCTGCAACAGCTTCTTGAATGTTGCGGTGTTGCTGGTACGAGAACGTCAGTTCTTTGTCTTGGTCTTTGTAAGTGTAAAGAATGGTGCGAGCCATAGCTGTCTCTCTGAAAAATTTTTCTGTAATCAATAAAAAGGCCAGACATGCTGACCTTTGAATTCTGAATTGGCCTAGATTCTGCCTTGAAGCGGGATAATTGTCACGCTTTCTCCCGCTTTTACTGTATCAACAGCAGGGGAGATTTCGATTAAACAGTTTGCCTCACTCATTGAACGTAAAATACCAGAACCTTGTTTGCCCGTTGTGCGAACCGTTAGGCGACCTGTTTCGTCTAGCTCGTAGATACCGCGGCTAAATTCGGTACGACCTTGGCGAGAGCGTAGATTTTCTGTGGCAATGGCGCTGACTTTAAGTGGCTTCCAGCCTTGTTCGCCTTGCATCTTACGCAGCGCTGGTTCAACAAAATTGATGAATGAAACCATCACAGCCACAGGGTTACCCGGCAGACCAAAGAAAGGCTTATCGTTGATTTGACCGAATGCAAGCGGACGACCAGGACGCATGTTGATACGCCAGAAATCAATTTGCCCCAGTTTATCCAATGCCAGCTTAATGTAATCTGCATCGCCAACGGATACTCCGCCAGAAGTCATCACTACGTCGGCTTGCGCAGAAGCATTTTCGAGCGCTTCAATCATCAACTGCTCGTTGTCTTCTAGAATCCCGAAATCCAAAATTTCGCAGCCAAGTTTCTCTAACATGCCCATGATAGTGAAACGGTTTGAGTCGTAGATTGAATTCGCTTTCTGTTCTGTACCCGGTGCTTGTACTTCGTCACCGGTAGAGAACACAGCAACTTTTAACTTGCGGAACACATTCGTTTCACCAAAGCCAAGAGAAGCAATCATGCCCATTTCAGGAGAGGCTAGGCGAGTACCTGCAGTAAACACATCGCTACCAATTGCTAAGTCTTCACCCGCTTGGCGAACGTTTTGACCAGTTTTGATGCTCGCACCATTGAACGTGACAGTATCGCCATCCTGTTCCGCTTGTTCACGCATAACAACGGTATCACCATTGGTAGGTGTTGGTGCGCCCGTCATGATCTTAACCGCTTGACCAACTTCCAAAGGCTGATCGTAAGCATGACCCGCCATCACTTCAGCAACCACTTGGTAGCTGTCGCGCTCGACATCATCACCGCGAATCGCGTAACCGTCCATCGCTGAGTTGGTGTATTGCGGAACGTTCACTGGTGACACAACATGATCTGCAAGCACACGACCATACGCATCTTCAATATTGCATGCTTCGGTTTCAGCAACCGTGTTCACCAAAGAAAGGATCTTTTCTTGTCCTTGAACGACAGAAAGGAAAGCTGGAGAAAGGGTATCGCAGCAAGCGGCTTCTTTCTCTTTACTCTTTGGTGCTTTCACTTCTTGAACATACTGAATAACGAACTGAGCAATCGCTTCAAGATCGTTGATGTTCATTTGTGGCAATTCAGAATCCAATTCGCCGCTGTCAGAAGCAATGGCGATGATGTTTTCATCGTTTGGATGAAGCCAAGGCTTGCCAACTTCTTCACGATGCAATTCGATCTTAGGGAACGCAATGTTTTTGCAGCCTTCCACTAGAACCACGTCTAGCTTGTCTTCGTCGAAACGCGTTAGTAGGTAATCAAACTCAGATTCCGACTCAGGTGTTTCTGTCATCAGCGCAAAACGGTTACGAGAAGAGATCAGCATCTGCGAAGCCCCCGCTTTACGCAGGCGGTGGCTGTCTTTGCCCGGTTGGTCGACGTCAAAGTTATGGTGTGCGTGTTTTAGCATACCAATGCGTAGACCCGCTTCGGTCAACTTCGGTAACAAGGCTTCAAGTAGCGTAGTTTTGCCTGTACCAGAGTAGGCAGCAAAACCAAGAATAGGGATGTTTAGCGTGTGTTTCATGATTCGAGTTGTCCAAATTGCGCCAGTTCTTCTGGAGTATTTAAGTTGACGAAACAGTTTGGTGAGTCGCTAAAGTCAACGTAACTGGTGTTGCACTCTTTATAGAGTAGGATGATCTTACGATCGCCACGTTCTAAAAACGCAGTCAGTTTTGGCAGTACGCGCTTGTGGTAAAGCGTGAAGACGGGTTGCTGGTGGTCGCCATCATGAGCAACCAAAATATCGGTGTCTTCTTTTACCGCGTGGCAAAAACGCTCAACAAGATCGGTGTTAATTTGTGGGCTGTCACAAGGGACGAAGCCAACCCAATCGGTTTCTGCATGAACCAAGCCCGCGTGGATACCACCCATCGGACCTGGGAAATCTTTGAATTGATCACTGAAGACGAAACCAAACGCGCGATAGGCGTCTTGGTTTCGGTTTGCATTGATTAGAATGCGCGGTGTTTGCGGAGATAAACGTTCGATAACGTGTTCGATGAGTGGTTTCTGATTCAGTTCGATCAGGCCTTTGTCTTTTCCACCCATACGGCTGGCTTGGCCACCAGCTAAAATGACCCAACTAGTTTGTGTTGGCTGAAGCATATGCGTTCTCTTGGGATGTTTCTTTTGGTATGACATACAAGAGTGGAGACTCTACCAAAGTCTTGTCTTTAATCCACCACTGTTTTTTACATAAATCCGTCAACGCGTTCGCTTGGTGGCTAGTCACAACAATACTAGAACCTCGATCAAGCAGATCTTTTGCCATGATGACCAGACGTTCAATCGACTCTTGGTCGAGAGAGGCACTTGGTTCGTCCATCAACAAAATCGATGGTTTTAAGATCCAAGCTCGTGCCATTGCTACGCGTTGTTTTTCGCCACCGGACAATACAGAGATGTGTTCGTCGGCTAAGGTTTCTAACCCTACCATGCGCAGCGCACTAATAACTTGAGCTCGCTTATCTTTTGCCGAGTCTTGTTGATATTTAACTCCATAAACGACGTTCTCATATACAGTGCCGTCAAAAAGGTAAGGAGATTGATGGAGATAAATCACATCAACACGACCACTACGACGCGTCCACTTTTTAAGCCAAGTGTCTTTAGGTGCAACCACTTTGCCCGTGGAAGGCTTTAGCAAGCCAGCTAGGATTTTGAGTAGGGTAGTTTTACCAACACCGTTGTCGCCTTTAAGGTAAATCGCGTCATTTGGACCAATAGCCAATTCAGGAATGTGAAAAAGCACGCGCTCTTTAAAGCGCATGGACAATTGCTCGGCGGTAATTTTTATAGTCATAATACACCCTTATATTGGGATGATGGCGAGTCGATTGCTTGCTTCATGTTCTTAGATAACCTTTGCCTCTCATACTAGATAAGAGAAAGTTGAGCGCTAACGCTAGAGATAATAATACAATTCCTAATGCAACTCCTTGCGCAAAGGCACCTTTACTACTTTCCATAGCAATGGCAGTCGGAATATTGCGGGTCACGCCCATAATATTACCACCAACCATCATCGAGCAGCCTACCTCGGTGACGATTCGTGAGAATCCCGCGATGATAGCCGCCAATAAAGGAAAACGAGTCTCCCAGATCATAGTAGCAGCGATACGGGGTATTGATGCACCTAACGTAATCGCAGTTTCAACCGCGCGACGGTCACTCGATTGAAGCGCACCGTGCATCATAGAAACCAGAACCGGAAAACAGACGACCATTTGTCCTAAGATCATGGCTTTTTGCGTAAATAGCATCTGCCAATCACCCAAAGGGCCAGCTCTTGAAAGCATCATGTACAACAGCAAGCCAATCACTACCGTAGGGACCGCTTGTAGCGTGTTGACGATGGACAACAAGAACCACTTACCACGAAAGTCGGTGTAGGCTAAGACAAAGGACATCAAAATAGACGGCAATACCACCAAAGATATTGCCGTAATAGAAACACTAAAGGAGACCGCAACGATCTCCCATAGGTCTGCATCAAAATTCACCAGTAAGCGCAGGGCTTCTAGTGTTGTATCAGCAAGATTCATATTGCGTTATTTGCTCTCAGCATTCGCAACGAACAATTGTTTACCATTCAGACGGAAGCCATTGATCAGCTCCTGACCGCGTGGGTTCACCAACCAGTCACTGAATGCCTTCGCACCTTGGTAGTTGATGGTTGGGTAACGCTCTGGGTTAACCAAAATCACTTGGTACGGGTTAAACAGTTTTTCGTCGCCTTGGAATAGAATCGCAAGATCCAGTTTGTTTTGGTAAGCCAGCCATGTACCGCGGTCAGTCATGGTGTAGCCTTGCATCTCTGACGCCATATTTAGAGTAGGGCCCATGCCTTGGCCTACGCTGCGGTAGCCACCAAAGTTTGGTTCCATCTTAGTTTGCGCCCAGATGCCCAGTTCTTTTTTGTGTGTACCAGAATCATCGCCACGAGAGATGAAAGTCGCGTCTTTGTTTGCGATCTCTTTGAATACGTCTAGCACTGACGCATCGTCTTTCACCTGTGCTGGGTCAGCTTTAGGGCCAACGATAACGAAGTCGTTGTACATCAGTTTACGTGGAAGGACGCCGTAGCCGTTTTCAACGAATACACCTTCTGCTTTAGGCGCGTGCGTCATGACCAAATCAACGTCACCGTTTTCACCCATCTTCAGTGCTTTACCAGTACCTGCAGCGATGATGTCCACTTTGTAGCCAGTGTCTTTTTCAAATTGAGGAAGTAGGTAGTCCAGTAAGCCAGAGTGGTAAGTACTTGTTGTCGTAGCCAGACGGATATGTTCGCCTTCTTGAGCTGAAAATGCAGAGTAGCTTACAAGAGTGATTGACGTTGCAGCTAGAGTCAGCGCAATTTTTTTCATTTTAGTTGTTTCCTTTCCAATGATTCTTTGGCTTCTTAAGTCTTGGGGTACTAAAGAAGTCGCCAGAGCGTCATAGTGCGCTCATATCTCAAGTCATCTTAGGGTGAGGGAGTGAGGTGCGATGGTTGCGCGTTGATGTCTCCCGCATCCTGAGACCACTTGGACACTCCATATAGCAAACAAGATGCCAACATTTTACAAGCTCAAAATGTTTGATTTATGCGCTAATTCATGGACTTATTTGCATAAAAATTTGCGTTGGTACAAAATGTCGCACTTTTTGTAGGGTATCTCTGTTTAAACTTGGTACACTCTGTCCCATTCGAATCCAACTGGGGTAAATATGTCTACTCAATCCCATATTAGTACAAACCAACAATACAACGCTTTTTCAGTACTGGTCGTTGATGACGAGCTCGGTATGCAAGCCATCCTTAAAAAGGCTCTGGGCAAACTGTTTTCGCAAGTCGATACAGCGGGCAGCATTGAAGAAGCGGAAGAGCTACGTAACTCGCGCCACTACGATTTGATTCTGTTGGATATCAATTTGCCAGGGCGTTCTGGGATTGAATGGGAAGAAGCCTTTGAGGATGACGACAAACGCGCCGATGTTATTTTCATGACCGGTTACGCGGATTTAGAAATCGCGATTCGAGCACTTCAGCTCGGCGCATCGGACTTTATTCTCAAGCCATTTAACCTAGAACAGATGTTGAAAGCGGTCAGTCGTTGTATGGATCGCCGCTTAAACGAGCGCATGCAATACGCGATGAAGCGTGACTATCAGCGTCATCATACCTCAGAGATTATTGGTGGCTCAGAGAAAACGCGTCAACTTAAACAGATGATTGCTCAGTTTGCACCGTCTCGCGCGTCTGTTCTAGTTGAAGGTGAATCGGGCACGGGCAAAGAACTGGTTGCCCGAGGCATTCACCAAGCAAGTGGGCGCACTGGTCCATTTGTCCCACTTAACTGTGGTGCGATAGCGCCGGAGCTTTTAGAGAGTGAACTATTTGGTCACACCTCAGGTGCCTTTACTGGAGCGAAGAAATCTCGTGAAGGTCTATTTCGCGTAGCCAATGGCGGCACATTATTCCTTGATGAAATCGGTGAAATGCCTTTATCCATGCAAGCGTCACTGCTGCGTGTGTTAGAGCAACGCACCATTCGTCCTGTAGGCTCAGAGCGTGAAATCAGTATCGATGTGCGCATTGTTGCAGCGACCAACCGTAACTTACAAGAAGAAGTCAACAAAGGTAATTTCCGAAGCGACCTTTATTACCGTTTAAACGTGTTAAAAATTGAAGTCGCACCTCTGCGTGAGCGTAAAACCGACTTGTTTGAACTGGTGCCGTACTTTAGCAATATGCTGACCAGTGAACTTGGCATGCAAGCACCGAAGTGGGCGCATGAAGATATGGAAGCAATGAGCGAATACGATTGGCCGGGCAACATTCGTGAGCTTAAAAACCTAATTGAGCGCTGTATTTTGTTAGGTAAACCGCCGGCGCATCACTGGCGTGAACTCAATGGCGGTCATGCTCTGCCTAACGTCTCGATTACCGTGTCACATAGTGAAGAGCTTCCGACGTTCAAAGAAGGTAAATCGTTCTCTGGGGAAGGCTATCCAAACTCTTGGACCTTAAAAGAAGTAGAAAAAGCGCATATTCAACAATTGGTTAATTTGCACGAAGGTAATAAGTCAGCAGCGTCTCGAGACTTAGGAGTGGCACGAAAAACGCTAGAGCGCAAATACAAAGAGTGGGATTCCGAGGACGAGGATTATGCCGAGTAATAGTTGGCAGCAACACAAAGGAATGTCGAAATGGACATATCGATTTAAAACTATGGTCCGTTATCGACTGTTGATTTTAACGTCTGCGCCAATCTTCCTAACGCTGATAGCCCTTATTGGTATTACGATCTATTGGTCTATTCACTATACGTGGCAAAACGCACTATTAGATGTGTCTGAGCGTTTGGGCGTTGCGAATAACAGCATTACGCTGCTGCAACAAAAGCAAGCGAATTACGTTAAAGCGTTCTCGGATTCATATGATTTCCGTACACGAGTGAACCAAAATGTCCCACAAGCGCAACTGCAAACTTGGGTGACCGAGCAGAAGAAACGCTACGGGTTGGATTTTTTATCCTTTCAGCGTGTGAACTCGATGGAAAACAAATTCCGCTTTATGGATTTAACCAAGCGTGAATCTTTCTTCGATGTCCTAGATAGAAAAGAGCTGGAGAAGCTTGACCCAGAACTTGCTAAACGCGCTGAAGTACCTATTTTGAAAAATGGCGGCGTAGAAGCTCGTGGCTTAGTGAGTAGAACGGTTATCCCTGTTTATAGCCAGCATAATGACTTACTTGGTTTTTTAGATGGGGGACTGCTGCTTAATAACAGTACGGTGCTGGTCGATCAAATTCGTGATCTTATCTATTTGAACGATAACGACAGGCTACGTCCGGTGGGAACTCTGACGGTATTTTTGGATGATCTTCGTGTTAGTACCAATGTTCCTTTAGATAGTGACCAACGTTTAGGGCGTGCAATCGGCACACGAGTCAGTTCAGAGGTGTACAACAAGGTTCTAGATGAAGGTGAGCAGTGGGTAGATAGAGCCTTTGTTTACGATGCTTGGTACATTACGGCATATCAACCTATCAAAGACCAGTACGATAACGTCATTGGCATGCTTTACACTGGTTATCTGATGTGGCCGTTTGTTAAGGCATACATGACCAACATTGTCGAAATCAGCGTCATTACTTTGGTGCTTTTATTGGCTTCTGGTGTGATGGTGTATCGTGGTTCACGGGATTTGTTTCGTCCAATAGAACGTATTTACAAGGTCGTGAAGTTGGTCCAACTAGGTAAAGAACAACGTATTGGTCCATTAGGTTTAGATGAACATCATGAGTTGGCACAGTTGGCTCGGCAGTTCGATAATATGTTGGACGCGCTAGAAGAACAAAAGCTAGAACTGAAAAGCTCAGCAGCACAATTAGAGTGTAAAGTCCAAGAGCGAACCGCCAGCTTAAAAGATAAAACTGAAGAGTTGGAGCTGCACATTCAACTACTGAATCAAACCCGAGATAAACTGGTTGTAAATGAAAAGCTCGCCGCACTTGGTGAGCTAACCGCGGGTATCGCTCATGAGATCAATAACCCGACGGCAGTAATCCTTGGTAACGTTGAATTGATCCAGTTTGAACTGGGAGAAGATACCAGTAGAGTTCAAGAAGAGATTGATGCGATTCATGTACAAATTGACCGTGTCCGAAACATCACACGTAGTCTGTTGCAATACAGTCGCCAGGGTGGTGTACAAGATGAGATCACATGGCAGCATGTTAATCCAATTATCGACGAGAGCATAACGCTGGTTAAAACTGGTTCCAAAAAGCGCGATATTGAGTTCGTTACCAATTTACAAGCACATACCTCCGTGGAGGTTAATCGTCACCACTTACTGCAAATTTTGGTTAACTTACAGATGAATGGCATTCATGCGATGGACGGTATAGGCAAATTGACCGTCGAGAGTGAAGACTGGATTGAAGACGGTAAACTAAAAGGCGCAGTGATTCATGTGACCGATGAAGGATGTGGTATTAAACCAGAAAACCTGAGTCGAATTTTCTCCCCGTTCTATACCACCAAGCGTGATGGTACTGGTTTGGGACTGTCGGTTTCGCAAAGTATTCTTAGCCAAACAGGCGGCGAGCTAAAAGCCAAGTCGGAATGGGGCAAAGGCAGTACGTTCAGTATCTATTTACCGAAGAAAGCTGAGCTGTTGCTTGATGTGATGAATATCGCGTAGGTCATCGTCGGTACTGGGTATTCGAATACGTTGTGCCAATCAAAGAAAAGGGTCAGTGATTACACTGACCCTTTTTAGTATCTGTTTCTTTTTAATTGTTACAGACCCTAGCTAGCCCGTATGCACTGCAATCTTCGGTGGATTGATGCCGTGCTTCTTAAACTCTTTCATGACGCGCAGGGTAATGTCGGTTTCAAACAGTTTCTCATACGCGGTATCAACGACATAAGCCTTACACGTTAGCTGTATGGCCAAGTAGTTATCGGTAATGGTCTGTTTTACGAGAACCGTTACTGGTTTCGGTAGGTGGATGTAACGGCTCGAAGACGCGGCTTCCTGAATCAGATCACGTGCGAGCGTAATGTCTTCATTCATGCCGACGTAGAAGGGAATGACCACCTGCATATCGAGCGCACCATAGTTACCGCTGACCACTACTTCACTCAAAAACTTGTTGTTTGGAATGGTAATAATATCATCGGTCAACGTTCGCATTCGTACAGAGCGCAAACCAATTGCAATAACATCACCATAGTTACCTTCAAATGTGACGCGGTCACCAACTTGGAACGGTCTATCCACCATAACCGTCATACCCGCGATGAAGGATGCGGCTAGGTCTTTCAAGGCGAAACCAACCGAAACCGCTAACGTACCACCAATCAAAGCAAGGATTTGATCGTTAATACGGAAGCTCATCATAAACACGACAGAGCCAGCGGTTAAGTAGATAAAGAACTGCAAGAAAGATTGAAGCTTTTGCAGCACCATGCGGTATTGCACGAACTGGCTACCAATGCTTTCTACCATTGAGCTCATGAACTTGAGCAGAAGCCAAGTACAGGCGATAACAATGATTGAGAAGAACACACCACTCCAGCGAATCAAACTGGCAATTTGTGAAATATTATCCACACTTGCGATTTCTTCAGTCGCCAATACAGAAGTACTTAATAGAGAAAGAGCCAATAAGGTGAGTAGTTTTTTCATCATTATTTCACCAATAAATGTTGACGGTCGAGAACGTTAGTAATGTGGCGGAACCAGTGATCCGACACGCGCGCTTTGTCTTCGCTCCATTCAATAAAGCCTCGGCTCTGGAAGTAACGTAGCGTACCAATCACTTCAGCAATACTTAGCTGGGTACACTCAGACAACTCATCTGGCGATGCCACCTCAAGCTGAACAATCGAGCGCAATACAGCCAGCATCGGCTTCGGCATTTTTTCCAGTTCTTGTGACTCGGGCGCATGGAACAAACGCACAACCACTTGCTGGGTCTCTTTGTTCTGGCGAAGCGACAGACGGAAGAAGCGCAAACCTACCGTCGGGTTGCCATCAGAATAGTGCCAAAGAATGCGGTAGAAACCTTGCTTCGCCCGTTCTTCTTCCGTGATATCTTCTTGATCCCATTGTTTAGGTACGACAAGACCATCAAACGTCACAGGGTTCTCAATCTGTTGGTTAATCCGGGTGTCAAACAGCGCAGACAGCTGTTTCTCACTCCAACGCGGCATAAACGCCACCCAGTCAAACAACAGACGTTCGCCACGTGCACGGTCTACGAAACGCCAGCTCGCTTTTTCAATTGCCATCACAACACGGTGATTCTTCTTAGAGCGACGAAGTAGGTTAGTAAGCTTAATCAAACCATTCAAGCCGCCCACCATTGGTTTCACTAGCCGCTGTGCATTATCGACGGCAATAAGATAAGGGGTATCACTTTTACGCAGTAGAGAAAGTACTTGAATCTCAGATGCGTCCTCTTCTAAACCGAGTTGTAAGGCTAACTCTTTAAGCAGCTCACCGTAACCAGCGTAAGGGCAGTTTAGGTAAAGCGGTTCGGCATTTTTAACTTTGCTCAGTATTGTGCGAAGTAAAGTTGTCGTACCAACGCCACGCTCACCAGAGATTACACACACGGCAGGGCTGTCGGTCAGCAAGTATTTAGACAACTGCTTGATCTCGTCAGAAGCGTAATCCACTAATTCACTGTCTTCGCTGCCCGGCAAGATGTACTCAAACGCTTGATCACCTTTTACGCGTACGAGGTTGGTGTCTGAGCCATTGCTTCCTGTTTGTTTGGCAACTTCGATACGGAACAAATACGCCAATGCTTGGCTAAACATGGTGTAGTTTGAAAGCATTGCCACAATACGGTGCTTAAAACTGTGAAGCATAATCCACGAAGCAGCGATGGCTGTGCCGACAATACTCAGTAATAGGGCATCTTTGCGACGAATTGCCCAGTTCACCCACACCGGTCTTTCAGAAAGTTTTTCCGCGACCTCAAACACTTTATTACGCCATAAACGCAATACTGACAGCGTCACCAGCACAAACCAGAAGAACAGTGCACTGTAGATCCAAGAGTAAATGGTGCCTTTACCTAGCGTTCGCATAGAGATTTGTAGAATCACACCGGCCACGATCGCGCTCCATACGTAGCGACGAATGGTCGAAAGGCGCAGGGCAATCACTTCTTGGTTGGTGCTGCGACTGTTACGGTAGGCAAACTCTAATATAAAGCTGATTGCAATAGAGCCACCTAGCACCCACCAAGTGAAGATCTCGAGAATGATCAAATGCTGCAAACTTGGAATTTCGGACAAAACACGCAAAGAAAGCGTAATTGCAATCAACCAAGCAATTGCACGATGCGCACGGCTGATGTACCAAATCAAACGAACCCAAATCGGCGGTTTCGCAACATTGTCCAGTTGCGTCTCGCGGAATAGGGTAATAATGCGCTTGCTGTTGGTTAACCACCAAACTAAACCAAAGTAAATGAAGAGAACTTTAAGTCCTGCCCAAAGTACGGGAATTGGTGAAATCAGAATCTCTTTAATCAGAGACTGAAACGAGCGGATTTGGAAGAACAACAAGTATTCTGCATTCAACTGTGTCTGACGCCACTCTTGCTTGAACTGAGTTACACCGTACGGGCCAAAGCCTGTTAGTTTGTCGTGTGTAATAGGATCAGTCAGTTCTAACAAACGTTCTTTGCTTTGACCAAGACTGTTGAGTGTTAGATGGCTTGATTGAGTTTCAAACCACTCTTTATCCTCACCAGACTCTCGATACGTCTTTAAATGCTGATCAAAGATAAGGGTTTGCTTGCGCTGTTCAGTCATCACAGCATTCAGCAGTTGATTGACCTTGCGTTTGTCTTGGTCAGACATGAACAATGGTTCAGGAAGCTTACTTATCTCCTGAGTGATCTCTTGTGCCACTGGTAATATTTGAGGCTCAGGTTGAAATTCGTACTCCCAATCAGCTTGTGCTGGTAACGAAAGTACGAGACCGACTAGCATTAATATGCGCGCCATGAAATGCATAAAATTCTCTTAAAACTTAGAAGGTTAGAGTTAGTGTAGTTGTTTTGTCGCGTATTGCGAGTTTTGCCAATGAACCAAAATCCACATTTAAACGTTCACAATAAACGCATAGTGTACGGATTTGGCAAAAAGGGGACGCACTATAAACCTAATTTCATGGGATATGTCAATGGTTAGTCATGACGGATATATGTCTCAGATTTGAGCCAGTTAGAATAAGATATGTTTTGTAACACAAGCTTTATGCCACCTAAATCCCCAAAATTAGCCCATTGAGATAGGCTTTTTCTCATTAATTAATAAAAACAAAACTTGAAGTGTGTAGCCTTAAGCAGTAACGTTGCGCGGTTTTTCCCAATAAACTTGAATTGCTAAGGTAAAGGTTTTGATTTCCACAGCGAATATTACTCAACAATTTGGCGCTAAGCCGCTATTTGAAAACATCTCAGTTAAGTTTGGCGAAGGTAACCGCTATGGCTTAATCGGGGCTAACGGTTGTGGTAAATCAACCTTTATGAAGATCTTGAGCGGTGAGCTTGAGCAAACAAGCGGTAACGTAAGCTACGACCCAAATGAGCGCGTTGCAAAACTGAACCAGGACCAGTTCGCGTACGAAGAATTCACTGTAATCGATACAGTAATCATGGGGCATAAAGAGCTATGGGAAGTGAAGCAAGAGCGTGACCGCATCTACTCACTTGCTGAAATGAGCGAAGAAGACGGCATGAAAGTGGCTGACCTAGAAGTTCAGTTCGCGGAAATGGACGGTTACATGGCAGAAGCGAAAGCGGGTGAGCTTCTTCTTGCTGTTGGTATCCCAATGGAGCAACACTTCGGTCTAATGAGTGAAGTTGCACCGGGTTGGAAACTTCGTGTCCTTCTAGCACAGGTTCTATTTGCAGACCCAGACGTAATGCTTCTTGACGAACCAACCAACAACTTGGATATGGACACTATCCGTTGGTTGGAAGATACGCTAAACGCGCGTAACTGCACTATGATCATTATCTCGCACGACCGTCACTTCCTAAACTCAGTATGTACGCACATGGCTGACTTGGATTACGGTGAGCTACGTGTTTACCCAGGTAACTACGACGAGTACATGACTGCGGCTTCTCAAGCGCGTGAACGTCTACTAAATGACAACGCGAAGAAGAAAGCACAAATCGCTGAGCTACAAACGTTCGTTGCACGTTTCTCTGCAAACGCATCGAAAGCAAAACAAGCGACATCTCGTGCTAAGCAAATCGACAAGATCAAACTTGACGAAGTGAAAGCGTCTAGCCGTCAAAACCCATTCATTCGTTTTGAACAGTCTAAAGAGCTATTCCGTAACGCTCTGATTGTTGAAAACCTAAGCCAGGGTTTTGAAGACGACCTGTTTGCTAACTTCAATGCGATTTTTGAAGTAGGCGAGCGCGTTGCTATCATCGGTGAGAACGGTGTGGGTAAAACAACCCTACTAAACACACTTGCTGGTGTACTAGAACCACGTACTGGTGAGTTCAAATGGTCTGAAAACGCGAACATCGGTTACTACGCGCAAGACCACGCACACGACTTCGAAGAAGACCTAAACCTAACTGATTGGATGGGTCAATGGCGTCAAGAAGGCGATGATGAGCAAGTGGTTCGTAGCTTCCTAGGTCGTATGTTGTTTGGTCAAGACGATATTAAGAAGTCAGTAAAAGTACTGTCTGGTGGTGAGCAAGGTCGTATGCTGCTTGGTAAGCTAATGATGCACAAACCAAACATGCTACTAATGGATGAACCAACCAACCACATGGACATGGAATCGATCGAATCTTTGAACACGGCACTAGAGCAGTACAAAGGCACATTGTTCTTCGTATCGCACGACCGTGTGTTCGTAGACTCGCTTGCAACTCGTATTATTGAAATCCGTGATGGCAAAATCACAGACTTCAAAGGCACTTACTCTGAGTTCCTAAAATCTCGTGGCATTGAAGGCTAACGCCTCTACTGTCCCGTCCCAAAATAAAAAGTCTAAAGATAAAAAGCCCCAAGCATGCCTTATGCTTGGGGCTTTTTTATGTCCCCAAGAATCGAATATCAAAAACAGGTACATATTGTGCAAAGGAGAACTTAGAAAGCGAATCTTCGAGCTTTATCGTATTTTGAAATTCAAAATGAGAATAGGGACGAGAATATATGCCAGATTATAGAACAAGCTTGAAAGTAATAGCCTTTGGTTTTGTGCTGTTGACATGCTTAGTGCTCATGTTTGCATGGTTCGCTTTTTCTACATCTCAAGCACAAATGTATTGGCAAAGTTGCACGGAAGTTTGGGCACATAGAGGTCTTACAACAAGAGCGGAAGAAAATACCATTCCAGCGTTTAATGAAGCGTTGAAAGCGGGAGCGAAAGGTATTGAAATTGATGTGTTCTACGATGCGGCACAGCAGCGCTTTTTGGTAAAACACGACCCAGAACCTAAAGGGATAGAACTGACTTTAGAGCGTGTATTTGTGACGTTTGGAGGCTCTACACAATATTGGTTGGACTTTAAAAATCTCTCTCAACTCGATCTCGATGATCGTAACAGTGCTTTGGAACACTTGGTTAGTCTTGCTGACCCCAATATTAGTCGTCGACAAATCGTCATCGAATCGGTGAATGAACATGCGCTATCTACATTTACAAGCCAAGGCTTCAACACGAGTTATTGGTTAAACTTGAATGATGATATCAGTGACGGGCAGTACTTTATCTATGCGGTCAAAACCCATATTAAGTATTGGTTGGGTTGGTTTACATCAGTTTCTACCGACATTAACTATTACACAGACCGATTTCGTATTGCTTTCTCTGATATCCCTACTTTACTGTTCACCGTGAATCAGCCAATGGTGATAAGAGAAGTTGAGCACCCCAACGTAAAGGTTGTTCTAACCGATATCCCTATATATTCGCAGTTTTCTCATTGCCACCAACAAGGAGGTGAGTCATGAGTTCATTCCGCTGGGTTAGTTCACAACACCTTCTATGTGCAGTCGTAATGCTTGTATGTATCACTTATGCCTATGTAACAAATATCGATAAGTTTCACGTCTCAGCTGTGAAGGCGGTGATACACGTTCTATTTCAATCTATGTTGCTCTTTGGTTTAGTGGTTTCATTAAACGTCATGAAACCGTTGAAATGGCTGGTTTTGCTGTTCCTTGGTATCGTGTTCTTCACACACCTGGCCTACCAAGCGCCACTTTCGATTAGTACAGTCTTCAGCGTGTTCAATGCGCCAACCGAAGAGTCAGCGAGCTTCGTCGCTGAGCATGGCTGGGAAATGCTAAGTACTACGCTTTGGGTTATCGTGCTCGCGTTACTTAGCTCCTCTATAACGGCAAGCAAATGGTGGCGATGCTCTCTCTATGCTGGTTCGATATACCTGTTATTACCTTTTCTTGTTCAGATACCCAAGGTATATAGCGGGAATGAATTTGCGGACTATATGAACAAAGGTACCGCGCGCGGTTATTCGCGGTCTTACACCGCTGCTGAGTACACCATACACAAACTGTCTTTGCGCTTTCCGGCCTTTCAAAGCGTGATAGCCATTAAAGATTCTGTAAGTCTGATGACACTGCAAAACGATAATGAGGCGACGTGGACGAACGTGGGAGCATCAATTGATGCGCCAAAAGTCCTCGTTATTGGTATAGGAGAGTCTCTTCGAGCCGGTAACATGAGTTTGTATGGGTATGAGAGAAAGACAACCCCAAAACTCGATGCAATTAAGAGTGAGTTGACGGTCGTGAATCAACCGTATGCGGCAGGGAGTAACACTTGGGGCTCGATACCTGCAATGCTGACAAAAACTAGCAATATGCCGAACTTCTCACAGTCAGTTATTCTTCTCGCGAAGGCGGCGGGCTACCAAACTTTCTGGTTGTCGAATCAAGCACAGTTCGGTCAGTGGGACTTTTCCATCTCAACATTGGCTCAGCAAGCGGACATCAACTACTTTGCCTCAAAGGAAGAGGGAGGGGCTCTGTATGATGATGTTCTACTCGAACAATTGTCAGTAGCTCTTGAACAACGCTCTCAACGTAAATTAATCGTCCTACATTTCTATGGCTCTCATATGAATTTCTCCGATCGCTACCCTGCGGAGTTTGATTTGTTTAGCTCGGGAGAGAAGAGGCTCGACCAATACGATAACAGTGTTTTGTACACTGATTTTTTGCAGGCTGAGATCATTGAAATGGTGAAAAAAGCGGGCGGAGAATATGTCTTTTTCTCCGATCATGGGCTTGGTTCTCCTTCAGGAGCTTTACCGCTTAAACACGACGTCAGAACTCCACCGGATATCGAGTCTCTATACGTACCATTTTTCTTCACGGGAAATCGAAATATTCCTGATATTAATCATCAACCATTTTCTCTGTTTTACTTTGAGTGTTTCTTTTCCAACTGGTCAGGGATTACGGCGCAAGAGTTGTCGGAAGATTATTGTGCGAAAAGTGTTAGCAATGATTTTATCGTGTATATGGATTCTAATATGGCAGTGCGTACGCAAAGGAAAGCAGAACTGAATAGCGATCAACTGGCGTTAAGCAAATAGAGCGGGGAAACGCTGATCTTCCCCGTAGCTATGCTTTTTCCATTAATACTTAAATTGACCAAGTAGCGTCTGTAATCTTGAACTTACGCTCTCAACCTCGTTACTCGACGTAGAAGATTGGGCAACGAGTTGATGGGTCTCACTGGCTAGTACCGCGATTTGGGTAATATTACGGTCAATCTCACTAGACACTGTGCTTTGCTCTTCGGATGCAGCGGATATTTGGGAATTCATATCGAATAAGGTATCCACTTGCGTAGTGATTGACTCTATTGAGCCTTGAGCTTTTGAACTGATCGAATTGGTTTCTTCGGCTTGCTCGAAACTGGTCTGCATCATGTTTACGGCTTGTTGCACACCCATGCCAAGCTGACTAATCGTGGTTTCAATTTGATGGGTTGAATCATTGGTAAGTATTGCCAATTGTCTTACTTCATCGGCCACGACTGCGAATCCTCGTCCACTATCACCAGCTCTTGCTGCTTCAATAGCCGCATTAAGTGCGAGTAAGTTTGTTTGTTCTGCAATACGCTGAATAGAGGAGACGATATGGTTGATCTCTTGGCTCTGTCCTTCCAAATCTTCAACGGTAGATTTGGAGGCATGGATATGCTCCATTAGAGTTGTGGTGCTCTGCTTCGATTGCTCAGTTAAAGAAAGTGTTTCTATTGCACTACGACGAACTTCGCTTGCTGTTTGCGCCGCAGCATCGATATTGTTGTTGATCTCATTACTCGTCATCACCAACTCATTGACCGCCGTTGCGACAGACTCCGCTTCGACCTTTTGCAATTGGCTATTATTCATGCTCTTGTCTGCGCTGTCCTTACACGTTGAAGCACTTACTTTAAGAATTTCCAGCACTGCAGCGAGCTCAATCATATTGTTGTGTATTTTTTCTATGAAGAAGTCAAAGGACTGAGCCAATTGTCCCAACTCATCTTTGCCTCTCGCTTCCATTCTTACGGTTAAATCACCATCACCTGATGAAATGTTGTTCATCATATGTGTGATTGCATTCAAGCGTCTCGATATGGTCACAGATAGTAAGATAAGCAATGTCGATACGAACAGTGCGATGAACGCTCCAATTATATGAAGTTGGAACTGAACTTCTTGTTGCGCATTTTTGGCCATCACTTCAATGTTCTTTTGTAGATCAAATAGCTGTTGTTCTAAGAGGTGGACATTACTTCTTAATGCCCCACTGAAACCTAGACTAGGGGTGTAGCCAATACGCTCAAAACTTGAGACTAAAGATGTTAGGGAAGATAAATAGAGGCGTGAAGAGTGTTCAAGAGAAGGGAAAGTCACGGCTTCTATATTAACTAAATCCGAGGCTTTTGAAATGAGACGCTGGCCAAGGTTCATAGATGGCTGGGAAAGATATTGATAATCCAGCTCAACTAACTCTAAGTAGGCGATTTTTGCTTGTGCGCTGTGTGTGTCTATTGTCGCTCTCTTTAGCTCTTCGCGTGCTGTTGCCAGCTGTGCATAAAAGCCGTTTGGTGTGTAGAGTTTTGTTACTTCGTTACTCAGCTCTTTGAATTGTCGTTGATACTCAAAAATACGGCTTTGAGCTTCTTGGATAGTTGAATTGTATTGCGGTGCATTTTGTGTGATAAACGTATTCAGTTCATCCAGTGACACCTCGAGCTCTTGAAAGGTTTTACTAAATCTTGAAAGGTATTTGGGATCATGACGAGCAAGAAAGTCTTTTTCATGCCTGCGTAGGGTGAGGAGTTCTATTTCGCTGAGCTGATTAACCTCGATTGCGTGCCTCAGGGAATCAAGTCTTTCAAAGCTCGCTTGCTCAATATAGGCGTATCCAGAAATGCCTATGAGAAGAATGACAATAATGGATGTAAGTTTTGCTCGGATGGATAGATTGGTAAGTCGTTCAAGTATTGGTGACCCTGGCATGGACACCTCCCTAGCTATTGACGTTTAATTTATGCACCGCAATTCATAATGAGATGTCATATATAAAACTAATAGTATATTGGAGGTGTATTGCAAGTCTGAGTGATAGAGCCGTTACGAGTTACCCTTTACGTCGAACTCAATCTTCTCTGCTCCGGTAAAGACTTGGAAGCGTAAGCCTTTCGCACGAGCGATAGTAGTAATGCCAAACTTTTTCGCCAGATCCAACCCCATTTGAGTCACACCTGAACGAGAAAGCAGGACAGGGATACCCATCTGCGCTACTTTAATCACCATCTCTGATGTAAGGCGACCTGTTGTGTAGAAAATCTTATCTTCACCGGTTTCTTGATTAAGCCACATTTCACCTGCTAGCGTATCAACCGCGTTGTGACGACCAACATCTTCCACAAAAGACAGCACTTCATTGCCTTTACATACCGCACAGCCATGCACCGCACCTGCTTTTTTGTAGGTATCGTTGTAATGCGTCAACGCTTCAAGCGCCGCGTAGATTTCAGATTGTTTCAACGGCACTTGCGGCACTTGGTAATCTTCAAGCTGCTTCATCACGTTGCCGTACATAGTGCCTTGACCACAGCCAGACGTCACAGTCTTCTTCTTCAGCGCGCCTTCTAGGTGTTCGGTATTTTCTTTGGTGATAACTGCAGCTGAGTGCGTTTCCCAGTCAATAATGACCGATTCAATCGCTTCAGGATCAGACAAGAAGCTCTGGTTCTTCAAATAACCCAACACAAGCGCTTCAGGGCGAGAGCCAAGCGTCATTAGCGTAACGACTTCCTTCCAGTTCAACATCACCGTAAGAGGACGCTCACAGGCGATCTGCTTAGTCAGCTTTTCGCCGTATTCGTCAAACACTTCTACTTCGATGGTCTGTAGGGGATTTTCACTGGTTTTAATAATATTTGGTTTTACCACAGTCATTTCCTAATGAATGAGAGAGCCAATACACGCTCTCATTAAATGGGTCTATTCGTCTTAACGCTACATACAAAGCAATTCTCATTCCAAAATAGCCGTTGTGCTGGAAATTGCGAGGCATTGGTACGATTCTGAATTAATTCTGCGATATCGCAGCGATGACACAGGTGCTAATTTGAATTTCTACTAGTTTTGAACTTATGAGCTGAGTGAAGGCTGAGCTCAGTTTGGCGCGTTTATTGCTTTGTACCGCTAAAATGGTTGAAAGCAAAGTACAAAATGTCCTTTTCTTTCTTAAAGCCAACACAGAACAAATTGGGTGAGTTATGTCGGATAAGAAACAGTTCGAGAAAAATGAAGATTCATGGCCGATTGGTGTGGATCTTGTAGAGCATGAAATCAGCACGGGTATTTGGGTTACGACCCAATGGCAACTGACGGGGTTTGAAATTAATCCAACTGAAGACACTCAGCACGTGTGCTTGCTGCAACTGCATAAAGACGAGCGCACCGATTACCGATTTAACCTGAGCTCACAACAGCCTAAGCTCTTCTTGGTAATGGATAATGTCGACTCTAGTGATACGCCTACGATTCAACTGCTTACGGCATCTCAAACTGTCGCCGCGCAATATATGGATGGCGATAACCTAGTATTATCCAATGATATGCCGTTAGCCGTTCAAGCTTGGATGGAAGCTTTTATCGGTCGCCACGGTGAATTGTTAGAAGTAAGACGTAAGAAACGCAAAGGAGCGGGTAGAGCAAATGGCAACTAGTTTTTTTAGCCGTTGGTCGAAACGTAAATTAGAAGAAACTACGACCGAGTCTACAGAGGCTAAGGTTGTGGACTCTGTTGAATCTACTGAGCCAGAAACCGCATACGCACAACAAGAATTAAGCACTGAAGCGCAAGCATCTGCTGCCGATGCTCCTGCTAAAGAGACTGAAGCTCAAGATACATCAAGCGAAACTACCAATCCTGAAGAGATGTCCGTAGCGCAGTTATTGGTTTCTGAGGCGTCAGAGAGCGTTAAGAAAGCAGCACTGCGCAAGATGTTCTTATCAGAAGAATTTAACGTTCGTGATGGTTTGGATGATTACGACGATGACTACAGTAATCTCAAGTCGCTTTCTGAAGGGGTTGCTGAAACACTTCGTGATTGGGTGAAAGAGAAAACAGAAGAAGAATCAGCAGAAGAAAACGCCCAACTCGCTGAATCTAAAGAACAAAGTGATGTTGAAGAGGCAGATGCAGAACTTACTGAAGGTGCCGAAATTCCCGAAGCACAAAAAGAACTGTATATAAACACAGTATCTAATGAAAGTGATATTCCAGAGACAAAACTAGGCCCAGCAGAGGTGGGACAAAATATACCACACAAAGAATAGGTACATTTTGACTAAACACTCAATGAACCGGTTGAGACAAAATGTCTCAGTCGGTTTTTTTATCCCTACAATTTCTAAGATAAATAGCTAACCTATTGAAAATTAGCTTATATTTAATTGGCACGACATTTGCTATCTGTTGCTCATTACCATTTTCGTTGAACTTGGCCTAATTGCTTAACAGGCAAATATGGCGAGGTCGGTACTACTCAAAAGAGGAAGTTACGGTCGAGTTAATCAGCAGAATCGCCTGCGCTAACTACAATGAATGATGGAAGAAACTATCCATGCGTATAAATGGAACTGAGCAATGTTGAAACAACTATTAGAACAAGCAACTTCCAATAACGGTAAAGCGCGTCTGTATGCGTTTGAAAATACCGTAGAGTTGACCAACCTTATTCCACCAACGGTGAGCTACGAGAGTGGCGGTAATACACTGATTGTTGGACCGACTGCCATCATTGAGAGTGCAGCCGCACAGCTTACTCAAATGAACAGCCTGACACTTCTTTCTACAGACGGAGAGAAAGGCACCAATCCAGAACTGTACTTTGCAAACTCAGTTCAAGTTTCTGGTTTCCTAGGTACGTTTGAAGTGCTTATCGAAAATAACGGTCTAACAAGCAACCTAGCAAAAGTCGCTATCAATAGTGATTGTTTCGATGTTGTTCTCGATCTTTGTCTAAGCAGCTGTATGTCAGAAGAGGTTCCGGTTCCGGGTTACTACCCAGTAGGACGCGGTTATCCAAAACTGGCAGAAGCGCTAGAAGAAATCCCGACACTAATGGGGACGTTTGATAAGCCAAAGTTCTTCCGTCTGGACACTGATCTATGTGCGCACAGTTCTCGTGGCGTAAAAGGTTGTGAGCGTTGTGTCGATGCTTGTCCTGCTGGCGCACTATCAAGTGAAGGCAGTGATAAAACAGGCCATCGCATCGAGATTAACCCATACCTATGTCAGGGCGTGGGTACTTGTGCAACGGCTTGTCCGACAGAAGCGATTCATTACGCGCTACCTAATCCTGAAGATACGCAAAAATTCATTGAACGCACGCTAGCGAACTACGAGCAAGCGGGCGGTCTGGATCCTATCGTTCTTATCTGTAGCTCTCGTCACGAGACTTACAACGTGATGGCACTGAAAGCGCTACCAGATAACGTGATTCCAATCGTGGTTGAAGAGCTTCCTTCTATCGGTATCGATACATGGTTTGCAGCTCTAGTTAATGGCGCGACGCAAGTGCTATTTGCGGCTTCTCGCTTTATGCCTGCAACCATCATTCGTGTTCTGAACAACGAAGTGGGTATCGCGCAAGAGCTTTTGGATCAACTTGGTATCGCAAAAGAGACCATCGATATCCTTTACTTGGAATCGCTTCGTGAAGGTCCTCCAACACTATGTACAGATTCATTCGATCTTGCCCTTGGCGATCTTCAAGGTAACAAGCGTCAACGTTTGTTTACTGCGCTGGATGCGATGTCTTCTTCTCGTATTCCGGTTGAGAACATTGTAGAGCTGCCTGCGAACGCCCCTTACGGCAATGTTTCTTGCGAGAGCAAAGACTGCACATTGTGTATGAGCTGTGTGGCGGTTTGTCCAACACGTGCACTTCATACTGACGGTGAATCACCGTCTCTTAAATTCGTTGAGCAAGATTGTATTCAATGTGGTTTGTGTGAAAAGGCGTGTCCAGAGAAAGTGCTGACTCTGACGCCTCGAATGAACTGGGTAAAAGAAGAGCGCCAAAAAGCGGTTGTGATTCACGAAGAGAAAGCCGCGGAATGTATTCGCTGTCATAAGCCATTCGCACCTCAGTCTATGATCGACATGCTACAAAACAAGTTACGCGGTCACTCTCATTTCTCAGATGAAGCGGCGATCAATCGTATCGCAATGTGTGAAGACTGCCGTGTGATCGACATGTTTGAGTCGATGGCAGAAGACCCAATGAAACAACTGAAATACTAGGAGCTCGCAGTGGATACACAACGAGAACAAGAACAAACACTGAGAACAGAGATCTACTTGGTTTTGTCAGCACTTTTTCGCAGTGCTCCAAGTGAAGAGATGATCGAGTTTCTAACTTCTCTGGAAGTTGAACCATCTGAAAGCGCAATGCAAAAAGCATGGATTGCGCTTCAGCAAGCGGCAAAAGATTCCAACCGCGAAGCACTAGAAGATGAATACCAAGACCTATTCATTGGTATCGGTCGTGGTGAAGTTATGCCTTTTGGCTCATGGCATCGTACAGGTGCAATGATGGAAAAACCATTGGCAGAAATTCGTCGCGACTTAGAGCTACTTGGCTTTGAGCGTGATGAGAATGTGAAAGAGCCTGAAGATCACATCGCGGCGCTTTGCGAAGTAATGTCGATGCTAACGGATGAAGAAGAAGATCTTCAACAAGCGGTGTTTAACAAACACATCGCACCTTGGTTTAGCTCTTTCACTCAGCAACTAGAAAATGCAGAGAGCGCGAACTTTTATAAGCCAGCAGCTCAGCTGTGTGAGGCGTTCTTAACACTGGAACAAGTGCGCTTTAGCGTGAACACCAAAAGCAGTAAGCACAAATTAAAAATTGATGTGAAAAACGTCACTGATTACGAGTAATCGAGCAGTACTTGGTCATATCGATAGAGGGGCAATAGCCTCCAAAGATCTACCGTAAGGTAAGGAAGCAATGATGAAAGATAATAAAGAAATAAACACAAGCCGTAGGGATCTCCTGAAAGGCTTAACGACTGCAGCCGTAGCTGGTGCGGTTGTCGCTGGTACAACAAAAGTGGCAAGCGCTTCAGAAACGGTTGAGCCTTCTGAAAAAGACGTGAAGAAGAAAGGGTATCGTGAAACTCAACACATTCGCGATTACTACGACACACTTTAGGAGATAACGGATGAAACTTGTCAAACGCTCCGACAGTGTGAGCAAAGAAACCAATCAGCTTGGCGTTTCTCGCCGTGCATTCATGAAAAACACCTCGCTTGCTGCTGGTGGTGCGGTTGTAGGTGCAAGCCTTTTTGCACCGGGCATGATGAAGAAAGCACAAGCTAAATCGGTGGATCCAGAAGCGAAAACAGAAGTAAAACGTACTATCTGTTCTCACTGTTCTGTAGGTTGTGGTATTTACGCTGAAGTTCAAAACGGCGTATGGACAGGTCAAGAACCTGCATTCGATCACCCATTCAACGCTGGTGGACACTGTGCAAAAGGCGCAGCACTGCGTGAACACGGTCACGGTGAGCGTCGTCTGAAATACCCAATGAAGCTTGAAAACGGTAAGTGGAAGAAGCTTTCTTGGGATCAAGCGATCGAAGAAATCGGTAACAAGGTGATGGACATCCGCAAAGAGTCGGGTCCAGATTCGGTTTACTGGTTGGGTAGTGCTAAGCACAACAACGAACAAGCGTACATGTTCCGTAAGATGGCGTCGCTTTGGGGTACCAACAACGTTGACCACCAAGCGCGTATCTGTCACTCAACAACCGTAGCAGGTGTAGCAAACACTTGGGGTTACGGTGCGATGACCAACTCTTTCAATGACATGCACAACTGTAAGTCGATGCTGTTCATTGGTTCAAACCCTGCAGAAGCGCACCCTGTTGCGATGCAGCACATCCTAATCGCGAAA
The DNA here is from genome assembly GCF_052037695.1 of Vibrio sp. WZ-1. Lineage (NCBI taxonomy): Bacteria > Pseudomonadati > Pseudomonadota > Gammaproteobacteria > Vibrionales > Vibrionaceae > Vibrio > Vibrio sp. WZ-1. The sequence goes on along the minus strand of NZ_JBQEQR010000067.1, from coordinate 99,488 downwards.
GAGAAGAACAACTGTAAGATCGTTGTAGCGGATCCTCGTCGTACCCGTACAGCTGCGAAATCGGATCACTACGTATCTCTACGTCCGGGTTCTGACGTTGCGTTTATTTGGGGTGTGCTATGGCATGTCTTCGCGAACAACTGGGAAGATAAAGAGTTCATCCGTCAACGCGTATTCGGTATGGATGAAATCCGTGCAGAAGTGGCTAAATGGACACCAGCAGAAGTTGAGCGCGTAACTGGGGTTCCTGAGTCTGAAGTTTACCAAACAGCAAAACTGCTTTCTGAAAACCGTCCGGGTTGTATCGTGTGGTGTATGGGTGGTACTCAGCATACGACTGGTAACAACAACACACGTGCTTACTGTGTACTTGAGCTTGCGCTAGGTAACATCGGTAAGTCAGGCGGCGGTGCAAACATCTTCCGTGGCCACGATAACGTACAGGGTGCAACTGACCTTGGCGTACTATCTGATACGCTTCCAGGCTACTACGGTCTGTCTGAGGGTTCATGGCGTCACTGGTCGAAAGTGTGGGACATCGATTTTGATTGGGTAAAAGGTCGCTTTGATGACAACGCTTACGGCGGTCAAAAACCAATGAACAGTGCAGGCATTCCTGTGTCTCGTTGGGTGGATGGTGTACTTGAAAACAAAGACAACATTCGTCAACGTGAAAACATCCGTGCAATGTTCTACTGGGGTCACGCAGTAAACTCTCAGACTCGTGGTCCTGAGATGAAGAAAGCGATGCAGAAGCTGGATATGATGGTTATTGTTGACCCATACCCAACAGTCGCAGCGGTAATGAACGATCGTACTGACGGCGTTTACCTGCTTCCAGCAACGACTCAGTTCGAAACACACGGCAGTGTAACTGCTTCTAACCGCTCTATTCAGTGGCGTGATCAGGTTATCGAACCATTGTTCGAATCTAAACCTGACCACGAAATCATGTACCTGCTAACTAAGAAGCTAGGTTATGAAGATCTGCTGTTCAAGAACATCCGTGTTGAGAACAACCAGCCAGTGATTGAAGACATCACTCGCGAATTCAACAAAGGCATGTGGACGATCGGTTACACAGGTCAAAGCCCAGAGCGTCTAAAAGCGCACCAACAAAACTGGCACACATTCCACAAGACATCTCTGGAAGCAGAGGGTGGTCCTGTGAATGGTGAGACTTACGGTCTACCTTGGCCATGTTGGGGCACGCCAGAGATGAAGCACCCAGGCACACACATTCTGTACGATACGTCGAAGACGGTTGCAGAAGGTGGCGGTAACTTCCGTACGCGTTTCGGTGTCGAATTCGAAGGTCAAAGCCTACTTGCTGAAGACAGCTACTCTAAAGGCTGTGAAATCAAAGACGGCTACCCAGAGTTCTCTGACAAGCTAATCAAACAGCTTGGTTGGTGGGATGACCTAACGGCTGAAGAAAAAGCAGCAGCAGAAGGTAAAAACTGGAAAACTGACCTGTCTGGCGGTATCCAACGCGTAGCAATCAAGCACGGTTGTATCCCATTTGGTAACGCGAAAGCGCGTGCGATTGTTTGGACATTCCCAGACCGCGTACCGCTACACCGTGAGCCGTTATACACACCACGTCGTGACCTTGTAATGGATTACCCAACTTGGGACGACAAAGAAGCAATCTTCCGTGTACCAACGCTTTACAAGTCTATCCAGAAAGAAGACAAGTCTGGCGAATACCCAATCATCCTGACTTCTGGTCGCTTGGTTGAGTACGAAGGTGGTGGTGAAGAAACACGTTCAAACCCATGGCTTGCTGAACTTCAACAAGAAATGTTCGTTGAAGTGAACCCGAAAGACGCAAACGATCTTGGCTTCAAAGATGGCGATGACGTTTGGGTTGAAGGTGCAGAGAAAGGTCGCATTAAGGTGAAAGCGATGGTCACTCGTCGTGTTAAACCGGGTCTGGCGTTCATTCCATTCCACTTTGGCGGTAAGTTCGAAGGTGAAGATCTACGCCATAAGTACCCAGAAGGTACTGACCCATACGTGATTGGTGAAGCAGCGAACACTGCGACCACTTACGGTTACGACCCTGTTACTTTGATGCAGGAAACTAAAGTAACCCTATGTAACATTCGTAAAGCGTAAGGAGTCTGACAATGGCACGAATGAAATTCCTATGTGACACCAAACGCTGTATCGAGTGTAACGGCTGTGTTACTGCATGTAAGAACGAAAACGATGATGCGCTTGAGTGGGGCATTCAACGTCGTCGCGTGGTAACACTGAACGACGGTGAACCAGGTGAAAACTCAATCTCTGTTGCTTGTATGCACTGTACAGATGCGCCTTGTATGGCGGTTTGTCCAGCTGACTGTTTCGAGCATACGGAAGACGGCATCGTTCTTCACAACAAAGATCTTTGTATCGGTTGTGGTTACTGTCTGTTCGCTTGTCCATTCGGTGCGCCTCAGTTCCCGAAACAAGCATCTTTCGGTGAGCGTGGCAAAATGGACAAATGTACTTTCTGTGCAGGTGGTCCAAACACAGAACCTGGCTCTGTAGAAGAGCGTGAGAAATACGGTGCGAACCGTATTGCTGAAGGTAAGCTACCTATGTGTGCGTCACTATGTTCAACAAAAGCACTGCTAGCGGGTGATGCAGAGAAAGTATCTGATATCTTCCGTCAACGTGTGGTTGAGCGTGGTGCGAAAAACGCAGGTTGGACAGACGGTAACGATCTTTCTTACGACGCAACCAAAAGCTAAGTAGGAGAGACACATGTTAAATACTCTTAAACGTGCGTCTCTTGTAATGCTGTCTATGATGACAGCATTACTGCTGACCTTTGCTATGCCAGCGTCTGCGCAAGAAGACACTTCTCCAGTGGTACAACAGGAGATGACACAACTTGCAGGTGCAGACTTCTGGCGTCAGGTCAAAGAGGGGCAAGAAGGCTATACCACGTCGAAATCAGCGGAACACGGTGTGCTGATTAGTACTCCGGGTGAGACTTGGTACATTCTTAAAGAGAAATGGATGTCTCCTGCGGGCGCTGTCGCGATTTTCGGCAGTATCGCAATGGTTATCATGGCTTATGTATTCGTAGGTCCTCTGATGCTAAGTAAGCCACGTACTGGCAGAAAGATTAAGCGTTGGTCTCGTCTAGACCGTGCACTTCACTGGAGCATGGCGTTTACCTTCTTAACGCTGGCATTCAGTGGCTTGATGCTGGTTTACGGTAAGCACTTCTTGAAGCCGTACGTACCAACTGAGTTCTGGGGCTTCATCGTCATGTTGGCGAAGCAGTACCACAACTATATGGGCCCGCTGTTCTTCATCTTGCTGATGTTTGTTCTACTGAAATGGTGGCGCAAATCTATCCCTAACATGACTGACATTCGTTGGTTCATGAAAATGGGCGGCATGGTTGGTAAACACAAAGGCACGCACCCATCAGCTGGTTTCTCGAACGGTGGTGAAAAGGCAATTTACTGGTTGTTGATCTTCTTCGGTGCTATCGCAGCTGTGAGTGGCTTAATTCTGGATTTCCCAATTTTCGGCCAAACTCGTCGCGATATGGAACTGTCTAACCTTGTTCACGCGATTTCTGCTCTTATCCTAATTTGTGGCTTTATCTTCCACATCTACATCGGTCTATTCGGTATGGAAGGTGCACTAGAAGGCATGGTTACTGGTGAAGTTGATGAGACATGGGCGAAAGAGCACCACGATCTTTGGTATGAAGAAGTGAAATCCAAAGAAGCGATGGGCGAAACAGATACGGCAAACACGGAACCAAAAGGAGCGAAGACGAATGAACAAACCTCATAACGGGATTTGGGTTGCGTACATCCTGAGTTGTTTGACCCCGTTTACGTTCTTGATCTCAGGCGTTGTCGCAATCATTTACGCTGGGTACCGTTTGGATAAAGGCGAAGACAGCGACGTAGTGAACTCACATTACTACGGCTTGATTCGTACTTTCTTCCTATACCTAACGTTCTTTGTTGTTCTTATTGTTACGGTAGCAACATCAAATGGTGTGTTAATTGGTGTGAGTGATTATTGGATGCACAGTACGTTGTTAGACTCTGTTGCGTACTTTATCCCTTGGATTGGTATGCTGTTCGCCGCGTTGGCGATTTTAGTGTGGTTCCTACGTATGTACCAAGGTATGAACCAACTGCGCAACAATATGCCGCACAGACCGTCTACAGGTCCAAACCTTTAAAACGGTGTTTCTGTTTAAAAGCCTCGCAATCGCGGGGCTTTTTTATGCCTTGAACATAAGATTCGTCTTACAAATCTGACATTTCGTCTCAAACAAGCGAATTACTAAGGATTGTTTGATCGTTTTGATATTCATGGAGGAGCCTCAAAGATTTACTACAACGTGAGAATACCGGTTCTACGTGACGGGATATCACTCACAACACCACTATTGTTCATTTACTCAGATTTATTTGTGTCGTTAGAGTGTGTAGCGCTAAGAAAATCAGTGGTCTACAAGCGTGTCAAGGCCAGCACAAAGTTGTTATCTACAGGCAATAGTAAAGGACTAACACGTTACAGCTATGGTTCCTCAGTTCATTCTTCCCCTAATCAGTACATCTGGTGCGCTATATCATTTATCGAGTGAAAACCCACCTAATGGAGAGTTAGTCGAATTCAACTCTCTGATCGCTGCAGAAGACTTCTTACTAGGGTTTCAGGATGCAGAAGCTTCTGATATCGAAAGACTCTTCTATCAAATAGGGGAATTTCCACCACAGCTTGTTGAAACAGAATCGCCATTTGATAGCTACTTACCTCGTCTTTCAGAAGCGTTGCTCAACGGCAAATTAAAAGCTTCTTTCATCCCACCTTCAAAAGAACATGTGATGGCAACAGGGGTGACAAATCCCCCAAATTCGTCTACCAAAGTGAGTAGCAAACAACCCCTAAAAGCCGATCAAAAGCAGCAGGCTACGGTCGATGCAATGTCAGCCAAACCACAAAAAGAGAGCTGTGAAAAAGACCAAAAAGCAGGTGACCCAGTATCCTTAGTTAGTGGCGAGGAGATACTGACGTTAACGGACGTAGAACTACAGAACGGTTTTGTATGGTCGAGAACATACCGCTCGAGTGTCTCGGATACCGATCAAGGGTTGGGCTATGGTTGGAGGCACAACTTTTCATTCGATCTTAAAGATAACCATGACGAAAAAGGAACCGTAATAAATTGGGAGTTCATAAATGAACTTGCTGATGTCATCAGCTTTTCGCCAGTGTCAGTCGGTGCAACCAGTTATCAAATTTACGTTGGTGCAAGTTGTCATTTTTTAAACTCAGTGACAAGAGTTATTACTTTAGCAAACGGTAATCAATACCGATTTGAGCTGAAGCGCGAAAAGTGGTTATTAAGAGAAATTCGATCTGACATCTTTTCAAACTATCAGCTTGAGTATTCACAAAACCATCGCTTGATTCGAATTGCGACGAATAAACAACCGACGATAGAGTGTCAATATAATGATGAAGGTCGCTTGGTCGAATTATTCCTACCTAATACAGGAAAAGCGTTAGCGACTTTTGAGTACAACTCTGACTCTGATCTTGTTAAAGCGTCAAATCAATGGAAGTTGACTGAGCATTATTATTACAACCATTCACACCTCATCACCAAACGAGTTAGACCAACAGGCTTTGCCCATCATTTTGTTTGGGAGGGGGATGATACTGAAGCCGTCTGTATTAGAAACTATGGTGACCTAGGCGTATATGACTACCAATTTTCTTTTCATCCTCCACATTCATCATACTCAAATTCTTTTAATGACACGTGGAGATTTGTCCATGATGAACAGGGAAAGTTATTAGAGAAAATCAGTCCTAGTGGAAGGAAATGGACATTTGATTATGACGACTTAGGAAGGAAAGTCACCGAAACCTATCCAGACAACACCAAAACAAGTTACCAGTATAACCTTCAAGGTCAATTAGTATCGAAGTCGCATTCCTCTGGTGCGATAAATGCCTACGAGTATGACTCGCTGGGGCAACTCACTAAGGTCATTACGCCAGATGGCGAATCAGAGCAGGTTTTTTATAACTCCCTTGGACAGCGAGTATGGGACAGCGACTCTCAAGGGTGCATGACTAAGTATGAATACGACAAGTACGGTCATATCATCCGCAGCACTTGCTCTGATGGAGAGGTTAAACAATGGTGGTGGGATAAGCAGCAACGAGTCGTAGCCCACGAGCTTAATGGGACTTTGATTCGGTATAGCCACAATGAAAATGGTTGGATCAATGGTATCGCTTACCCCGATGGCTGTATTGCTTCGTTAACTTATGACGATACTGGCAAACGCACGAGCGTGCAGTTTTATAACGAGAGTGACAAAACAGGCTTTAGTGAAGAGTATTCCTACGATGAGTACAGCCGGGTAGTAAGAGTATCAACGCCCGAAGGCGTCACAAAAATTGTTTGGGGACAGCTAAACCAGCAAGAAGGTGTCGTGCTTGCTGATGGGAGTAGCTTTTTCTATGAATATGATGAGGAAAGAAACCTCACCAAACTTATACGTAGTGATGGATTGGAATTTTGCTTTTCTTACGATCAAGAAGGGGAATTGATCTCAACCCAAGGCTTTGATGGGATAGAAACCAAGTTTCGCTATGATTCGATGGGAAGGATTGCCGAAAAACAAGTTCATGAACGGACAGTGCTATACAGGTATGATGATGCAGGTTATTTGTCTAATGTTCGGGCTGGAAATGGTCGCTATATCAACGAAAGTCACTTCAGTCACACCCTAAGTGGGAAAATTACTTTTGCCTCCAATAAGCATCAAACTCTTCAATATCATTACAGCCCATCAGGAAACCAAATAAAGCGCGTCCAAGGGCAGTTCGAATTCACCCAAGAATATAGTCGCCTCGGTAAGTTGCGAGAGGTATCGTTGCCGGATCAAACGAATGTCGGATACGAATATGATCGATATGGACAAGTGTCTGCTGTCATTATTGGAGATGATGCGAGACATAAGGTGAAATTCAACTATGACAAAACCGGCAGAATCTGCGCCATTAAAAGCAATGACTTTATAGAGAATAAGGTATTCGATGGTATTGGGCGTTTGAAAGAACAATCTTGGCTCGATAGGAAAAAGAGTTACTTATTCAACGCAAGTAATCACATATCTACTATTGTCGATAGCGTGTTTGGAAAGACACATTTTCATTACGATAAACTTGGGCAGCTCATACGTGTAAATTCCCCAAGAGATATTCAGTCTTTTTGTTTTGATAGCTTTGGAAACCCCCAACTTCCTGATTGCGAAGTACATTCAGACCGAGTCGATATGTATGGCAACATGAGATACAAATATGACTCCCAGGGGAATCAAGTTTCAGCAGAAGGGAACTGTTACACCCAAACTCGAGTCTTTGACGCCTTGAATCAATTGATAGAAGTGCACTTATTCAAAGGTATATGTCAATTTGAATATGACGCTCTTGGTCGACGGACAAGGAAAATCTCCGAAAATGGAATTCGTGAGTTCTTCTGGGAAGGAGAACGTTTGATTGGTGAGTATTTTTCAGGTTCATTCCGTTGGTACTTCTATCAACCTGAAACTTATATCCCCCTAGCGTTGTATGAAGATGGCCATGCGTACTTTTATCAATGTGACCAAGTCGGAAAGCCAGAAGTACTCAAAGATATTGACGGAAGGACAGTATGGCAAGCGACTTACGACACGTTTGGATATGCGCACATTGATATTGAAGAAGTCGTTAACCCGCTCAGGTTTCAGGGGCAATACTTCGATTGCGAAACCCAGTTACATTACAATTTAGCACGTTACTATGATCCGACCCTCGGCCGCTTTATTCAACAAGACCCAATAAGCATTGCGGGCGGCATTAACCATTATCAGTATGCAATTAACCCTATTCAATGGATTGACCCTACAGGGCTACTATGCAATGAAGGTTTAAAACGTTTATCTAAAATGTTGGTTGAAATCCATTCTCAAGGCAAAGTACCCAAAGAGTTGTGCAACCGTGTATTGCAAGCAGCTAAAGAAACATCTGTTGGGGAAGATGGTGTTCGTTCACAAGTTAAGATTCGTAAACCCAATGGCAAAAACCACATCAGATATGAATACGATATCGATCATATTGATTGCCAGAAAAACGAAATCACCTTTTATCGTCACTTCAATCAGTCAGATGGCAGCAAACAAGAAGTTCGGTACGTAGTTGGTATAGAGGAGTTTGTAAATGCACATGTACTGGACTCTGAGAGGTCAGATGGCGAGCAGGGCTGCACAATCTTCACCGAAGATCTTGTACTTAATAAAGCAGAATACAAAGAAAATTCGGAACTAAACATCAACGAATATGAACTGACAGATCGCAATAAAGAAAAAATCGAGAAGTGTTTGAAGATGCGCAAAGAGGCGGTGGATGCAAGAGAAGCAGAAGGTCATAATGCTCAAATAGCCAAGATCAATGAGCAGTCTGCAAAAATTGGTGAGTTGGCGGCCGATGACTTTGTTAGAAGTAAGTATCCAACCGCCAAGCTATTGCACCCTGAAGATATCGAAACATCAGGCTCTAAGCCCGGTGACTTCGATATGGTTTATGAGGTCGAAGGCCCTCCACCAGGTGAAATCATTGTCGTAGAGGCTAAGGGAGGCAACAGCCCGTTGGGTAGCAGGAAGATTGGCAATGAAGCGTATCAGCAAGGAACGAGTAAGTATGCTGCTGCAATAATTGATCTGATGAGTGAGAAGGGGTTTGGAACAACAGAAAGGCGTGCCGGGAACAAAATTAAGAAAGCAGCCTATGACGGAACCCCAATCAAGTATTTACATGTTCAAACTCCAATAAATGATGATGTCGATACTTTGAAAGTGAGAGAATTTTCAATTAATAAAACCGCAATTAGTGAGGTCTAGGAACGTGCTCAAACTAGTTCAACGTAAGTCAAACCCTAACTTGAAACCAGAACATGAGTTGGAGTTAATCAATGAGATCAATGATGACCTTAATAAAAGGAAAAAAAGGATTTTAGTTAGGAGAGAGAACCTTAATGATATGGCTGACCTGCATAAAGATATCGTAAGGTGGTACTCATGGCTTCCCCAGTCTGATACCAATGAACAAGTCGGAACACTTTGTCTCTATGAAGCGTCACTAATGCGTTCTTTTTATCATCGGCTCGCGATGAAGACTGATGAACCTCAGAGTATTCAAATACCCGGATACCCGCTAGTGACCTGGGAAGGTAAAGGTATCCTAGATACTGGTTTTATTTCTCCTTCAATGTGGCTAGATGCTTATTTCATTTCTGTCATCGTGCGCGATAAATCCAGTATGGATCTGTTGGCGAACTTTCCGATTTCTCTCATGAAACAAAGCTCTACTAAAGCAGGAGAACTGTCTTACATGTTGGTGGATGTCATTCAGTCTTTTCATCATCGTACTTCCGATTACCCGGATAAACTAGTCGAAGCAATGGATTTGGCCATTGCTCAGGGTGACGATTGGGCAATGGAAATCGCCATGGGAATTCTAGAAACCTATGCTGCCCTGACAACCGACATTGGTTATGACTTCGAAGAAGTGCTGATTAAGAACTTGAAGCTGCAGGAACAATATCATCTTCGAGAACTTGGTCCGGAGCGAATAGGCATTCGTACATTCATCAATTTCCCTCTGCTTGGTATGGCATGTATGTGGTATGACAAAGGAAACCGATTGTCAGTAGAAACAGGTTGGCTGCCACCATATCTTATTGAAGGACGTTGGCTAGAAGACGTTAAAGCAGGGCGGATTACTCGTTAGCATATCCGAGTAACCTAAAAATGGTTAGAGAGAGTGCTTTCGTGTAAAGGTTTGAAGAACTGGGCGATCTGAGTCCAGCTCCTGAAAGCCAGTTGGAGTAGAATGGAGCGCAAATTGATAGTTATCGCGCTCCACCCAACGAAGAAGTCTAATTAAAATAGTGGCATACATTGTACCGCTGTTTTAATTTAACAGTTTCCTTTCTTAGCTTGACCCGGTGGGCAAAAATCTCCGCCATGACCCGGATGTTTATTATTATCATTGGTACTCACTTTTACTTTTACGTCGTCGAATTCACCCTCAACGTTTGTAAGCTGACACCCTGCTAAAGTACTTAATAGGATAAGGACAAGAGATACACGCCTCATTGTTTTGCCTCTCAATTTATCATTCTAGTCATGACCACTACGACCATGGTCTAATCCATATTACTACTGTTGTTATTCTTTCAGTGTTAAGCTAACGAAAAAGAACAACAAGGATAAGTTATGAATTTCCCTTATAGAAATATTGTAGTACTTACTGGCGCAGGTATCTCAGCTGAGTCTGGTATTCAAACATTTCGAGCTCAAGATGGTCTTTGGGAGAATCACCGTATCGAGGACGTAGCTACGCCAGAAGGTTTTATCCGCGATCCGGATCTTGTTCAAGGCTTCTACAATCAACGTCGCAAAAAACTGCAGGGTGAAGATATTAAACCAAACGCTGCTCATACCGCGTTAGGGCGCCTTGAAAAAGAGTTAGCAGGCAAAGTGACAATCATCACTCAAAACATTGATGATCTCCACGAGAGAGGTGGTAGCGCCAATATTATTCACATGCATGGCGAGTTACTTAAAGCGCGCTGTAGTGAGTCAAACCAAGTTATCGAGCACTCAGAGGATATTGAAACTGGGGAGTTGTGCCATTGTTGCCAGATTCCAGCCCAAATGCGCCCACACATTGTTTGGTTTGGTGAAATGCCTTTGCGTATGGGGGAGATCTACGCTGCACTAGAAGAGGCAGATTTGTTTATTTCTATCGGTACGTCCGGTGTAGTGTATCCAGCAGCTGGTTTTGTTCATGATGCCAAGATGCATGGTGCACATACGATTGAAATCAATCTGGAACCAAGTGCGGTTGAAAGTGAGTTTGAAGAAAAACGCTATGGCAAAGCCAGCATTGAAGTACCGAGGTTGGTAGACGAAATTCTTGCTCTGGAAAACCAAGCCAGCGCATAAACAAATTGGCAGGACATACAAATAAGAAAGGCATCGAAGTAATTTGATGCCTTTTTGTATTCTGGCACTTTGTCTGTCTAGCGGAGTCGCTTGAGATACAAAGCGCTTACTTCAGATACAAGAAAAGCGACCGAAGCCGCTTTTCTAAACTATTTCGACAGACTGATTAGTTGTCTACTTTTAGCTTTTGGAAGTACTCATCGTAAAGCACACTTGCTTCACCAACTTCGTCTTGCCATGTACCGCTGTCCATCACTTCTTGTGGTGGGAAGATGCTAGGATCGTTAGCAAACTCTTTCGGTAATAGGTCGTGCGCTGTTTTCACTGGAGTAGGGTAACCAATCTCTAGTGCAATTTTAGCTGCGTTCTCAGGACGTAGTAGGAAGTCGATCATCTTATGAGCAGCATCAACGTTCTTAGCACCAGCAGGAATTGCTAGGCTGTCCATCCAGAAGATAGTGCCTTTTTCTGGCCAGATGATGTCGATGTTCGCGCCTTCTTGACGAGCCATGTAAGCAGAACCATTCCAAAGCATACCAAGTGATACTTCACCCGCTAGGTAAGGGTTCGCTGGGAAGTCTGAGTTAAACACCAATACGTTTGGCATCAGCTTCTTCAGCTCTTCATAAGCCGCTTTGATTTCGTCTGGGTTAGTCGTGTTTGGTGAGTAACCAAGTTTAGTCAATGCAATGTGGAATACTTCACGAGAATCATCCATCAGCATCAGTTGGCCTTCCCACTTACTATCCCAGAAGTCATCCCATTTAGTCACAGAAGACTTATCTAGCATGTCAGCGTTGATACCAATACCAGTCGCACCCCAAATGTATGGGATAGAGTAGTTGTTATTTGGGTCGAACGGTTTGTTCAGGAAGTTAGTGTCTAGATCAGCAAAATGAGACAGTTTCTCTTTGTTGATCTCTTGCAACATGCCTTCTTTACGCATTTTTGATACGAAATAGGTAGACGGTACTACCAAGTCGTAACCAGAACCCTGAGTTTTCAACTTCGCGTACATGCTTTCATTAGACTCGTACGTAGAGTAGATAACTTTGATACCGGTTTCTTTTGTAAAGTCTTCAAGAACTTCGTTTGGAATGTATTCCGACCAGTTGTAGAAATACAGTTCTTGATCAGCAGCCATTGCAGGGGTAGCGATTAGCGTCGCCGCACACAGTGCGCTTGCGTAGAATTTACTTTTCATTTGTTTTCCGTTTTGTTCAGCAACAGGACAAATCAATACTAGTAACAAATAACGATTTGAGCCATGTTGCGATAAGCACAATTCTGTTTATCTGATTCAACAAACGTCATTACCATGTGAATAGTCAATAATGTTTGAACTTGAGTCAAATAAACCTAGCAACATACAATTATATCAGTCAATTACAAAAATAGGCAGCGTATTGCTGCCTATTTTCATTTAGTAGATGGCTTATTAAGCAAGATCAGATTATTGACCCGCTTTTAGCTTCAGGAAGTAGTCTTCGTACTTCACTGTCATATCACCAACAGAGTCTTGCCATTCAACACGGTCAAGATCTTCTTGAGAAGGGAACAGTGGTGCAACGTCTTTGAATTTAGCGTTGGACTCTGCAACCGCAGTTAGGTAACCCGTATCCGCTGAGATTTGCTCTGCGATTTCTGGACGTAGTAGGAAGTCGATCATCTTGTGAGCTGCTTCTACGTTCTTCGCACCAGAAGAGATTGCGAAGTTATCAACCCAGCCAATACCGCCTTCTTTAGGGAACACAAGCTTTAGGTTCATGCCTTCATTTTGAGCTGCTGCTGCACTGCCGTTCCAAAGCATACCGACGCCAACTTCGCCAGACATGTATGGAGCACCTGGGTTGTCAGAGTTAAATACTAGAACGTTTGGCATTAGCTTTTGTAGCTCTGCATATGCTTCGTCGATTTGTTTTGGATCCGTAGAGTTACCTGAATAACCTAGTTTGCGTAGTGCAATGTGGAACACTTCACGAGTGTCATCCATTAGCATTACTTGACCTTCAAGCTCAGGTTTCCATAGGTCAGCCCAGCTTTGGAAGTCGTTTGGATCATACATGTCAGCGTTAACCGCTAGACCTGTAATCGCAACAACGTGAGGAATAGAGTAGTCGTTATTTGGATCGTAAGGCTTATCTAGGTAGTTTGTATCTAGGTTGCCGAAGTTTTTCAGCTTAGTCTTATCGATCTTTTGTAGCATACCTTCGTCACGCATCTTCGCTACGAAGTAAGTGGAAGGTACCACTAGATCATAACCTTGGTTATGAGTTTTTAGCTTTGCATACAAAGTCTCGTTCGACTCGTAAGTCGAATAAATAACTTTGATGCCAGTTTCTTTAGTAAATTGTTCTAGGATATTACTGTTGATGTAAGGACCCCAGTTCATAAATACTAATTCTTTATCATCCGCTGCCGCTGTACCAGAGAACAGAGAAAGCGCACATGCACTACCAGCTAATAGAGTAGCCCATTTTTTCATTGACGTTAGCTCCAAACCAAACGTTGTCCAATTAATTTTGGACGGTAGATAGAAAAACAGAATGGCATGTAACCATTCTGTTTCGCGATGTTAACGGCTGCGGATTCTACTTCACTTTTTCTCTTGCTAGCAACTGAGAAATTACTACCAAGACCAAAGAAACAATCAGCATGACCGTCGCGAGGGCGTTCACTTCTGGTGAAATGCCCACCTTAACCATTGAGTAAATCTTCAATGGTAGGATTTCGTATGTTGGACCTGTTACGAACGAGCTAATAATTACGTCGTCCAGAGACAGGGTAAAGCTCAGTAACCAACCGGCAGCAACCGCTGGTTTAGCAAGAGGAAGGATGATCTGCTTCAAGATTACCCACTCACTTGCACCAAGGTCTTTTGCTGCTTCCAACATCTTCACATCAAAGCCATTTAAGCGGCTGTATACTGTCACAACCACGAAAGGTAGACAGAAGGTGATGTGTGCAATCAAAAGAGTAAAGAAGCCAAGCTGCGCACCTAAAACTAGGAACAGAGCAAGTAATGAAATCGCCATTACAATATCTGGAGACATCATTACGACAAACAACATGCCGTTTACCGCGCCTTTACCTTTGAACGAATAACGGAATAGAGCAACGGCTGTCAAGCTACCTATAATAGTAGCAGCTGTTGCGGAAAATACCGCGACGTTCAATGAGTGCCACGCAGCCTGCATTAGGCTGTCATTATTTACTAAGGTTTCGTACCATTTTGTAGTGAAACCGCCCCATTTCATGCCAAACTTATTGGCGTTAAATGAGTTAACAATTAAGACGATGATTGGTAGATACAGGAACGCATATACCAGCGCCATAAAGCTAAATCTAACTGTGCGTCCCATTAGTCTAGCTCCACTTTCTTATTCAATAGTTTGCCTGCTCTGTAGTAAGCATAAAGCATCACAGCCATTGCGAAGGTGAGGGCGATACTGGTCGCAGCACCAAATGGCCAGTCACGAGCGTTCAATACCTGGCTCTTAATCACGTTACCAATCAGTAGATTCTTCGCTCCGCCAAGAAGATCAGAGATGTAGAACATACCAAGTGCAGGTAATAGAACCAACAAACAGCCACCGATAATGCCAGGCATTGTCAGAGGTAGAATCACTCGTGTAATTGTTTGGAACTTGTTTGCACCAAGGTCTTTTGCTGCCTCGATGTAAGTGTTGTCCAACTTCTCGATCGCCGAGTAAAGCGGCAGAATCATAAATGGAAGTAGGATGTACACAAGACCAATCATTACTGCCGTTTCGGTATACATTAAACGCAACGGCTTATCGATGATTTCCATCGCCATCAACGATTTGTTCAAAATGCCCTGAGTACCGAGAACAATCTTCAGACCGTAAGTACGGATCAGAGAGTTAGTCCAGAACGGCACAATTACCAAGAACAACATGAACGGACGCCATTTCTCCGGCATTTTCGCTACGATGTAAGCAAATGGATAACCAATCACCAAACACAACAAGGTTGCAATGATCGCCATGTAGAAAGAGTGCATCAACACTTTTGCGTACAAAGGATCGAGAAGGCGAAGGTAGTTATCGAAAGTAAACGTTAATTCAATTAGGTTCGCTTCATCACGCGTCAAGAAACTCGTACCAATAATCATTAGGTTTGGTACCAACACAAACAGTGTTAGCCAGCCAACGATTAGGGTAATGATCGCGTTCTGAAGATTAAGCTTCTTGCTTATCATTTAGTACTACCTCCCAGCTCTCAACCCAAGTAATAGCGACTTTCTGGCCGAGGGAGTGGTCCACATCTGGATCATCTTCGTTAAAGAATTCGCTTACCATCACGCGCATGCCTGAATCCAACTGGATAACTGAATCAAGCGTCATACCTTTATAGGTACGCTCTGTTACGTGACCTACGATGCCTTTTTCTTCAGACTCTTTGATCTCTTCGATGCGTAAGTCTTCTGGGCGAAGTAGTACTTGTAGTTTGTCACCGGCTTGTGCTTCTTGATCGTAGTAAACAACAGATTCAACGCCTTCGATTTCTGCACGGATACGTTTCTCATCGATACGCTCTAGCATGGTTGCGTTGAATACGTTGATCTCACCGATAAAGCGAGCAACAAATAGGTTCTTAGGCTCTTCGTAAATCTCACGTGGAGAACCGTCTTGCTCGATAACACCGTCGCGCATAACAATAATGCGGTCAGACATCGATAGGGCTTCTTCCTGATCGTGCGTAACGAAGATAAAGGTAATACCAAGTTGACGCTGAAGCTGTTTAAGCTCGATTTGCATTTGTTTACGTAGTTTGTAATCAAGTGCAGATAGAGATTCATCTAGCAGCAGCACTTTCGGCTTATTAACAACCGCACGCGCAATCGCGATACGTTGTTGCTGACCACCAGAAAGTTGGTGAGGCTTACGTTGCGCCATTTTTTCAAGGCGAACCATACGTAAAGCATCCATCACTCGTGGCTCGACCTCTGCTGCAGGGGTTTTCTGCATACGAAGACCAAATGCAACGTTTTCGAATACGGTCATATGAGGGAAGAGTGCATAACTCTGAAATACCGTGTTGACGTGCCTTTGCTCTGCAGGAACCTGTGTTACATCTTGGTCATCTAGTACGATTTGTCCGTTGTCTGCCGTTTCAAAGCCCGCAATCATGCGTAAAACTGTTGTTTTACCACAACCTGATGGACCAAGAATCGTTAGAAACTCACCATGATTAACATCCAGATTTAAATTACCGATGATCTCCTTGCCATCGAAACTTTTGCTAATACCAGATAGACGAACTACTGGCTTTCCTGCTTGCTGTTTAGCGTTCAACGTCTGTATTTCTCCCACGTTCAGTTGGGGTGGATCCAATTGATGTGACATTAGTCATTCACTTTTGAGGCGCGCATCATAATCACCAAAATTGTGAAATCAAAGCATTTTCTTATCTTGAAACAGAAAAAATTTTGCAGGCAAAAGTAAACATTCCTTACCATACTGTTTTTATGACACTATTTGTGCTTTCACTATCATTTCTCTAGGTATTAATTTCGCTAGCAAATGTTTTCTATTTCATAGATTTGCGAGTGGTTAATTATCGACCAAATGATGAAATTTGCAAGCATTCAGGCGTAGTTATGATTTTAGACATGCAAAGATTTCATTTATAATGACGCCCTTATTAATTAGCTGGTTTTCCAGCATAAATTTTACAAGTTAGCCTTGGATAACATATGAACAACGATTTTGAGAAAGATTTTAATCTTGGAGGGAGTGTAGAGCGCGCTCTTTCTGGCCAATACGAACTAAAAGCCGGGGCTGTTTTTAGTGAAGCTTGGCGCATCACGATCCAACAATTCTTGTCCTTCTCTCCGGCTATTATCTTATTGCTATTCGTTCAGTTAGGCATTTTTTATATTGCACTACAACTTCAGTTAGGCAATCCAAGCATCATTCTAGATGCCCTTCAAGATCCTGAGTCATTCACAACAGATATCGTGTCTGCTATATACGTTGCGAATTTTAGCTATGAAGTGATCAGTGCGCCGATTTATGCGGGTATCAGTTTGATGGCAATGAGCCATGTTGCGGGCTTGAAGACAAAAGTACGTCACGTAGGCAAAGGTCTTCAATTTACCGTACCTGTGATTTTGGCAACACTGTTTAGTCTGATGATGCAGGGAGTGGCGGGAATGATTTTCCCATTACTATCTCTGTACCTTTCGTTGGCATTTAGTCACTCTATCTTATTGATTTGTGAGAAAAGAGTACCGCCGATGCAATCACTTCTTTTATCGCTTCGTGCAATCAATAAGAAGCTTTTTGTTATCGCAGGGCTTTACTTAGGCGTGATGTTGATGTTTATTGTTGCTGCAATGTTCTACGGAATCGGCTTGATTTTCGTGTTACCGTTCTTCTTCCATTTGAAGGGCATTCTGTACCGCGAAATGTTTGGTATCAAGTTGAAGATCGTAGCAACACAAAAAAATGATAACGATCACGATGGTAATTCTCAGGTGTTTGATGCCTAAATCTTTAAAATCTATGAGTTTACGAGTGGCGGCTATCACAATAGCCGCCACTTTAGTTTCTGTTGGACCTTATCTGCATTATGACCGAGAGTATCGCAAGGCGATTGACTCTCAAGTTGTGCATGGCCCGGTTTCACATCCAGATTTGTCCCACCTTCCTTATATTGGTGACATCCCGGATTTCAATTCGATCAAAGACACGAAAGACAAGAAAACTGCTTTCTTTGATTTCCTTAGACCGAAAATTGCTTTAGAAAATCAACGCATCGAAAAAGAGCGCTCGTTCTTAACATCTTTGAATGTTGGAGAGGTAAGTTTAGAGCAAACGTCGTACGCTGAACGTTTAGCGGCACTGTATTCTTACCCATTAAAGAACAATACAGTAACGCAAGCTTGGTTAGATGAGATGCTCAAGCGTGTCAATGTGTTACCAGAAGCCTTAGTGTTGACCCAAGCTGCCAATGAATCTGCGTGGGGAACCTCTCGTTTTGCCACACAAGCGAACAACTTATTTGGTCAATGGTGTTATAAGAAAGGCTGCGGAATTGTCCCTGCAAAACGTGGCGCAGGCAAAACACATGAAGTAGAAAAGTTTGACTCGGTACAAGAGTCCGTACACGGATACTTTATGAATGTGAACCGAAACCGCGCGTATGCGGACTTACGAGATATTCGTGCGAATTTAGCAGGGAAACACAAGGATTTGTTATCGGTGGCGACAGCATCAGAGCTGACTCATGGTTTACTCGCTTATTCTGAGCGTGGCATTGCCTACGTTAATGACTTACGTGCAATGATTCGCCACAATAACGCTTACTGGACACAATAAAGAAATAACGGATCGGATGAAGAAGTTAAGCCTAAGTATACTAGGCAGTGCGGTACTGGTCTTAGCATCGCCTGCAACTCAAGCTCAAGAATACATGTTTACGTATTCCAAGCTCTATACACAATTGAAGAACAATGCGAAAGAAGGGCATGACGACGTCAAAGTCGGCGTGTTCTTTGTTGATGCAAACACCAAGCAACTGTGCGAGATAGAAAAAGCATGGATGGAAAAAGAAGAGCATTACGAAGAATTTGTGATTCCAGCTTCTAAAGAACTTCCAATTCCGATCGACAAGAATCTTAAATCAGCGAATCCGCTTGTCTTCGTTCAGACACCAAAAGATACGCGATGTGATTACTCTTTAGTTGTGATGACCAAAGAACCATTACAGGGTAACGTATCTTACGAGCAACTCATGCCTTTAATGCCACAAATGCAGGCTCTGCTTGAAGATCTTGGTGGTATGTTTGCAGGCTGGTTCACTCCGGAAGTTCAAGGCGTGACCATGGAGTTTGCTGATGAGTTGAATGACAACATCAGATTCTCCAATGGCACAGAAAAAGCCATTGTGAATGGTAAAGTCCAAGTAGCACTAAGTGACATCGGTGCAGGGGGGCACATGACCTTGCCTCAGCCAACGACTCGTGTCCTACCTTATCTACCAAATGCGAAAAAATAATCGTGATTTGACTTTTCAAAGAGCTGCAATTGCAGCTCTTTTTAGTTTTTATTGCACATCACACTGCTTTAGAGTGTATTTATTGACGAGTCGGTCACACAAACATTTAATCCTGCGCAAAAAGCTCGTATAATCCACGCCCCAAAGAAACCCATGTTAGGAAGCCCTAGTCGATTTATCGGCGATGTGAGAGCCCGCAATGAACCAAGTAGATACAAGAAAAGAAACCCTAGAATTCAACAAGCTTCAGAAACGCCTAAGAAGAAATGTTGGAAATGCCATTACTGATTACAACATGATCGAAGAAGGTGATGTTGTGATGGCATGTATCAGCGGTGGTAAAGATTCATTCGCGATGCTTGATATCCTGCTGAATCTACAAAAGGCAGCACCGATCAAGTTTGAAGTGGTAGCGGTTAACCTTGACCAGAAACAACCAGGTTTCCCTGAGCACATTCTTCCAGACTATTTTGAAACGCTGAATATTCCTTACTACATCGTAGACAAGGACACTTATTCAGTGGTTAAAGAGAAAGTGCCAGAAGGTAAAACGACGTGTGGTCTATGTTCACGTCTTCGTCGTGGCACACTTTACTCTTTTGCAGAGAAGATAGGCGCGACTAAACTAGCACTTGGTCACCACATGGATGACATCGTAGAAACAATGTTCTTGAACATGTTCCATGGTTCTCGTCTTAAAGCGATGCCACCAAAGCTTCGTTCAGATGATGGCCGTAATGTCGTTATTCGTCCACTGACGTACTGCCGTGAAAAAGATTTGATTAAATACGCGGAACACAAAGATTTCCCTATCATCCCATGTAATCTATGTGGCTCACAAGAGAACCTTCAACGTCAATCGATCAAAGCAATGCTGATTGATTGGGACAAGAAAACGCCTGGTCGCGTAGAAGCTATCTTCAAGTCAATTCAAAACGTAAGCCCAAGTCAGCTTGCTGACCGTGAACTGTTTGATTTTGAAAACCTTCCACTAGATCGTGAGGGTAGCCGTGAAGAATACGAGTTCAGTGAAGCAGTGGTTTCTTCAACCAACATTGATGAGTCGATGTTTATCGATGTAACCAACATCTAATTCCACAATAGGAGGCTAGATGAGCCGCCTTTTGTTAGATTCATTCATTTGGATTGAATAGATAAAAAATCCCCCAACTATTGGGGGATTTTTATTTCTTGATAGCGTTAAAACTCACTAAGTCGCTGTATTTGGATCGAGCGGACTGATGTAGCCGTTTGGTTTCAATGCCAGTACATCACAATTAATTTTATCTATTACATGCTCTGCTGTGTTACCAATAAACACGGCTGAAAGCCCCGTACGTCCGGTCGTTCCCAAAATAACCATTGCTGCGTTTAGTTTTTCGGCGGTGGTAGGAATGATGTCCTCTGGTAGGCCTTGCTCAACTATCGTTTGTTCTTCATCCAGACCGTGTTTCTGACGAAGCGCTTTCATTGCCGTTAAGTGATGACCACGGACTGCATCGGTGTACGTCATCGGATCAAACTCTGGTAACTCAATAGTGATGTTAGCTGGTGTCACCGG
Organism: Vibrio sp. WZ-1; assembly: GCF_052037695.1. Taxonomy (NCBI): domain Bacteria; kingdom Pseudomonadati; phylum Pseudomonadota; class Gammaproteobacteria; order Vibrionales; family Vibrionaceae; genus Vibrio; species Vibrio sp. WZ-1. Next base: position 78,866 of record NZ_JBQEQR010000067.1, on the reverse strand, counting down.
GTATGCATTAACAAGATATGGATCGGCGTCGAGGCGACTAGAGATTTCTTTCAGACGCTCAACCATTGAGTCATTCAAGTCAATGTGGGTTGGATTCTCAGAGCCAACATGAACAGAGGCAAGAATCTTCGCATGTTCTGGCCATTCGGCATTTTTGATCAAAAGTACAGGGATAGGGCATTTACGCAATAAATGCCAATCTGTAGGAGTGAAAATGACGGATTCTAGGACGTCGTGCTTACGCGTGCCCTTAATAACGATGTCGTGACTACCGGCAAAAACTTCAGCAATAATCGCTTCATAAGGGCGATTATGCCAAACAACACAAACATCAAAGTCGAAGCTATCGTCTAAATACGGTTGGGCTATCTTACGCATCCATTGTTCACGTTGGTGGATAACACCGCGACGCATAGCATCTCTTTCATCGACCGACAGCATTGAGGTCATGTCATACGAGAAATCGTAGATTGACAGAAAGAAAGTGATTCGGCTTCTGGATACACTTTTTCGAGCGAGTTGGACCGCTCTTGCAAGTGCTGGCTGCTCATCGTTATTGATGTCAGCAACAACAAGGATCTTACTGTATATACTCATAACTAAGCCCACTTATTATTGTAAAACCAAACACTGAATTTAAGGTAAATCAGTATATTGGAGTACACAAGGTACATTTTTACTGTAGCTCAGTTTGAGAAAGAATATGAGGACTTTCGAAGGGATTTTAGAAGAAATATGATGTAGCTCATTTTCGAGCTACATCTATTGATAGGGCAAATTACTCTTTGCTAACGCCAGCTAGTTCCATCAATGCATCATGATCTAAGATGGTGATGTACTTACCTTTTACACTCAGAATTTCAGATTTCTGGAAGCGACCAAGCAAGCGGCTGATAGTTTCTACCGTTAGACCTAGGTAGTTACCGATATCACCACGCGTCATGGTTAGGCGGAACTCACGAGGGCTAAAGCCACGTTGTGAAAAACGAGTCGATAGGTTGTATAGGAAAGCAGCAAGACGTTCTTCAGCATTCTTTTTAGAAAGAAGAAGAATCATTTCCTGATCGCCCTTAATTTCGTTACTCATCAGACGCATAATCTGTTGGCGAAGCTTTGGCATTTTTCCTGACAAATCATCAAGGATTTCGTAAGGAATTTCGCAAACCATTGATGTTTCGAGTGCTTGCGCAAAACTTGGGTGTTGGTCACCCGTAATTGCATCGAAACCTACAAGGTCACCTGCTAAATGAAACGCAGTGATTTGCTCATCGCCTTGCTCTGTAATGGTGTAGCTCTTGATCGTGCCAGAGCGGATAGCGTACAGAGATTTTAGCTCATCACCTGCTTTAAAAAGCTCTTGGCCTTTTTGGATTGGCTTTTTTCGCTCGATGATTTGATCCAACTGATCCAGCTCAGACTCGTTTAGAGTGAACGGAATACATAGTTGGCTAATGCTACAATCTTGGCAATGAATCGCGCAACCACCTGATTGGATACGCTTTGTTGCAGGTTTTTCAGAAATCATAACAACCTTTCACTATTTGATATACATCAATATTTTATCACTGCTTACTCCTAAAGGGTAGCAAAAATATGATGGAAAACGACTTTGATGCTATATGAAACCAAGCATCTTCATCGCGCCGGCGGCAGTATACATGCCATAGCTTATTAGGATTAATGCTGAGATGTTTCTAAATATTAACGATTTTTGCAATTTCTGAAAGTGGCTTGCGCCGTACCCAATAGCCAACATGGATGGAAGAGTTCCGAGCCCAAAAGCTAGCATGATTAATCCACCGTTTAATGCACTTCCTGAAACGGCAGACCATGTAAGCGCTGAATAGACTAAGCCACAAGGTAGCCATCCCCAAATAAAACCAAATGGGAATGCGTGAAAGGAATGCTTTAAGGGAAGTAAGCTCTTTCCAGCTGGAGAGATAAACTTCCAGATATGTTGACCTGCTTTTTCTATGACCAATAGACCTTGCCACCATTTGGCGATATAGAGTGCAACTAAGATCATGAAAAGTGCGGCGACAAAACGAAGCCAAGCAAGAGATTGGGTTAGACCGCTCAGTTCAGAAAGGCCAGAGATTGCACCACCGACGATAGCACCAATCAATGCGTAGCTTGCAAGCCTACCTAAGTTATAGAAGAGAGGGATGGTTGGTGAAGGTTTGTTGTTTGGTGCTCCCATTGAAAGCAAAGAAGCGATACCGCCACACATTCCCATGCAATGACCGGCCCCAACGAGACCGATCATGAATGCACCAATAAAGTCTGGGCTCATAAAGTAAGCTTATGGTTTCTTGTTAGTTGTTTTTTCTTCTTCATCAAAAAGAATGTTATGACCTTGTCGCTCTAGGTCTTCAAACTGATCACTACGAACAGCCCAAAGGAAAATAGCGACGGCGACACAGACCAACACAATGGCAATAGGGATTAAAATGTAAAGACTTTCCATGCTAGATCTCTCACTTACTTCTCTTTAAGCAGACGCAATGAGTTGGATACGACGATAATAGAACTCGCAGACATACCAACTACCGCGACATATGGCGCGACTAAACCTGCGACTGCCAGCGGCAAAATTAACAGGTTGTATCCCAAAGACCAAGCCAAGTTTTCTCGGATTATCTTTCTTGTACGTATCGCAAGCAATCTAGCTTCCAATAGTTTCTCTAAATTATCGCCAAGAAGCGTCATATCTGCAGATGCTTTTGCGACATCGGTACCTCCACCCATGGCGACAGACAGGTGTGCGCCAGCTAGCGTAGGTGCGTCGTTGATACCGTCACCAACCATCATTGTGATGTCGCTCTTGTCTAGCCCTTTAAGATACGCGAGTTTATCTTCTGGTTTTGCCGATGCGATCACATGGTCAATACCCATTTCATCAGCAACAGGATTTGCGTTCTGCAAAGAGTCACCGGTTAATAGTGTCGTCTTGATACCGGCATCAGCAAAACGTTGAATGAATGCTTTGCTCTCTTTACGAATAGGATCGCGGTAGTAGAACGTCGCAGCATGTGCATCATCCACTGATAGGTATACAGCGTTACTTTCATCTCGATTGTTGCCAACAACGAAAGTAGCACTACCGATTTTTACTACCTTGTTGTCCCAAATTCCTTGAATCCCAGAACCAATAACATTTTGAACGTCACTGACGGTAACATCTTCTAGACCAAAGTCAGAAAATGCGCGAGCAATAGGGTGATTTGCGTGAGCTTCAAGCGCGGCTGCAATCGCTAGTGCTTCGGCTTCGGTTATGCTCGTAAAGGTTTTGGTTTCACTGATTTCGATATCGCCTTTGGTAAGTGTCCCCGTTTTATCAACAACAAGGTGGTTAATTTTGCACAGTGTTTCGAACACGTGTCCCTTACGTAGCAAAATACCGAAATTGCCCATACGAGACGTTGCACAAGTTAACGCAGTTGGAGTTGCTAACGAAAGGGCGCAAGGACAAGTCGCAACCAACACAGACAACATGATCCAAAATGCATCATCAGGTTTAGTTTGATGCCAGTAGAACCATGTTCCTGCGGAAATGATAAGAATCGCACCAACAAAATATCGTGCAACGACATCTGCGATCTCCGCAATCTTAGGTTTGGAGTGCTGTGCTTCGTCTTGAAGGCGTACAATATTTGAAATCATCGAATCCGCTTTTGAATTCGTCACTTCAAGCTCGAAAGATTCGTCACCATTCAACGTTCCGGCGTATACCGAGTCACCAGATTTCCTAACCACGTGAATAGATTCACCAGTGAGCATAGATTCATCGATATGGATTCGACCGGAAATCACTTTTCCATCTGCAGGAATGTGTTCGCCAGGAAGAACGCGAATACGATCGCCAACCTTTAAGGTTTTTACTGGGATTTGCTCACCGTCGAGCGTGGTAGCTATAGCAGGGATTAACTTCAGAAGGTTACCACTAGCCGCAGCCGCCTTACGACGTGCTCGCATCTCTAAGAATCGACCGACCAACAAGAAGAAGGTAAACATTGAAATGGATTCAAAGAAAACTTCACCTTGCTCGGTAACTGTCGCGACCAAACTTGCTACATAAGCGAAGATCAATGCGATGGAGACGGGGACATCCATACCAAGTGTACGACCTTTGATGCTTCGCCATGCATTAAGGTAGAAAGGAAGAGCTGAATAGAGTAGTACAGGCGTTGCAAAGATTAAACTGACCCAACGGAAGTAGTTTTTGAATTCAGGTTCTAGGTCACCAAAAACTTCAAGATATAACGCTACCGCAAGCATCATCACTTGCATTGTCGCAAGACCTGCAATACCTAATCGATAGAGATATTGCTTCATGGTTCGGTGATAGGAAGCCTCTTGTTTATCAGCTTCAAACGGAGCAGCTTTATAACCGAGTCTGTGAATCACTGAGAGCAATTCACTAAGGCGGACTTGTGTTTTGTCCCAAGCAAGTAATGCTCGGTTCGTGGTGGTGTTCACACGAATGGAGACCAGACCTTTCACTCCTGATACTTGTTTTTCGATTAGCCAAGCACATGCTGCGCATGATACGCCTTCTAATGAAAGGGTGACTTCTGATGTGTTCTCATGATGACGAACAAACTCTGACTGAACGTCTTCATTGTCATAATGAATGAGCGCTTGAAGCTGTTCTGGAACTAAATCTGCCTTTTCCGCTGGCGCAGTTCGGTATTGGTAGTAGGAGACGAGACCACTTTCAACAATGGTTTGTGCCACAGTTTCACAGCCTGGGCAGCACATGTCGCGAATTTCACCCAATATTTCTACTTTGAAATCCGTGTTGGCTGGTACATCTTCACCGCAGTGGTAACAGGATTTACACATAGACTTACTTCATCAATATTGTTGGTTGTGCAGGGAACTCGACTCGACCTTGAATCATCCATTCTTTGTTGTGTGGTTCAAGCTCGACGAACCAAGGGCCCTGCATAGAATCTTCAGGTGTTAAACGATAATTACCTTTTGCATCTGCTGTAAGCAGCTTCGTGAAGTCACGATCTGGCAACGTACGGTGTGTGAACGTTGCAGTTAAAGCAGGGAAGTGAGGCAACTCACCTTTATTGAAAGCGATAACAACAGTGTTCTTATCAGAAGAGACTGTAGCGTTAAGACCAAGGTCACGAGCGACATTCATTTTACTGATGTCGATATTGATGCCTTTGCCTTTTTTATAGTAATCCTCAGCGACCAAAGATACCGAGTTGTTGGCGAATACGACTACTGTAACGACCGTCCATACTACAACCGTCAGAGGTAGGATGATCAGGAACCACGGCCAAAATTGTTTATACCAAGGCTTTACCATAAAAAAGTTCTCAACAGCTAAATGAAAAAATGTAAGGCTTTAAATTTAAAGGAAAGACAGCCCCTATGAAAGGGGCTGTTATTGAAATGTTACTTATTGTCAGAGTTACTTAAGCTCCAAACGTATGCCGAAACAAGTTGAACCTTGTCTTCGCCTAGAATGTCCTTCCAAGCTGGCATTACACCAGAGCGACCATTCATAACTGTTTCCGTTACCGCAGCGCGCGAATCGCCGAATAACCAGTATTGATCCGTTAGGTCAGGTGCACCCACAGCAGGGTTACCTTTACCATCAGTACCGTGACAAGCAGCACACACAACGAAGCGAGCTTTACCTGCTTCTGCTTCACGTGCATTCACTTTACGTCCAGATAAGCTTAGCGTGTAGCTTACAACTTCTTGAACACCTTGTTCGCCAAGTGCATCTTTCCACGCTGGCATCTGACCGATACGGCCTTGCATGATAGTAGTAACGATAGCCGCTGGCTCGCCGCCATATAGCCATGCATTGTCGGTCAGGTTAGGGAAACCTGTCTGACCACGAGCATCAGAGCCGTGACATTGTGAACAGTTTTGTAGGAACAAACGCTGACCAACCTTAATTGCTTCAGGATCTTGCGCAATCTCAGGGATAGGGCGTAGACCATCTGCGTTATGCGCAAGGGCACGAAATGCTTCGCCGAAGTATGCGTCCGCGTCATCTAGCTCTTTAGCGTATTGGTTAAGTTGCTTGTTCTCTTGTGCTCGTGCGATGGCTTCTTTTGATTCTTCCAACGTACGTACGGTTTGATCCGAACTCTGCCAGTTTAGGAGTCCTTTAAAGTTACCTAAGCCTGGGAACAGTGCCAGATATACCGCGGCAAACACAAACGTGCTCACAAATAAGTATGTCCACCATTTTGGTAGAGGGTTGTTAAGCTCGCGAATACCATCGTACTCGTGGCCCATGTCTTCCCCTTCCTCGACGCCCATTTTATCTTTAGCGCACCAAGTCAGGAGGATCGCACAGCCAACTAGCGTACCGACAGTAATCACGATAATCCAGAGACTCCAGAATGTAGTCATTACTTCTTCACTCCTTGGTTATTTGGGGTCGTTTGTTCTTCGTCAGCAAACACCAAGTTAGCATCTTCCTCAAAACGTGCCTTACGCTTCTTACTAAATGCCCACCATACGATGCCAATAAAACTAGCGAAGAGTACAACGGTATAAATACTATGAATTGTACCGAAATCCATGTTACCCCCTTACTTCATTGCATGACCAAGAGACTGAAGATAAGCGATGATTGCATCCATCTCTGTTTTACCTTCTACTTCTTTAGTCGCATTCGCGATTTGTTCATCCGTGTACGGAACACCGAACTGGTTGCGGAATACTTCTAATTTCTTCTGCGTCAGCTTGCCGTCTAGTACGTTCTCTTCTAGCCAAGGGAAACCCGGCATGTTTGATTCTGGTACTAGCTCACGTGGATCGATTAGGTGAACACGATGCCACTCATCAGAGTAACGCCCACCTACACGCGCCAAGTCTGGACCGGTACGCTTAGAACCCCATAGGAATGGGTGCTCCCAAACGCTTTCGCCAGCAACAGAGTAGTGACCGTAGCGTTCTGTTTCAGATCTGAAAGGGCGAATCATCTGACTGTGACAAACGTTACAACCTTCACGGATATAGATGTCACGACCTTCCATTTCCAGAGGAGTGTAAGCACGTAGGTTCTCTACAGGTTCCGTCGTTTGCTTCTGGAAAATCAGAGGCGTGATTTCTACAAGCGCACCCCAACTGATTGCGAAGACAATGAAAATAGCCAACAAACCGACATTACGTTCTAGGATTTCGTGGCGATTATTCGAATTATTACTCATTCTTTAATCTCCTTATGCCGGTTGAGGGATAGCTTTTAAGCTTTCTTTAGGCGCAGTTACCGTTTTGTACGTGTTGTATGCCATTAGGAACATACCGAATAGGAAGATAAAACCACCTAGGAAACGTACGAAGTAGAACGGGTAAGATGCCTCTACAGATTCGACAAAGCTGTAAGTTAGCGTGCCGTCAGAGTTAACTGCGCGCCACATTAGGCCTTGCATTACACCAGAAATCCACATTGCTACAATGTAAAGAACGGTACCAATAGTTGCTAACCAGAAGTGAACATTGATTAGGCTAACAGAGTACATGCGCTCTTGACCGAACAGACGAGGAACGAGGTGATATACAGAACCAATTGAAACCATAGCAACCCAACCTAATGCACCAGAGTGAACGTGACCAATGGTCCAGTCTGTGTAGTGCGATAGCGCGTTTACTGTCTTAATAGACATCATTGGGCCTTCGAAAGTAGACATACCATAGAAAGACAATGAAACGATTAGGAAACGTAGGATAGGGTCGTAACGAAGCTTATGCCATGCACCAGACAGCGTCATGATACCGTTGATCATACCACCCCAAGATGGAGCAAATAGAACCAGAGACATCACCATACCAAGAGATTGAGTCCAATCAGGTAACGCTGTGTAATGTAGATGGTGAGGACCTGCCCAAATGTATAACGAAACTAGTGCCCAGAAGTGAACGATAGATAAACGGTAAGAGTAAACAGGACGTTCAGCTTGCTTAGGAACGAAGTAGTACATCATGCCGAGGAAACCAGCGGTCAATAGGAAACCTACCGCGTTGTGTCCATACCACCATTGAACCATTGCATCCACTGCACCTGAGTAAATCGAATAGGATTTACCAAGCGCAACAGGAATTGCCATGCTGTTCACGATGTGAAGTACTGCTACTGTGATGATAAAGGCACCGAAGAACCAGTTAGCAACGTAGATGTGAGAGGTATTACGCTTAACTAATGTTCCAAAGAACACCACCGCATAAGATACCCAGACAATCGCAATTGCGATATCAATAGGCCATTCTAACTCAGCGTACTCCTTACCCGAGGTAAAACCTAGAGGTAGGGTGATTGCTGCGGCTAGGATAATTGCTTGCCAACCCCAAAAGGTGAAGGCAACGAGTGGGCCACCAAAAAGACGTGTTTGACAAGTACGCTGAACAACATAATAAGATGTTGCGAACAGAGCACTGGTACCAAACGCAAAAATTACCGCATTAGTATGCAATGGACGTAAACGACTGTACGTCAACCACGGCGTATCAAAGTTTAGCTGTGGCCAAACTAACTGAGCGGCAATCAAAACACCAACAGCCATACCAACTATGCCCCATAAAATGGTCACAAGGGTAAATTGGCGAACGACTGTATAGTTGTAGTTTTGTTCAAGCTGCTTTACTTGGCTCATTTGCATGCTTCCAATTTCTAATTAACTACACTTTACTTCCAACACGACTTGCGTCGTAACACCACCCAAGTAAACTCAAGAATTCAAGTGTTATCATCACTTTATTTCCATTGCTGACTTTAATAAAAAGTGGCATTTTCAGCGAAACACTATACTTGAATTAACAATTCAATGACAGAGTAGTAACCTTACAACGCCTCTGGAAATCATTTTTTATTTAAAAAGTTTGAAGTTTGTAACAAGGATATTAGGAATTATGGCTGCACAAAAGTTAACAAAGGCAAGACTTGCACAAATCTTAATCATGCTCAGTGTTTTAATAACTGCATTTGTCTGGAGAACCTTTAACTATGAGAGTATGCGTAGCGTCGATTGTTCACAAAAAGAACGATGTGATGTAACAATTGGGCGAGAAAATATCCAAATTAGAGTGCTCTCTGACAAGATATCTATCCAAACAGCCAAAAACAGCAGAGTGAAAATTGATCTAAATCAATCTAGAAACTATGTCTCTATAAACGACGGGGAAATGGATATTCCAGTGAATGAACTTCCTGCCAATAGAATTATATTCCTACAACAAAATAGTGAAATCGTGAGCGTAACTTTATAAATCAGATCTGACGCGAGATAATTGTTTCTTATTTGTGCAATTAGCACTTTTGTCACTGGTAGATTCTGTTAGTGATGGTATAAGAGTATTGCTTCAAACAATAATTAGATAGTATGCACTGCCAATCATTATTTACACATATTGAAGATGAAGATAAAGCTGTTGCTCATTTTCGTTCAAAACTAGAAACTGAGAACCTCGCTTTTATTGTCTGTTATTACACAGAGGAGTATGACGCAGAAACGCTGTGTAGTGCTCTTTCGCGTAATTTTACCGATATACCTTTTCACGGAGCGAGTTCTTGTCACTCTATCATGACAGAACAAGGTGTTCATCATGGTCCTGTGGTTGCTATTTTGGCTATTTACGATTCTGGTTTACATGCATATGGAACTGGTATTTCGCCATTATCTTCAAATAATCTAAATATAAAGAAAACTACAAACTGTGCCTTAGATATGGCTCTCATCCATGCTGGAAGGCGGGGGGAGTTACCTAGCCTGATCCTTTTGCATTCAACACCAGGAAGCGAAGAGGAGATTATTGAAGCGATAGACCAACGATTTGGCACTCTAGTTCCTATTATTGGAGGGTCTGCTGCTGATAATAAAATTGAAGGTAAATGGTCTATTATTAGCACGCAAGGGCTAAGTGATAATGGTGTGAGTGTCACATTATTCTATGCGTCTCAACCAGTAGAAATTGCATTCGGAGCAGGGCATAGTCCTACGGAATTCAAAGGCACAGTTACTAAAGTCTCGGGTAGAAACCTACTAGAAATTGATGGTAGACCAGCATTAGAGGTTTATCGTAGCTGGACACAGCTCCACGCAGATAAAGATAAAAGTTGTTTCTTATTTGATATCGCCAGTGCTTATCCGTTAGGTCGGGTCGCTGGTAGTATTTATGAACGGCCATACTTTAAATTATCACACCCAATTAGAGAAACCTCCGAAGGGGGAATCGAGCTATTTACGACCCTCGCTGAAGGCGATGTGGTTTATCTAATGCAAGGTAGTCGGCGACACCTTATTAGTAGAGCGGCAAGAGTTGTAAATTCTGCATTGAGCCAAAAACTAGAGACATCGAAAAAAATCGGAGTAATTAATATCTTTTGTGCGGGGCCAATGCTAAATCTCAAACAGGACATCGATGATGTTTGCGACCAAATCAACATCGAACTTAATCACTTGCCATTTATATGCCCGTTCACGTTTGGGGAACAAGGGCGTTTTATTGGCGGCGAAAATGGACATGGAAACTTAATGATTTCTTCTGCAATTTTCCACAGACCCTATGAAAACTGAAAACACAGATATCTATCAACAAGAAGAGCTTCAAGAAACCTTGATTGAACTCAAACGTTCAAGAGAAAGAGAGAAGCAACTTGTTGATGAAAACAAAGCAATACTGACCGCAATCTCCTCACTTAGCGAGGCTCAAAATAAGCAGGAAATTTTTGAAGGACTCAATAGTGTTTTAACAAAATACATTGGTTTCGATGATTTTATTGTGCTGAGCCGCGATGATTCCTCTTCCAAATTTGAAACATTTTTAACGACCAATACTGCATTCACAAACACCACATGGTTACAAGGTAACGTCTTTAATCGCGCACTCAAAGGCGAGTGTATATTAATCTTTGAACCTAATAATATTACAGAGTTTCAAAAGCTTAACCCTTTTCTCATCAATCACATTTCATCCGTGCTTGTCACAGGAATTCGCACTGAAGTGACCCAAAGCGTAATTATGTTAGTAGGTTCGCGAAAAGGTCAGTTTAGCATCAATGACAAAGAAACTTATCGTCGCTTTAGGCCATTGATTGAAAGAGCATTATTCGATATCGAATACAAAGAAAAGTTACAACGTATTGTTGATTTAAGGACAGCAGAACTGGCAAAGGCTAGGGAAGAAGCGGAAAGAGCAAACCGCACTAAGTCTGAATTTTTGGCAATGATGAGCCATGAAATCCGCACACCTCTAAACTCAATTTTGGGGATGCTCGATGTACTCAAAACTTCAGAAATGGCAAGTTTTGAGGAAAACAAACTCTACCAGATGGAAACCTCTGCTGAGCTTTTGCTAGCCATTATCAGTGATATTTTAGATCTATCCAAAATTGAATCGGGTAAATTCCTTTTAAAAGAAAAATGGGCAACAATTAGTGACAGCGTAACCAATATTCTATGTCAACATAAACAAGACGCTAACCTTAAAGGCGTGGACTTTGAATATCAGTCCAATATTGAGGATATTAAGGAGTACTGGTTAGACTCTGTTAGGCTATATCAAATCATATTTAACCTTGTGGGCAATGCTGTAAAGTTTACTAACGATGGCAAAGTCTGTGTAAAAATGATTGCTACCAATAATGCTGTTGAACTCGAAGTAACGGATAGCGGGATCGGTATATCAACAGATAACATTCAGAACATCTTTAGAGCATTTCACCAGGTTGATAACTCGACAACTAGAATCTACGGCGGAACCGGTCTAGGCTTGGCCATCACAAAACACTTAGTTGATATGATGAGAGGATCAATTACTGTAACGAGTGAGCTCAATGTAGGGTCAACGTTTACGGTGAAAATTCCCGTATTGTCGAGAGATAAAAAAAATGAGCTTAAAGAGGAATCGCCGGAAAAAGCGAATTCACTTAACGTTCTAGTTGTCGAAGATACGACATCAAACCAAATGGTGATTACTTTACTATTAAAGAAGTTAGGCCATCACACATACATTGCTAATGATGGACATGAAGCCATTGCTTTTCTAGAGCAGAGAGAAGTTGATGTAGACATCATTTTAATGGATATTTCTATGCCCATAATGGATGGTTTGACGGCAACAAAACAATTGAGAAATCGCGGAATCAAAATTCCAATAGTGGCATTAACAGCTCATGCAATGGAAAGCGATAAGAAGGCATGCATAAATGTCGGAATGAACGGATTTATTTCAAAGCCTGTAAGGCAACGCGATATTCAGGAAGCTTTAGTGATCGCACAGTGTAATAGCGTTAAATCTACATAGTTATAAAACTTAATATAGATCTTACCAATCGCTAGATTGATAAGATCTATATTAAGTATTTTATGGTAAATCACCATTATGTTTAATGATGCAAAGGAATAACGTAAAAGAAGAGAAGGTTAGGCACCTTAGAAGTATCAGATTTCACGTAGCGCTACACCGTATTTAACATAACACATATAATGCGCACTGTAATAATGATTCTGATGGGCTCGAAATCACCATAACCAAGCCACCACAAGCCATTGAAATTCCTGCTAATCCAAGCCCGTTATACTTTTTTGCTATGTTTTCCCACATACCGCGAATCTCTGGATTCTCGTTGCGATCAGCGTGACAACCTAACAATGCAATTTCTGGGTCTATTCCTGATGCTTTCGCCAGAAAAACTGCTTCTGAATCAGAGATATAGCGCTTTCCTTTGCGCATTTCACTAATTCTAGACGCTTGCACGTTCAAATCAGCTGCTATTTGTTTGTCTTGTACATAGTTTTTAGCCTTTTTGTAGGCATCTAACAGTTCACTTTGATACATCTAAATTCCTCCGTTTCCAACATTCTAGCTCATCTGTTCCGATTTTTCGTATCTTGAACTTCCGGAAATTCGGAATTAGGATTCCGTTAATTCGGAATTTGACCACCTTGGTTTGGGCTCTTGCCCTTGACGCTCTTGCTCGGCCTTGGTGGTCACTCTCAACTGTCAAGGTGTTGCTATGAACAAACTTACTACCCAAGGCGCGATCATTCTCGATACGGAAACTACTGGCTTAGGCACTGATGCTCGTATTGTCGAAATATCAGGTATTTGTGCGTCTACTGGTGATGTTGTATTTAATCAGTTAGTAAATCCTCTTTGTTCAATCCCACCCGATTCACTTCGAATTCATGGCATTACCGATTCTGATGTTGAATTTATGCCTACTTTTGATGTTGTTTGGAACCAAATTAAAGAGTTCTTATTTGATAAGCATGTTCTGATTTATAACTTCGATTATGACTATCGACTAATCTCCCAATCGCTGAGCGATTTCTCATACCCTGTAAGCAATCTCTCGCACATGATTTGCGGTGAATGTGTAATGCTCTGGTATGCGGAGTTCTTCGGTGAGATTAGCTTAGTATCTGGTGATTACAGATGGCAGTCTTTATCAAATGCCTGCGCTCAACAAAATGTCGATGTGTCTGATTTAGTTGCGCACCGTGCTTTAGCTGATTGCGAAATGACTCGTCGCTTGATTCATGCGGTTAACTCACAGCTGGATAATCAAAGCCTAGCGAACTGTGACGGCGTCACTGGTAGTGAGTGCTAAGCCATGCGTGAATTAGTTGTCGACTTGGCTACGGGTAAACAGGAATACATTGAGTTTGTTCCTGTTAACTCATGGAATTCTACTGAGCGTATCCCCGATTATTTGTTTAATCACCGCTTTGATTATGTAGACCATACACGCGCCGCTTACCCAATGGCAGCGCGTGTTATGCCAACGCTCGACGCGCAAATCTATTCTCACGATAAGTCAGAATTTATTGAGCGCCCTGCTTCCAATCCTTGTTTTGACCTCCCTAAAGCGTTACACCGTAATGGCGACTTTACTCGCCATATGGTGCGCGCTTATACCGACATCATGAAAACACGTGATGCTGTGGAAGCCGCTCGATCTGTGGATGAAGCTCACACTCGTTTGACTGAGCATGGCTACAGCTATGCGATGTCAGACGATGACATTACCGCTATGGCCAAACGTAAATCACGCGACTTCTCTCGAGTGATTAATGCCATCCCCATTGAGTTTTGCGAGGCTCGCTTTAACAAAGCATGTGCTTTGCTTGATTCAATAGGCTTGGCATTTACTGAGGCTGCTATCGACTACGCAACCAGTAATTGCGAGTTGTTTTCTTTGGTTAATCGCGCACTGGATGAACATTGGCTTGTTCGCCAGCTGCGCCGCAAATGTGCTTACGAGGTTGAGCGAGTGGCTCGTGACCTTGCTCTGGTGCAACGCCGTAAGCAAGTTTATTGCTCTGATTTCTCGGTCAGTCGTCAACGTGACCGTAATACATCTAACCGCATCGCGTTAGACAACACCATTGCTTACGATGAAGCTGATCCATCTAACTACTTCACGCTTAGCGAACTGTCAGAAAAGTCTATCTCCAATCCCGCTATTCGCCGCTCTGAAATGTTCGTTCGTTTACGTGGGTTTGAGGAAATTGCGCAAGAATCTGACCATGATGCGGTGTTCTTTACCGTTACAACACCGTCTCGTTTTCACTGCGTCTCTAAAGGCTCAGTCAATTCTAACTGGTTGAACGCAGGCAAGCCCGACGCGAAAACGGCTCACGCTCACTTGATGGGTGTTTGGGCGAACCTACGTAAGTTTCTCGATAAGAACAAAGTCAAAGTTTACGGGATGCGCATTGTTGAGCCTCACCAAGACGGCACACCACATCACCACCTTTTGCTGTTCATGGAAAAGTCCGTTCGTAAGCCATTAATTGCGGAGTTTCGTCGCTTGGCCATGGCTGACAGTCCTAACGAAAAAGGCGCCAAGAAAGCGCGCTTTAAAGCCGAAGTCATTGACTGGTCAAAAGGTTCAGCGGTTGGCTATGTGGCTAAGTACCTGAGCAAAAACATTGATGGTCAGCATATCGATTCAGATAAGGGCTCGTCTCTTTCTGGCTCCGATGCGGCTGAGCGTGTCGTCACTTGGGCGCGCGTAAACCAAATCCGCCAATTCCAATTTATTGGTGGTCCATCTGTCACGGTATGGCGTGAGCTTCGTCGTCTTCGTGATGAATTCAAAGAGGACGACGCATTGTTTACCGACTTATCTCAAGACGAACACTTTCTTTTAGAAAAAGTTCGACGCTCAGCGGATGAAGGCGATTGGAAGGCGTTTTGCTATGCCATGGGCGGCGTGTTTGTTAAGCGCAAAGACCAACCTGTCAAAGCCCAATACACCGTTTCCGACTCCATTGAAAAACTCATTGCTTCGGGCGGTGAATACTCTCCTACCCGCTACGGCGATATGGCTCAAGCTCGCTTAAATGGCTTGATGTTCCATCAGATTTTTATTGCTACTCGCTTTCGTAATTGGAAGACCGAGAACAAAGAACAGTTCTTACGTGCTCAACAAGGGATCATGTCTAACGTTGTTGACTACTTTGATGCGCTCGAACGCGAACAAGAATACGAACGCATGTATGACGATTTGTATGAGCAATACGAAAAACACCTCGCGCTTTATGACGAAATGCATGCATTGATGCTCAGTGAGCCTCTGGAAATTAATGAGTCGTGTTGGGTGGGCGCAGCCCCGCCCGATACGACTCATTAATTTCCCTTGGACTTGTGTCAATAACTGTCATTTCCATTTTTAACTCACAACTCAAACGTAAAAATAAGGGCAAACCACTATGAGAATGCAAGGTTTAATTCTGGATGAATCGGACATCCAGCAAGAAACAAAAGTAGACCGTAACGGCGAACAAAAGACCGTGGGTAAGTTGCGTCTAATCACCACCAATCCAACTTCAACGATTGAGGTTCGTGTCTCCCCTGAATTGTGGGACGGCGGCAAGGCTGGCGAACTGCTCAAGCGCTGCGTTGGCAATCGCATCCTGTTCGATGTTGAGCACAAGAAAATGAGCTTTGGTAACGATGAAGGTAAGCACGTGTCGATTGACGGTTTCCACCTTTACGCACTGCCAGAACTTAATCAGAAATAAGGTTTTTTACTATGACCGACGCGCAATTTACAGAGCTAATGGCACGCATCGATAACTTCCAGTTAATGGTGTTCCTCGGGATTTGCTTTCTGTTGGTTGCGCTCGGATGGATAGCCGGAGGTCAACGATAAATGCTTTCAACTCAGTTCATGCTCGGCTGTTTTTGTGGAGCATTTATCCTTGGTTTCTCGGTTGGATTTCAAATTTTGGTATTCAAACGAGCCGCTGAGGTTTCAACTTCTTCAAACTAACCATAACGATAGGATTTTAATTATGGAAAAACAAAACAAGGTTCGTGCATCCCTTTCAAAAGCACGTGCGGTTGTAACAGATAAACGCGCTGTTATCGCTGGCGCACTTCTTACGGCTGGTTCGAGTGCTCACGCAGCACTTCCACAGGCAGCTGCTGATGCTTTCACTAGTTTAGGCACTTACGTTACTGACATGCTTACGTCTACTTGGGGTATCGCCGTTCCATTAACCGTTGGCTTTATTGGCATCAAGCTATTCAAAAAAGGTGCAAACAAAGCAACGTAATCCACTTTCTTCATTCACTTATGGGGTTGCCTTTCGGCTTCCCCATTATCAAAAAGTGCCGTTTTTATGCGTAACCATTTCATACTTCACATCGTTCTATTCTTCTTTGCTTCCTTTTCATATGCTGGCATGAATGATACGTATCAGGCGCGCCTTACTTCTGCTGTTCATTACAATAATGATTGTGTCCAAACGGGCGATTTGACCACACCTAGTGCCGTTCTTTCTTGTTTTCCAGGTGAGCATTCCAACGGTTTAACTTATGAATCTTGCCGTGTAGATAATCCTTCAGATCAACCTTCACTTTTTTGTGAATTTTCTGCTCCAGGTACTTCCGGCTCTGGTTATATCGTTTTGTTTAGTCCGCCCCCTATTACCTGTGAATCGAAACAAGGTTTAAGCCTTGGCAATAAAACTTGGTCTCTACTGACTTATGGTTCAGCGCCTAAAGTATGCTTGAAGCAATGCGAAGCGAAGATAAATACAACGGCGATATGTGCCGGTGATTCTTGTAACGCAAGCTATATCTATAGTGGTTCGGGCTGTGACTACAATGGCGCTATTACTAACGGCTCTGTTCCCAAAGTGTGCAGACGCAGCACAAACCGCACGGGCTATGATTGCCCTCGTGACGTGAATGGCGACAAAATCCCTAATGATTCCGGTGCGCCTTACGACCATGAAGCTATTTGTGGTTTCAATATTTTAGATAGCTTTGCCTGTACTGGCGGTTCATTTGACGATGGCGTCAAAGATGACGACCCCGATTTGCCCGATACACCGGACATCGACCCGCCTGATGCGGTTGACCCTGATGATGGTGACACCGTTCAACCTGATGACCCACCGGATAAACCGGACGTCGATACGCCTGATGAAACCGATAACTCAGGTGTAATAAGTGCCATCGTTGAACAAAACAAAGACATTAATACCAACTTCGACAATAGCATCACCGCTATGAACAAAGGCTTTGCCGATATCAACACCCGTCTTAATCAAGCGAACAGCAATACCAGTGCGTTAAATGACAACTTATCCAAACAGTTACTACAAGATTACAAAATATATAAGGACTTGAAAGAGAACATCAGGTTAGCAACAAAAGCGATTAATGACGGTGATGTAGAGCTAGCGAAAAAGCTGATTGCTTCAAACGATGGTGTGGCTGACAGAATAACGGATAACAACACCGAAATGGTCAACAAACTCATTGCAGCTGTTGCCTCTGCATCATCTTTTAACAACGAAGTTTCTTACGGCTCTGCCCGTGAAATAGTGAAAGCGCTTAACGATAATCTTAGACCTCGCGGGGTAACGATTTACGATGCTGTGCTTAGGTTTAACGAGTCTTTTGATGAATCAAAAAGAGACATTCAAAACATAGAGTTGCACGCTTATGAGACTAGAGATGCCGTTAATGTAATCAAAAAAAATACCAGCAGCACAAAGTCTAACACCGCAAAAATTAATACCTCGGTAAATAAGCAAGGTAACAAGCTGGATAAATCGATCAAGCAAATTAACGACACTCTTAAATCTAATGACTTAAAAGACCAACAACGATTGGAGGAGTTAAAGGCTGCACTAAGCGACCAAACAGAATCCATATCCGGTGCGCTTAGCAACATCAAGGTGGATGCGGATTTTGACGGTTTAAGTGATTCGCTCGCGTCATTGAATGGTGCTTTGGACGCGAATGCGGCGGCTATGAGTGCCGCAGCTGGCTCTATCAATGGCATCACAGGCGATTTGGAAGATTTAATTGATGAGCTCAAGCCTTGTGAGCCTAATGCTGATAACAATTACTGTGAGAATCCACACGGTTTAAACAGGCCTTATATCGCAAGTGCGTTAGGTCAAGCGACAAACCAATTCAATAAAGACCAACAGGCTTACGATGAGACCGTAACCGATGAATTGACGGCTTTAAAAGACCGAAAACTGAACCCTGATTCTGAGTATCACATTGAAAAAGTGAGCGGTTATTTTCTGGATGTTTTACCTAGGCCATCCAGTTGCTCTAACTTCTCTTTCCCTTTGACGACTGGTCATTCAGCTGTAATTGACTGCTCCTTTTCGGAAAAATTGAAAATGATCCTTTCGATACTCATTTACATTTACACGATCAAAACGCTCGTTGAAATTTTATTGACTGAGGTTACACCCGTTCCAAGCAATAAGGCTGGTTCCTCTGGGAGATATTACTAATGGTTGCTCTACTTCCGATTATTAGCAGTGTCAGTACTGCGTTACGTATCCCCGCGCTAGTCGCTTTTTTTTCTCAGATTGCGGCTACGTTGTTCGGTTGGTTTTTTATTGCTAAGTCTCGACAGCTTACTTTGAATCTTGTGATTTTGACCATGCTGGTTGGTCTTACGGCTGCCTTAACGTTGTCGATATACACCATTGCTGCAGGGCTTTCGTATGTAACTCCGCCTTATTGGTCTCAAGCCGCGGGTATGTTTATTCCTAGCAATGCGATCCCTTGCGTTAGTGCTATTTATTCAGCACGTCTTATCCGCTGGGTATGGGAATGGAAGTTCTACGCGATTGTGAGGTCAGCATAATGGCCTCCGTTTATTTCGTTACTGGCAAGCTTGGCTCAGGCAAAACGCTCACGGCGGTTGGCAAGATTCGCGAAGCCTTTATGCGTGGCGTCCCTGTTGCAACCAATCTCGATATCAACCTCAAAGAAATGCTAGGCAGAAACAAGCGCAATACTCGTTTGTATCGCCTGCCTGACAAGCCACAAGTGGAAGACTTGATGGTAATTGGCTCTGCCAACAAAAGCTATGACACATCAAAGGACGGTCTCATCGTTCTGGATGAGTGTGGGACTTGGTTTAACTCCCGAACGTGGAATGACAAAAACCGCCAGAAGTTAATCGACCACCTTTTGCACATTCGAAAGCTTGGATGGGACGTCATTTTTATCGTTCAGGACATTTCTATCGTGGACAAACAGGCGCGTTTAGCACTGGCTGAGCACACGGTGTTTTGTCGCCGTTTAGACCGTCTCCAAGTCCCCTTTTTATCAACGGCTGTCTCATTGGTTACTCTTGGCCAGTTAAAGCTCAAGTTCCCTAAGTTACACGTTGGTATTGTGAAATATGGTGACAATGCCAACTCATTAACAGTAGATAAATGGATGCTTTGGGGCACGGATTTATACAGCTCCTACGACACTAAGCAAATGTTCAGGAACAACTATGAGGACGGTGTCTATTCAGTGCTTCCCCCTTTCTATACGCATGGACGTTACACTGTCCCTTACACCATTAGGAACATTATGAGGATCACCAAAATCTATCTAAGGAAGTATTCAAGACTTACGGTATTTACGGCTGGCGTGGCGGTCTCTTTCGTCGTCTGTTCATACGTCGGTGTGTCTGAATCTCCAACGCTATCACATGAGCCCGCTGCAGAGACATCGGAAAAGCTCGCTAACGTTCTTAATGGATTCACTATTGAATCATCGATGAATCCACCAAATATAGCTCCGTCCTTTGTTCTTGTTAATGACAATGTGCGCCTGTCTTCATCGCAGCTTTACGCCATGGGATACAAAGCCGTGTCTTATGGCTCGTGTCAGATTGAGGTCTTCAAAGGTAACGATAAATTCAGGGTGAACTGCTAATGAGTCGAAACAAACGCTATGAGCAAAAGATGAAGTCTCAAGGCTTCAAAAAGGTCACGTTATGGGTTCCAACAGATAGAGAGTCCGACATCAAACAAGCGGCTTCACTGATGTGCGAAGCGGAAAATTTAACCATTGGCGTGCTCAAAGATATGGAAACGGGACGCATGGTCTCAATGCACCAATAAGCCCCCGTCACTGGTGACGCTAACAGACAATGAAAGGCAACACATTATGTCATGGATAATCCACCTACTTTGCGCCCTTACCCGTTTATCTTCGATACGTCGATTAGTACAAATTAGAGTGATGGGTATATCGCTTACTCTTGCTTTGTTATCTCCTTTGGCGCTTGCTTCGTCTTCCGCACCTTTTGAAGCAAAAGACACACCGATAGCAGACTTTGCTTCATGGTTTTCGGCTCAAACGGGACTCACGGTTGTTCTTGGCCATGGCGTAACAGGCGAAGTCAGCTTCACCGCGCCTGAACTTAATGAGAAAGACTACCCGACGTTCTTCTTGTCAGTCCTAAGAGCGCATGGTTATGAACTCTCCCATGACCATGGCATCTATACCATTGTTGTGGATGCGAATAAGGTCGAAACTATCGAGCCTTCTTTTGTAAAGCTCTACAAACTCAATCACGTTAGAAATACCAAGATAGTTGACCTTATGTCTTCGATGTTGGAAGCCACGCAAACACAAACGTTGGAGCAGAAATCGTTAAAGAACTTTAAGGTTGAAGTGCTACCCACAACGAACAGCATCATAGTGACCGGAACGCGCACCCAGCTCGAGAAGATAGACGCTTTAATTGAAGGCATCGACCAATTGCAAAGACAGGTGTTTATCGAGGCGATTATTACTGAGTCCGTATTAGGCGACTCGCAAGAGGTTGGCGTTAACATGAGCTTAGCGCTCGGTGAGGCGGGATTTATCTCTCAACCAACCGCTATCAAAAAGGCCGTAGATAACATACTGTTTTATGAAGGCGGTGACTTTAATGCGCTCATCAAGGCAGTAACTAAAAACCAAAACACTAAGCTCCTATCCCGCCCAAACATGTTCATCATGGATAGAGAGCGTGGCTACATAACCGTGGGTCAAAACGTGCCTTTCCTAACTTCAACAGAAGTCACGGATGGAGGTAAGCAAATCCAGCAAATAGAGCGTAAAGACGTCGGTGTATCTCTGGATGTGACGCCTCATGTGATGGGCAATCATGTAGTGCTTCAGATAACGCAGAAATCTGATTCGGTAACGGACTCCTCTATCGCTTCTGACATCATCACCAATACGCGCACCTTACAAACCGTTGTTAAGGTACTTGATGGCCAAACCATCACACTTGGCGGCCTCATCTCTTCTGAGCAACGTGACTCTGTCTCCGGTGTTCCAGTTCTGATGGAAATCCCTCTACTTGGTTCGTTGTTCCGTACCGAGAAGACCAACACGGTCGAGAAAGAGCTCAAAGTAGTTATCAGAACCACCATACTTTAGCCACCATAAAGTCAAGGTTCTTGCTGGCTGCTATATGCTTGCATGTAGAGTCAGTGAGAAGCCGACAAGCGATAGCGCGTCAGTTGCCATCAACAATGCTGAAGTGCAGATTTGTACTCTTTGCACTTGATGTCAGTGTCACGTTCTATGACCTTTGTAAGATGTCCCTTGTCGTAATGGCTTCTGGCTTCAAAACGAAGTAATGGGTGGTGACCTTCTAAGACGCTATTAACGTAATGATCTCTTTCTTGGCGTTTCTTTTGTCTATGGCTAGAGTCGTCTAGTTCAATAACCGCATAGACTTTTGTTTCTTTGTCTGTAATTACATAGTCCATGCGTTTGGCCCATGTCTTAGAATTATCTTTGAAGTTCAACGGTTGCACTAACGCCATTAATGAAACTTGCGTATGGATAACGTAGTCATCTGACAGGATGTCTTGCAGAACGTTATAAAACCTCCTTTCTGTCTTGGTGGCAAGGTACGTGCTTTTTTTATGTGGGACAACGACCTGTGTTGTAGTGTTGGTATTACTAGCTGAAGGAATCGGAACATCGACTGTTAGATCTCTACCTCCAAAACCTGACTTAGCTTCATAGGAATGTGGTTTGCTTATGTCTTTCTGGAAAGGTGGGGTTTCCTTCCCCATCCGGCGTCTATGTCTATTTACTCCCTTGTTCTTTTTTCCTCCCTTAATCATCAGATAGACGATGCATGAAATAGATAAAATTATTATTAATTCTGACACTTAAAGCTCCATTCTATTAAGCAAGCAAAGCGCAAATTGTAGCATATGTAAACTTGGCAAATCTAAAGGTTAACTACGTCCAGAAAAGTAAAAGTATCGCTGCAGTTAGTAATTATGGGTGAAAGTCTTCACCTATCAAGATGTCGCTGCTAGTATGTATATATATACAGTATGTGGTGATTTTATGCTGATTCGATACGTTAAAAACCATAGCGGGTCTATCCTCGACGCTAATGGTTATGATGGGTATGGTAAGTTCGTAGAAGTGCCAGCACTTCTTCGTAATGGAGAATATAAGTACGATAGATACGGCGGTGTTATCAACGCTTTTGAATGTCGTTCGTTTCAGAAGGTTAAGCTTGTTGGTTTCACTGAGTACAGCTTTGATGACGGAAAAAGCTGGATTAGAGTAGACGACAATCATTACTTGATTGGCGTTCGTAAACTTGGGGAGTTTTACATCGTACTATTCAATGGAAAACCAAGGGCATTGCCTTATGAGCCAAAGGAAGATGAGCGCTACTACAACAATGTTCATTTTATCCATAGTGGTAGTTTTTAGTTGTTTAAGCTTTAGCCCTACGAATACTGGCTAATCCTCTGTTATGTATTACGGGTGTAAAGTCCCGTTTGGCATGAAAGAGAGAAACTTGTTTCTGTGCACTTTGTTGTTTTTATACAGGTTTACTATGTATATAATCGCCCCAGTTTTTATAATAAGGCTTAATCATGCATATTTGTCACAATTGCGATACTGAATATAACCCAAACGACTCAAAATGCCCTTCATGTGATGCTACCAAAGTTTTAATCAAATCAAGTAAAAGCATGGTTGCTGTTCATGCAATGACAGTTGAGTTGGAAGTTGATAATAGTAAGTCTACTGTTGAGCCTAAATTTGGTTCACTATGGCCACTTGACGGTAAAGACGTATCATTCCAGTTCATCCAGCAAGTAGAGTTGAAATTCAAGCGCAAAAATAAGTTCCATGGTTACTATGATGAGGAAACTGGGAGTGATGTAGCAGGGTTGCTGAGTAAATACTTCACATCTTCCGTTACTCAGGAAGACTTTACGGCTTTAGTCAATTCCTTTGCTAATGAGCTAAAGAAAGCTATTTTCGATCTTAAAGTGTCTTCTAAAGTTGCTAGTTCCAAAATAGTTTTTATGCACTATAAGAGCACTCAGAATGACGACTTTGGTAGACTTTTAGCAGTAATGGTAGATAAGAAATCTGGTTTTGATTTTACTGAGGGGTCATTGCTACCAAAAACTGCGCAACACATTAACTTAGAATCGCTGAAACAAGCAATCTCCATCGATCTCGATCTTTTTGATACGTGCTATCCGGAACAGCCTAAAAATGAAGCTTACTTGAAGTTTATTCGAGGGTCTTCTTCAGCAAGTTACTTCCGAGTTGCATTCGGTTGTAAAGAGAAATCTGATAACGGCGAGTCATTGGACAATCTTTATAAGGCTATCGACTCTTACGCTACTATCAATAGTCTCGGTTTCGATTTTTGTATAGAAGCGGAAGAAAAACTTACAAACTTTGTTACAAAGATTAAGGCTTCTAACAAATCATCTTTCTCTATCGACCAAGCTGCTATTGTCATTGAGTCAGCATTACCAGAAAGTAGAAAGGAGCTCGAAAACACTTTTCCTACTTTTGTGAATGAGAGTGAGTTATTGATTAACCACTACATTGAGCCAACAGCACATCAAATAAAAGAGCATCAATGGATAGACTTCTCTGATGAACACAATGGATTGATCGCTCGTGTTCACTCATCGATTGAGATTGGTAAGAAAAACGAAGGTAAAGATGTCGAGTTCAACGAGTCAACTAGGAAGTTGGAGATCAAGATAAAGGATGCGAAAACTCGCGAAAAAATTATTAGAATGATTAACAGGGACAGTTAATGCTATGCCAGCACAGATAGTACTTAGTCTTTTTGAAAAACAAACAATTCAGTCTACTTCAGATAATGACGTTTGTATTGAGCTAGCACCGACAGAGACAACGGACACATTCATCCAAGCTATTAACGATGCTGGATATAAAGCGCCTGTTAGACTTCATGGGCAGCAATGTCAGGTAAAGACAGGGGCTATTTATTGGAATAGTGGCAAGTTCTTATTTACATCCGATGAGTCACTATTTGAAGAATGTGAGACGCAAAACAAAGTGCCTGAAGGCCTGTTGTATTTCGATAAGGGGAATAATCGGTTTATCGAGTTTGATTCGAACTTAGACCTTTACAAGCAAATTGAAATATTTCTAAAACTGCGAACATTGCTTACTGAAATAGCTGATTATTCAATTCACAATGAAGAAGTTATTTTTCTAATCAAGAATGATGATGGTGGTGTTAAGCATAAGGTATCATTATCTTTAGATTATCAATCTTTTGTTGAAGTGTTTGCAGATAAAGAAATCGATTTAGCAGAGAGTGTAAGACTGCTTGATAAGCTACAGCAGAAAGTTTCTCTAGATGATGCACAAGATAAAGAGCGTCGAAACTGTATGCGTTCCGCCTTCGATGTAATAGTCCAAGGTTTAAATAACGAAAGCGAAATCTTTCCATACACTCTTGCAAATATCGCGAAGTTTGACGCTACATATACAGCACACCACAATATGTTCTTGAGTGAATTTACTATTAATAAAGTCATTCAAGAAATTAACACGAAGGATCTGGAGTATACTGGCAAGATAAATGACATTACATCATCAGTGCAAACCAAAGCGCTAGCCATTCCTGGTGCAATGGTCGCAATTGCAGCTGTAATGAAAGTTGAGAGTTATTCTAGCGCTTTCGGTGTGATAATAGCTCTATTTTTAACTTGTTTAACTATACAAAAATCACTAGATATTTATAAAGATTCATTTAAACACTTATCCAAGCAAGTCGTTAATGTTTTCTCAAGATATCAGGTGTTAAGCCATAAATCTCAAGTTAGAGCTGAAGCAAGAACTACAGAAGACGCTTTAGCAACACTAATAGACAAAGGTGAGAATGGTCTTAAATTTGTAAGCAAAATAATTTGGGGTGTCTGGTTTGCATCTGTAATTCTAGTTTGCCTCAAGCTTGGTGAAACGTACTATGCAACTAATACTTCAAAACCTGAACTTGTTACGCCTCAAGCCGCTCTTAAAACATCAGTTAACACGACTACGACCGAAAATGATGTGATTGTTGATGGTAATAAATCTTCAGAGTTACAACAGGATAAGACAGAGGTTAAGGTGGGGGGCAAAGGAACTCCCGCCCAACTGGATATTTAGTTAAAATTAGTTCATCCGAATTAAAAGCCTCCTTTTGGAGGCTTTATTTTTTCAAAGTACTTGTAATTAGTTCATTATAGATTTCAACGCTCTAGCATATTTCAATACTTGGCCAGCTGCTTCTAAGTCAGTCAAAGCCCCAATCTCTAGCAAAGCTATCCCTGTCAAAACTTGCTGTGCAGTAACAAGCTGCCCTGTTGGCAACTCTAATCGGTCATAGTGCATTTTGAACTGCTCCCACTGTTCAGACGAACTAAGCTCCCTGCCCTTAGTCATTCGCATAAGTCGTTTACACTCTGGTGGTATTGTTTTTCCTCTATCCCAATCTTTGACCGTTCTCACATTTTTTAAACAAAGTTCAGCAGCTTGTTCGATGGATAAACCACATTCAAACTCACGAAAAATATAGTTTTTTGTCATTTCGTGATACTTCATTGAATTGTCCCTCAAAAGAGGAACATATTATTGATTTTCCATATGCAACCGCATTAAACATAAGCAGATATAATGCGCACTGTAATAATGATTCTGACGGACTCGAAATCACCATAGCCAAGCCACCACAAGCCATTGAAATTCCTGCTAATCCAAGCCCGTTATACTTTTTTGCTATGTTTTCCCACATGCCGCGAATCTCTGGATTCTCGTTGCGATCAGCGTGACAACCTAACAATGCAATCTCTGGGTCTATTCCTGATGCTTTAGCTAGAAAACAAAAGCCTTGTTGCTAGATTGAATCAAAAATAAATTCAATACGAAAACGTCGGGCTTCAATTAAGTGTGCGACTCAGTCAGTTTTAAAATAAGTTAGCCATTTACTTGCGTACTCGTTTCATTGGTTCATTGCGATTTGAATTTAGCACTGGCGTTGTTGATGTTCTTTCGGTCAATCATAAGATGCAGTACTTGGCTAAACTGCTCCTTCGTTACTTAAAAATATTTGGCGTACTTAGACTTGGTAAGACGCTTCCTTTCTTAACAGTGACGCTGTCACTTGAATCATAAACGAGCTTGACCAAGAACACGCCAATATACAATCAATTCAGTTTTCAAACTGACTCTACCTTAGAGCTCTTCTTATGTTCTATCTCTTTACCACGTCATAATATGTGGATGTCTTGATATGAGTCTCGCCCAAATTATCTAATACGATTCTTGTTCTCGTGAAAGCAGCTGTTGTTTCCGAGTTTCCTTTGGAGCTAAGGGCTTACGTAATTGTCAAAGCCGCTCATAGGCTTTATAACCATGAGTCACTCAAAGAGTTACGTTACCGTGTAACTGTAAGAGAAGCCTAGTTCCCTGCTCCACCTGTGTTTAACCGACCGTAGCCAATCTAATTCTCTTAGCACTCAATCTGCGCTACACTGTAATGCTGAGGCCTGATGGCTTTGAGAGCCTATACATAACAAAAAAGCTCGCAACGTGAGCTTTTCTTTCAACATTTATGGATGGGTCAATGTTCCTACATTGTTAATGTTAACTTTCCGGGGATTCTTGAGCGTACATCTTTAAGTGCTTCTCCCGACATCTGAACATTCGCGAACCAAAATGGCTTGTGCTTATCAACGAAGGCACTACTTTTTGTTAAGCCTTCATAGATTGAGTATGCCTTGGCTTGTGCCAATGCTGCGCCATGATCACTTCTCTCCAATATTGGTATGTTATCAAGATCTTCGATGACAGCATTTTTGATATGTAACGCGTTCTTTGGCCAGTCATATGATTCAAGAATACGGCGTGTGATGGACGCTTCCATTTCGTGTATAACTTTTGGTAAAAAGGCAGTATTGGCTTTTATGTCCGCGCAAGCATAGTACTCTTCTTTTTTTTCTGAATTCCTGTAGTTAAGCATTACCTCAACCAGTGCATCTTCAAAGGTGTAAGTAAAATGATTGACGATGACGAAATGTCCTAGCGTACGCAAAACACCGATCAAAATACCTGCATCAGGCTCTCGAACACCGGCACTTTGTAAGCGCATTCGTGTAACATTTGCAGTTACAACGAGGTGTTGCCACATTTTAGGAGCAATGAGCTTAGTATTCTGATCTGCCCATTTGAGCATCGGTCTTGCCATTAAGACTGGAAATAACAAACGGCAATTTTCAATTCCGATTTGGCCGATCGCAACTTTTGCATCTGGAACCCCCTTCGGTTTACGCCCTAGCCTTTCGCAAAATTTGGGGTTAGAAATGAGGTCTACGATTGTAGAGTTCAATTGATGACTAAGGGTCGTGAGTGTCCCTAACTTTGAAAAAGACAATGATGGAGAGTATGCAAAAGAAGCAAAATGATCAAAAAGAGGGATTCCTCCGCATAGTTTATCAATAGGATAAGACTCTAACTTACTAATCAACATGCGTTCAGCTACTCGAGAAACATCCCGCACAACTTTTCGTAGTGTTTTTTGTTTATCTTCAACAACTTGACGCCTTTCCTGTACCCGCTCTTGTTCGCACATAAGTAAAATACGTTGATTTCGGGTTATACGTTCATCTTCATTAAAGATGACGTCATCACAGTAGCGCCCTTGTAAACTCAGTAAATCATCGACCTCTGTTTGATCGACTAGGTACTTCATACTAACAAGCCATTTTGCGTGCCGAATTTCTACCTCTTTCGATACTTTACTTGCTATATCAATTGCTTCTTGCGTGTAGGTTTTCTTGGTTAGCAACAAGCTTCTATCCCTTTACTTCTTATAATGAATCTAATTGGTATAGTGTATACGATATACCAATCAATCTTAAGGTTTGTGTGATGTTAATTCAGATAAAAGTCCAACCGAATTTACTGAAGCATCAACAATCTACAACTTTGGCAAAGTAGACAGGTGAATACGAATATACTTTTCCGGGTACTGATATTTAAACTTTTTGCCTTTCTTTAGCTTCGATTTGGCAAATTTGCAAATCTTCGTATCTCCTATGCCAGTGACACGTCTTATCTTGGCTCTATTGGTGGAGTGCTCTAGCTCTATCATTACATCACAATAACCTTGGTAATCATCAAATTTCTTATCTACCTGCTTTTGGAGCTTAGACTTAATTTTCTTTGCCACAGGATTGAATTCCGAATCATCTGCAACAATGAGGTTTGAGAACAATAATAAAGAGAATAGGAGTATTGAACGCATATTCAGTCAGATAGTGTTTAGAAGCCATAAATACTGACCATATTAAGTTCTCTTTCGTAAATAAAACCGGGACGCACGTTGTGCGTCCCGGTGAATGTTTTTCCGTAAGTGATATGTTTGTTAGGCCTGCTTTTTCCCTTTGCTACTTTTAAAACCTTGGTGAGGAAAAACGTTTCTAATACGTTGCTGTACTTTCTTGGGTACCTGTTTAGAAAACACCAATCGCATACCAGTGCGCTGACTATATACTTTCAGTTGACCATCAAAAGGAAAATGTTCAGCAATATCTTGCAAGTTGTGCTTAAAAGAAGGTGGAATGTGGCCTTTCACTTTAGTCAAACTACCCTTGTCAAAGTTCACCTTTAAAACTGGGCGGTCTACAGCTATCAACCAAAAAATAACAACAGCAGCAATCAAGATTACATAAAGCATTCGGTGCTCCTTAGCTAGACAACAGTTTACTCAAGTCTTCTTTAATTGATGATACCTTAAGACTTGCCTTTTCGCTTCTTGATGCTTCGGACAATAAATATTCGATGGCATCGGATAACGTACAACCTAGCTCATTCGCTCTACTGGAGAGCTTTTCCCATACACGATAGTCAAGATCGATGGACTTCTTCTTGGTATGAACTTGCTCAGCATTAAAGTGACGTTTGCGCTTAGCGCGAATCGCTTGCTTGAGCTTATTATCGAGTTCGTCTGACATATGGTTTTCAATCCAAGTCAGAACTTGTGTTGGCTCATGCTCTATTTTACGCAACTCAGCAACTGCTGCGTCAGCTTCACTGGTGTCAATGTAGCGTGTTATCGCCTCTCCATCTTTCCATTTTTTGATGAGATACTTCCACTTCCAACCACATTCTAAATTTTCAAGTTGCTGATATTTCATCCTTTCGACCCTTAATGCGCATCTGGGTGACAGCGTAACCCAGAGATGTCAATTCAGCAATTAAAACTCGTGAAAGTATCGATGTCGATCACTTATTTGTCTAACGTTTAACCGGTGTACTGTTTCAACTTTTGGGATTGGTTAAATTGTCGCTAGGGAGTTGATCATCGTTTCGTTATAATGCTTGGTAAGATTAGATTAAGATGAATTTTAATGAACCAAGTTAACTGGCAAGATGTCACCCCTTCTTTCGAGCAATATGAAGCGCTTTTAAACAATGCTGCTTCTCTCCCGATAAAATCCTTTATTGACCTTCAGCCAAGACTTGAAGCAACCATTAATAGGTTTACTAACATCCGAGGACTAACTCGCATCCTTTTGGTCAACTGTACTGATAACGCCATATACAGGGGCTTTGTCAGTGATGTGATAAAGAGTAAAACGCCCTCTGCCGTTATTACAACTGAATCGCTAGACGCAAAAGAGTTGTTTGACCGCTATAGTGTGGCTCGAGATGGCAGCACAACATATGAATCGGGCTTGCTCTCTAAAGCCGATGAGGGTTACCTAATTGTTCCAGCAAATTTGGTTCTTGCTAATGCTGCTCGTTGGCCGAGTATCAAAGCAGCAGTTCAAGGAACCAGTTTTTCACCAATAAATCTCACTCCTGAACGCATCTCCTCTTCACCAGTTAACGCAAAAACTTACGATGTAAAACTGATAATTACAGGCGATCGTAATCAGTTGGCCGAAATTGAATACGTTGATGATGATTTTTCGGCAGGCTTAACAATGTATACAGAAGTTGAAGAGGATATTCACCTTTCTCAAGAGAACCTGAGTAACTATATTGGATTAGTAAACTGGATTTGTAAGAAATATCAGCATCCTAATTTAGATAGTAGTGCATTTGAAAGACTGATTCTTGCCGGTATGCGATACACTGAGGATCAGCACTACTTACCTCTTGGTGTGATGTGGCATAACCAATTACTCGGCCTATCACGACAATATGCTGGCGGTGATGTCATTAACTTTAATGCTATTGATCAGGCGATTGATGATAAGTACTACCGTGAGTCATACCTACCTCAGCGAGCGGTAGACGATATTCTTGACGGACAAGTGATCATTGAAACAACGGGAGAACAGGTTGGCCAAATAAACGGTTTAACCGTTATCGACATGGCTGGACACCCTGTTTCTTACGGAGAACCTGCACGTATCTCATGCGTTATACATTTTGGTGATGGTGATATTTCAGATGTTGAGCGTAAAGCGGAGCTAGGTGGTAACCTGCACGCTAAAGGGATGATGATCATGCAAGCCTTTGTGAGCTCAGCACTGGATCTTGATGAACCCCTACCATATTCCGCATCGATTGTGTTTGAACAGTCTTACAGTGAAGTTGACGGTGACAGTGCCTCATTGGCCGAGCTTTGCTGTTTAGTGAGTGCCCTGTCTGAATCTCCTGTCAATCAACAGATTGCTGTCACCGGTGCTGTGGACCAATTTGGTCGTGTCCAAGCTGTTGGTGGCCTGAATGAAAAGATCGAAGGTTTTTACCAAGTATGTAAGCACCAAGGGTTCACGGGTAAACAAGGCGTGATTATGCCAAAGTCTAACCTGAAGCATCTCGCGCTACATAAAGATGTCGTAGAAAGCATTAAGAATGGTGAGTTCCATATTTGGTCTGTTTCTACTGTTGACGAAGCCATTCCTATCCTGATGTCAAAACCATTTCGTGGAGAAGAAGATAGCGTCATTGGTAAAATTGCTGAACGTATTGAAAGTTTTGAAAGACACGAACATCCTGAAGGAATTGTGGAGCGCATCAAAAACTGGTTTGTCTAGTACTGATCGGAGTTGTTTAGCGTACACGTGTTCACTAAGATGCTGCTATCAAAAATCGGAGTAATTGATAATGCAAAACAAACGTGATTCTTATAACCGTGACGATCTTCTAGCTTCTAGCCAAGGTGAGTTGTTCGGACCTGGTTACCCTCAGCTACCAGCGCCAAACATGCTAATGATGGATCGTATTACTAAAATGTCTGAGACTGAAGGCGATTTTGGTAAGGGTTTAATTCTTGCAGAATTAGATATTACTCCGGATCTTTGGTTCTTTGATTGCCACTTCCCTGGTGACCCGGTAATGCCAGGTTGCCTTGGCCTTGACGCAATGTGGCAGCTTGTTGGTTTCTTCCTAGGCTGGGTTGGCGGTAAGGGCAAAGGTCGCGCTCTTGGAGTTGGCGAAGTGAAATTTACTGGTCAGATCCTACCAACAGCGAAAAAAGTAACTTACGAAATCCACATGAAGCGTGTTGTTAACCGTAAGTTGGTGATGGGTTTAGCTGATGGCCGTGTATGTGTAGACGGTAAAGAGATATACGTAGCAAAAGACTTGAAAGTTGGTTTGTTCCAAGACACATCTAGCTTCTAATCACCTACTCTGAAGCGTTTTATAAGGCTCCTTTTTTAAGGGGCCTTTTTGTTATCCGCAGTATTGTTTTAAAGCAAAACCTTGGCTTATGAACGCAGAAAAGGCTCTAAATGAGCCTTTTCAAATCCTTCTAGTTGTATGTGGAGAGTTATTTGTAGAGACCAGATTGTTTTTCATCTCTGGCATCACGCCAACCACCTAACCAATACGACCGAGCATCAATTTGTTGATATGGGCAAGCCTCTTGGGACCTTCCATTCAACCCAGCTTTGTAGCCTTGAGATTGAGCTCGTTCTAGGCGATCACGCTTTTGTCTCTTCATAGGTAATTCCTCATACAGGTCGTACAACTGTTATTGTGAAACTTTGATGGAGTTTTTATGACTCCACCTCTAAGAATCGATCAAAGTTTGCATTTTCTCAAGGCATAAAAAAAGCAGAGGCTCATTTCTGTGAGCCTCTGCCTGATTTAAAAAATACTGACTATTTTCTACGGAACCCAAATAACCCAAGCAGTGTCAAAGCAAACACTCCAAGTCCAGCGCCTTGTCGTTCAGCTGCTGCCTGATCGACAGATCGAGTGACAATATCTGTCGCGTTAGCGGATGCAATTGGAATTAACTTAACAGCCACAACTTTTTCAGCGTTTGCTTCACCGCCTTTGCACAAAGAGTTATGCGCAAACGTATCATAGCCATCCTTACACATGGTTGCTGTCGCAGATATTACACCGGCATCGTTAATGTCAGTAGCGTCAATGATACGGAACTGGTTGTTTTCTGCCGAGTAATCACCACCATTAGTAAGATCATCCAGGTACCAAGCACGATCTTGGAAAATATCTCTTCTTGCTTCTACTGTACCTGTTGCGTCGTAAGGTAGGATAAAGCCGCGTTTTCGACGTGCTTTACCATCAACTTCACGCGTATCTTCAGCATCTAACTGTCCAACAATTTCATTGTAATTATTAAGCCCGCCAACTTTGCCACCGATACCGTCAAAGAAGATACCGCTAGATAGGTAGCTAGCAGATGGAGAATTGATATCTTTTACAACAAACAGTCGGTTTGCTGCAGCACCACCTTCTGGTGCTCCGCCATATCGCTTGGCTTCACCTACAGCAACTTTGTTTTTGTTAATCGCTTGTACTGCGGAGTTTGTATAAACAAAATCAGAGCTAATTTCGGATGTTGCACCAGCGACAGGAAGTGATTGCCAAGTTATATCTTTAAGGGTAGTGGTATCACCAAATGTTCCTTTAAAAATAGTCGCTTGTATGTAGTTTTCACTACTGTCATAAGCGTTAAAGCCTGCGCCGTAGATAACAGACTTTCCATCTACTGTAGCCTGAATAAAATCTCGCATGCTTCCTTGAGCTAAGCGATCTCTTTCGTCGCTTGATCCTGACGGCCATGCAACAACTGAAGTATTTCCATCGTTGTCCCAAATTGCCGCTTTGGAATTATAGTAATTACCGTTATCGTTTGTCTGACCGTATGAAACACTACCCGACGTGTATTCACCATTACTAAACCAAGCTCTAGATTGATGATATGCGGTTTTCTCGTCCTTATCATCAAACTTTACATAGTTTGGTTTCGATGGAGCAACAACCTGATTACGTGTGATGAGCTTATCTCCGACAGAACCATCACCTTCAGGATTTAAAATGCTTTGATTACCAATTGCGTCTAAGTTGGCCGTCAACGTATTGATTACATTATTGTATTTGTTGTCAAAGCTCTTGCCTTCTACAAATGCAAGCGCATTGGACTGTTCACTTAACGTATCACGTTCTTGATACCATGGTTCCCAGACGCGATAAGCCCAACTCTCACACGTTGAGTAACGGAGCTCACGATTACAATACAGTTCAATATCATCAAAATCTTCGATATAGCGGAATGCTGAATCCATCGCAAATGGCGCTTCTTCACGGAAGCTAACACCATCTACCGCTTCACCCGATAGTATCTTGGTCGTTCTCGTTTCACCGGCTAGCTTGAATGTTGTTTCATCACAAGCGGCACCATTATCAAAACAACCTAACTGATATGGTGTTGTTTTGTCAGTGTTTTCGTAAACGTTACCAGCTTGGATTGCAACGCCATATGCTGTGGCATAATCGGTATTGATACCTTTTGGAGCCACCTCCACCACACGGTAAAGCGCAGCATTAGCATTCATTGCCGTACCCACCATCATCGCGACGGCGGTCAATTTGAATTTGTTACTACAATTCATGGAATTCTTAACTGTCCTGTTGCATTGCTTCGAGTTCTTCCCATCTCTCGAACGCGATTTCCAACTCCTGCTCTACGGCAGCGAGCTGTTCCAATACCGGTTGAGTCTGTTCTACAGATTTAGCGAAAAACGCTGGGTCATTCACTTGCTCTTGTAAAGCCTCAATATCCGACTCTAATTGTTCTAGTTTAGCTGGAAGAGCCTCTAATTCTCTTTGCAGCTTATACGATAATTTCTTCGAATTGTTCTTAGGCTGCGTAGTTTTGGGAGTTTCCTCAACCACTTTCGCTTTCTTCGCTGCTTTTTCAACCTGACTGCGTGAAGCAAGAGCTTGATCACGCTGCTGTTTTGCATCGTGATAACCACCAACGAACTCTTCGATTACACCATTACCTTCAAAAATCCAGCTAGTTGTTACTGTATTATCTACGAACTCACGATCGTGACTAACAAGCAGTAACGTACCCTGATAATTGGCAAGCATTTCTTCTAAAAGTTCCAACGTTTCGATGTCCAAATCGTTAGTTGGTTCGTCTAGAATAAGTAAGTTGTTAGGTTTCAATAAGATACGAGCTAGCAACAAACGGTTTTTTTCACCGCCAGATAATGCTTTTACCGGCGTGCGAGCACGTTTTGGTGCGAACAAGAAGTCCTGTAGGTAGCTCAATGCGTGACGCTGACGACCACCAACCATCACTTCTTGCTTGCCATCCGCTAGGTTATCGATAACCGTTTTTTCTGGGTCGAGAATTTCACGGTACTGGTCAAAGTAAGCTACTTCGAGTTTTGTTCCACAATGCAGACGCCCACCCTGTGTTTCTAATTGGCCTAGTAGTAGTTTGAGTACAGTACTTTTCCCGCAGCCGTTAGGGCCAATCAGTGCGATTCGATCACCACGCATGATGTTGAAGCTAAAGTCATCCACGATCTTTTTACCTTCGAAAGCAAAAGAGACGTTTTCTGCTTCAAAAACGATCTTACCTGAACGCGATGCATCATCGATATTAAGGTTAACTTTACCTTGAACTTCACGGCGGTCACGACGTTCTTCACGCAGCTTTTTAAGAGCACGAACGCGACCTTCGTTACGTGTACGACGCGCTTTAATCCCCTGACGAATCCATACTTCTTCCTGAGCTAGCTTTTTGTCGAACTCGGCATTTTGCATCTCTTCAACGCGAAGCATCTCTTCTTTGTCATTCAAGTATTGGTCATAGTTTCCAGGGAAAGAAGCCAATTGACCGCGATCTAAGTCGACAATACGTGTTGCCATCGATTTGATGAACGCACGGTCATGGGAAATAAAGATGATCGAGCCTTTGAAGTCTTTTAAGAAGTTTTCTAACCATTCGATGGTTGTTACATCAAGGTGGTTAGTAGGCTCATCAAGAAGCAGTACATCAGGATCACAAACAAGCGCACGAGCGAGCGCTGCTTTGCGTTGCCAGCCACCTGATAAATCGGTCAGTTTGGTTTCAGGACTTAGCTTTAGAGCACCAAGTACGTTCTTAACACGGTCATCAAAGCGCCAAGCATTAAGGTGATCCAGCTGTTCTTGAATCTTAGCAAGTCGGTTGATGTTCTTTTCACTTGGGTCCTGACCCACAAGATCGAGAAGATCGTGATAGATCTTTAGCTGTTCACCGATTTCAGCTAAACCACCAGATACGTACTCGTAAACCGTACCCTCTTGATTACGCGGTGGATCTTGTTCGAGTCGAGAAACAACTACGTCTTGAGTGATTTGAATCTTGCCATCGTCCAACAAAATGTCGCCGGCAAGCACTTTCATTAATGTAGACTTACCTGCACCGTTGCGACCAACTAAACAAACGCGTTCATTTTCTTGAAGAGCGAACTCTGCTTTGTCTAGCAATGGGTGGTCACCAAATGCAAGTTGTGCGTTATGAATGGTAAGTAATGCCATTATTATCCAACCAATGTGTGAGTTGTTCTAAGTCAAACGGCCAGTTCAACTCAGAATCTTGATATTTTAATACGGGAATTGTGACGCCGTAACGAGAAAAGAGAACATCGTCGAACGCAATGTCGACGATGTGAGTTTGTTCGGCGAGGCCAATCTGACCAACGAGGTCAAATGCCATCTCACAGAGATGGCACCCTTCTGTGCTGTAAAGTGTTAGCACGTTTAACATCCTTTTACTGTTCCGTCCCTATTCAGCGTGAGTAACCAACCAGCAGTTGTGAATCTGTTTGTTACGAGAGAAGTCCAGTGGAAGAGTTTGAGACGAGATATTCTGCGCTTTCAAGCCCAACTCTGCGAGCCCTGATTCATCCATCTTGAAATGACGTTTGTTGTTAGAGAACACAATCGTACCACCGGCACGTAACAGACGCTTCAGGTTTGTCATTAGCTTGATATGGTCGCGTTGTACATCGAACGACGTTTCCATACGCTTAGAGTTAGAGAACGTCGGTGGATCAATAAAGATAAGATCGTATTCACCTTTCGCATTCTCAAGCCACTGTAGACAGTCAGCTTGCTCAAAACGATGCTGGCGACCAACACAACCATTTAGCTGCATGTTGTCTTTCGCCCAGTTAAGGTAAGTGTTTGACATGTCTACCGTGGTTGTAGAACGCGCACCACCAACTGCAGCGTGCACTGTCGCACTACCAGTGTAAGCAAACAAGTTAAGGAAATCTTTACCCTTCGACATTTCACCAAGACGACGACGAGTGATCTTATGATCTAAGAACAAGCCAGTGTCTAGGTAATCGTGAAGGTTTACGATCAGCTTCACGCCATATTCGTTTACTTCAAGCGTCTCAGATACTTGACCTAATTTTTGGTACTGACTGCGACCTTTCTGCTTTTCAC
Source organism: Vibrio sp. WZ-1 (assembly GCF_052037695.1). Lineage (NCBI taxonomy): Bacteria > Pseudomonadati > Pseudomonadota > Gammaproteobacteria > Vibrionales > Vibrionaceae > Vibrio > Vibrio sp. WZ-1. The sequence goes on along the minus strand of NZ_JBQEQR010000067.1, from coordinate 41,588 downwards.
GAACTTTAAGTACAACTTTGTTCGCCTCTACGCCAGTTACCTGAATCGTGCCACGAATGATGTCTGTTAGACGACGTTTCGCTTTTTCTTCAGGAATGTTCTTAGGTGCCGCATATTCTTGAATCACGATTTGATCGCCGTAAACATCGATCGCTACGTTGTATTCTGGAAGGTCTGCGTCGTAGATACGGTAACAATCCAGTTTCTCTTTACGAGCCCATTTGCCAATCTTACCGATGTTCTTCTTCAAACGGTTTGAGAAGTCAGGTGCGATTTGAATATTACTATCCGCACCTTCCACTTCATCAGCACTACGCTCTGCGATGCTGTAGTTCTTTTGGTGACACGGTAACGCACCATTATTCAACTTGAACTGTTTGTCTGCACGCAGGCGAAGGCAGCTTAGTAGCTCATCAGAACTCGAGAAGATAGACGCTTTGCAACCACCAAACTCTGCTTTTAGTTGACCGCCAAACGCTGTGTATAGCGCAATCAGACCAGGCTCGGTGCCAAGACGCTCACCGTAAGGAGGGTTAGATACGATAACGCCCGCTTCGAAGCCTGCTGGACGAGTAATAGTTGCCGCATCACCTTGAGCGAATTCGATCAGCTCTTCAACGCCAGCTCTTCGAGCGTTGTCTTGTGCAACTTTCAGTACTTTCGGGTCGTTATCGAAGCCGAAAAACTTAGCGTCAACTTTTTTGACACCGCGTCGAGCCTGAACATTTGCTTCTGATTTGATCTCAGCCCACAGCTCTGGTTCAAAGTCTTCTAAAGCTTCAAAGCCCCACTGTTTACGCTTCACGCCTGGTGCCATGTTAGCAGCCATCATCGCAGCTTCAATCAGTAACGTACCAGAACCACACATTGGATCTAGCAGTGGTTGAGAGCCATCCCAGCCACAACGCATTATGATTGCCGCGGCAAGTGTTTCACGTAGCGGAGCTCGACCAGATTCTGGACGGTAGCCACGTTGATGAAGACCACTGCCCACCATATCGACACCGAGAATTGCTTTGTCTTTGTGCAAACGAACGTGAACGCGGATATCTGGAGACTCTTTGCTGATATTTGGACGAGGAAGACCTTTCTTTTCGAAACAGTCTACGATGCCATCTTTGACTTTCATTGCACCGTATTGGCTATTCCGGATTTCGCGGTTGGTACCGTTGAAGTCAACCACAAAACGTTTTGAGCTATGGAATTGATTTACCCAGTTAATCGCCGACGTCGACAGGTAAAGGTCCATGTCGTCGTTACAGGTAAACTCCGATAAAACACGTACAAATCGAGACGCCAAGCGGCTCCACAAACAGCAACGGTAGATCTGTTCATTCGTCGCCTTAAATTTAACGCCTGCCTGTACTGGTTTGGCGTTTTCAATGCCTAGTTTAGTCAGCTCATCAACAAGCAAGTTTTCCATGCCGTTTGAAGTTACCGCGAGATATTGATTCATAGTGTTCTTTCATCGATAAAAAATGGCTTTGATTATACCTGACTTTACGATCAATGCCTCGTTTTTAAAGGCTTTTTACCGTTGTTAGCACAAACAGTCACCAATCTCATCTGTTGTAAGTCAAAACACAACGCTTCCAAAGACAAAATAAGTCTCATTATCTAATTCTCATAAAAACCTACCCTACAGCGAAAGTAAATACTTATTCACTTACACTTTGGTATATACCAGATTGCATTTTAGAATGTAATTTACTTACAAAGTGTGCCTATAGAGGAATAAAAGGTGAAATATTAAGCGTCAAGTTGCCTAATTTAAGGAAACACTAAAATGAAAAAAGTGGAATAAAAGTGAGCAGGTTCAAAAATGAGATTGGGAATAGCGTGTACTTAGTGGCTAGTTTGAGACTTATACGATGAGTTAATCTAAGAATTAGGGGCAAAAAAAATCGACCTAGTACGGTCGATTAATGCAAACAAAGGAACGAAAATAAAGAAAAAATCAAAAGGAAACTAACCCACCATCGCCATTGGTGCCATCATGAATAAGTGATTAGCACATACCATGCGATCATGCATTACTTTAATCGGTTGTCCAAATGGCAGTGCTTTATTGCCATCGAGTAAGAATTCGTCCTGCCCTACATAAGCACACAGACTAGATGTTTCGCCTGGCTCGAGAACGATGAATACACCTTCTGAAAAGCGGTTTGTCAGGCATACCATGTCCCCTTCTTCTGGCTCATGCCCATCGCATTGGGCGTCGAAGAACCAGCTCTTTGGCTGAACAGGTTTATGAAAGCGTTTAGCGGCTACGCAATAAAGCGTAAGTTCGGCTTGACGATATTCGTTGATGTCGAGGCAACGGATTCTTTCGTTGTACGTTTGGAACGCGCTTGCGTCATCAACGGTGAATTCATTGTTTGAGAAGGCACAATTGACCAACAGCTTACGGCATAGATTGGTTTGGAAAATCATCTCCTCCCCCAAATCCAGCATTAGGCAAGCTTTCTGCTCGTCAAAATACCAATTCCATTTGTCGCTGGGTTTAAGCATTATTCCGTTCTCTTGTGACTAGTTAAACAGTAATAAGAGGTAAGACGCTTAATTACCTACTCATGATTCTTAAATTTTACAAACGAACGGACAAAAAAAAAGAGGAAACAGATTCCTCTTTTTCAGTAACAAGCGTTGATTTCTCAACGATTTAACAGCTGATTTTATAGATTTTTAACAATATCGCGTACGAGCGCAGGACCGTGGTAGATGAAACCAGTGTATACTTGAACAAGTTGTGCACCTGCCATCATTTTCTCTTTTGCTGCGACGTATGAGTCAACACCACCAACACCGATGATCGGAAGTTTATCCCCCAACTCTTCGTGAAGTTTGCGAACAACCTCTGTTGAACGAGATTGAACCGGGCGTCCACTTAAACCACCTGCTTCATTCGCATGCTTCATACCTTCAACAATTGTGCGATCCAAAGTCGTGTTGGTTGCAATTACACCGTCAATATTGTTCTTAACTAAAGACTCACAAATTTGGCTGATTTCATCATCACTCAAATCTGGTGCGATTTTTAGCGCCAAAGGTACGTACTTGCTGTGTTTTTCTGCAAGTTCTGCTTGTTTAACTTTCAGTTCAGACAGCAATTCGTCTAATGCTTCACCGTACTGCAGTGAACGAAGTCCTGGTGTATTTGGTGACGAGATATTTACGGCGATGTAACCCGCGTACTCGTACACTTTTTCCATACAAATTAGGTAGTCCTCTGCCCCGTTCTCAATTGGTGTATCTTTATTTTTACCAATGTTGATACCAAGGACACAGTTGTATTTTGCCTTTTTCACATTCTCAACCAGATGATCCACACCTAGATTGTTAAAGCCCATACGGTTGATGATACCTTCCGCTTCAACTAGGCGGAACAAGCGTGGCTTATCATTACCTGGTTGTGGACGAGGCGTAACAGTACCAACTTCGACAAAACCAAAGCCCATGGCATCAAATGCTTCGATACATTCGCCGTTTTTGTCCAAACCCGCAGCTAGACCTACTGGGTTACGGAATGTAAGCCCCATGCATTCTACTGGACGGTTTGGTAATTGTTGACGATAGAAAAGATCGAGAGGAGTGCCGTTAAAGCGTTGGAAATTTTTGATTGCAAGATCATGTGCCTTTTCGGCATCAAGTTGGAAAAAGCCAGTTCTGGCTAGACGGTAAAGCATTGTGCCTCCGAAAGAAAAAAGCCCCGTGTAAACGGGTCAATATTATTTACTGTTTTTCATCTCAATTCAATGAAAATGAGTGAATTAAGCAAAATAGTACCTCTTATTTAAACTTTACTTATAAAAACAGTCTATTAGCACTCTATTCTTTATGCAAAACTGATAGCTTTTTCGTTAAAAGCAAACGATTTCACGCTATAAAAACTTAAGTTACGCGTTACATTGTCACCAATAATTGTAATTTTGAATGGTTATAAACATAAAAAAGCCCCGCAATAGCGAGGCTTTTGTCAAAGTAACGTGCCCTATTCGTTTGAAGAGCAGTTTAAGTTGAGCAGAACCAATTCTCGAAGTGCAACAGAGAACTTAGCAAACTCATGGACTGAGCCAACTTTGAACTCGTTCAAGATGCTCTCCCAACGATGTAGTGAAAGCTCGTTGCTCGACATCCAATCATCAAGTGCTTGTATTACGTCTAAATCCTCTGTTGAACAACCACACGTCAGGACTTGTGCCGTCAGTTGACGTTGTTGCCAATCAAGATCTTCTCGGAATGCGGCACGTGCAAGAGCTTGCCAGTTATTGTCCACCGCTTGGCTATTGATTTGTTTCAAGAACCAGTGCAGTGACAAACGGTCACCCAAGTTAAAGTAGAGCTTCGATGCCTGCTCAACCGTTTTGCCTGTTTCAGTTGCCACGGCAGAGATATCCAGTGCTGATTGCAGGCTAGAGAGACGAGCTACGTGGTGCGCCAGTTTCTCTTCTACTCCACGTTCGATCCACTTTTGAGCCAGTTCATTATGCTCTTCCACTTCGGAAGCTACCAGCATAGTGTCAAGCGTTTCAGTAATGGTATGAACATCGTCTTTATACATTGCGATAAGATCAGTAACGGTGCTCTTAGCACTACGATTACGCAATAACCAACGTGAGATACGGCGCAATGCACGACGAACATAAAACATAATTTCATATTGTGCTTTTGCGGTCGCAATATTATCTAACGCACGAGTCTGTTTAAGAATATCCTCAAGTTCAAAGATTTCTCGTGCCGAACTATACGCGTTCGCAATATCAACCACATTCGCCCCCGTCTCCTCTTGGAGACGAGTTACAAAGTTGCACCCCATTTCGTTGACCATTTGGTTGGCCAAGGCTGTCGCGATAATTTCAGCACGCAGTGGATGGTTGACCATTTGCTCTTTATAGTTACGGCGTAACTCACTCGGGAAGTAAGCAACAAGCTGATTAGCGTGAAATGCATCGTTGGCTATTTCTTCTACAGCTAACTGCTCTTTCAGAACCATCTTTCCATAAGCAACTAAAACAGACAGCTCTGGACGTGTCAGACCAAGGCCTTGTTTTTCGCGTTCGATCAGAGTTTCATCGTCCGGAATGTACTCAAGAGCACGATCTAAGTACCCGGCTTTCTCCATCGTATGAATAAAACGAACTTGCTCTTTAACGACGCCGACACCTTGGTGCTCTGTTACCGAAATTGATTCAGATTGGCAGTACGCATCATCCAATACAATTTCACCAACTTCATCTTCCATCGATTCAAGAATTTGGTTGCGTTGTTTAACTGTTAGATCGCCATTTGATACAAGACCGTTCAAGAAGATCTTGATGTTCACTTCATTATCCGAACAATCTACACCACCAACGTTGTCAACAAAGTCGGTGTTTACACGACCACCAGTGGTTGCATATTCAATACGGCCTAACTGAGTCATACCCAAGTTACCGCCCTCACCAACGACTTTCGCTTTCAAATCACGTCCGTCGATGCGGAGTACGTCGTTTGCACGGTCGCCAACATCGGTGTGCGTCTCGCTTGATGCTTTAACGTAAGTACCGATACCGCCATTCCAAAGCAGATCCACTTCCATTTGTAGGATCATTTTAATGAGATCGTTCGGCGCAAGAGAGGCTTTCTTAGTGCCCAACATTTTTTGGATTTCAGGTGTTAATGGGATCGATTTAGAACGACGAGAGAAAATGCCACCGCCTTGCGAGATCAACTCTGCGTTGTAATCTTCCCAGCTTGATCGTGGCAAATTAAATAAGCGATTACGCTCTTCCCAACTGGTAGCTGAGTCAGGGTTTGGATCAATGAAGATGTGCATGTGGTTAAATGCTGCTTGCAGACGAATATGCTTAGATAGCAGCATACCATTGCCAAATACGTCGCCGGCCATATCACCAACACCAATTGCAGTGAAGTCAGTCGTTTGACAGTTGATCCCCATTTCACGGAAGTGACGCTTCACCGATTCCCAACCACCTTTCGCTGTGATACCCATTGCTTTGTGGTCGTAACCGTTGGAACCACCTGACGCAAACGCATCACCTAGCCAGAAGTTGTACTCATCCGACACAGAGTTCGCCAAATCAGAGAACGTCGCGGTACCTTTATCGGCTGCAACAACCAAGTATGGGTCGTCTTCATCGTGACGTACGACACTCTTCGGCGGAATAACTTCACCTTCGATGATGTTATCGGAAACATCAAGAAGCGCGCGAATGAAGCGTTTGTAACAACGCTGACCTTCAGCAAAGATGTCATCACGGTTAGTTAGAGTGTGCTGACGTTTACATACGAAGCCACCTTTTGCACCCACAGGGACAATAACAGTGTTCTTAACTTGCTGTGCTTTAACCAGTCCAAGAATCTCCGTACGGAAGTCCTCTTGACGGTCTGACCAACGCAAACCACCACGTGCGACTTTACCGCCACGTAGGTGCACACCTTCGATATCCGGTGCGTACACAAAGATTTCAAATGCAGGTACAGGTTGAGGAATATCTGGTATTTCGCTTGGCTTCATCTTCAATGATAACCAAGGTTTTGGCTGCTTATCTTCGTCCAACTGGTAGTAGTTAGTACGAAGCGTTGCTGTGATCATTTCCATGTAGCGACGGATAATACGATCATCATCCAAGCTTTCCACACGATCCAATTCTTCAGTAATCTTCTTAATGAGATCGTTCTGACCTTTCTCACTGCCCTTGTGTTTTGGATCGAATCGCTTAGCAAACAGGTTAACTAGGCCCGTAGCTAAATCCGGGTAATGGCTGAGAGTATCTTCGATATATTGTTGACTGAATGGGAAGCCAACCTGACGCATGTAACGCGCGTATGCACGAAGAATTGAGATTTCTCGACCAGATAATGAAGCGCCTAATACCAAGCGGTTAAAGCCATCACTCTCAAGGTTCCCCGCCCAAATAGCAGCAAATGCTTGTTGGAAACGATCGCGCGCTTCACGAAGATCAACCGTCTTTTCGCTCTTATGCAGCATCGAGAAATCTAGGATCCAGAACGTTTGTCCATTGTTGGTTTCGATCTCATATGGTGATTCCCCGATCACACGTAGGCCTAAGTTTTCCAGCATCGGCATCACGTCAGACAGGTGGATTGGCTCGTCGCGGTGGTATAGCTTTAAGCGAACGGCTTTGGACTCTGCTGCTTCTTCTTGCGGACGGTAGAACAGCATACCGAGTTTATTGTCATCGCTTAACGCTTCTAGACGTTCGATGTCTGCTACCGCAGAACTTGGCATCATGTCTTCTTTGTATGAACGCGGGAATGCGCTCATGTACTCTTTCGAAAGTGGAAGACCTTTGCTCTCACCAAAGTTAGCAATGATAGATTCTTTTAGGCGGTCATCCCATGAAGTCGATACTTCCATTAAGTTCTGCTCAATCTTTTTCACGTCTACATCAATGTTATTATTGTCTACACGAACAATATAATGGGTTCTCGCTAGCGGGCTTTCTGAGAAGAATGTAGTAAATTCAACTTCTTGTTCACAAGCAAAGTACTGTTTAAGAATACGTTGCGTTTGGCGACGTAGCTCCGTGTTATAACGGTCTTTTGTCACGTAAACCATGCAGCTGAAGAAGCGACCAAACGGGTCTTTACGAACAAACAGACGCAATAAGTCACGATCTTGCATCTGTACTACACCCATTCCCACTTCTAGTAGCTCTTCTTCACGAGCTTGAAGGAGTTCATCACGAGGGTAGTTTTCTAGAATATTGTGCAGTGCTTTGTAAGAGTACGATCCGTTACGGTAGCCGCTTGCTTCTAGGATACGACCCACTTTCTCGCGGATCAGAGGAATGCTTTGTACCGCTTGGTTATATACAGCAGAAGTGTAAAGACCTGTGAAACGGTGTTCACCAATGACTTTGCCGTTTTCATCAAACTTTTTAACACCAATGTAGTCGGTGTACGCTGGGCGATGAATGCGAGACGCTTGGTTGCCCTTAGTAATGATCAGTGCGTAAGGTTTTTTCGCTTCAAGGCGAGCCGAATCTGACAGCTCAGAAAGCTTGATGCTTCGAACACGCTTCTCATCAGCAAACAGGCCAAGACCTTTTTCTTGAGCTGGTTGGAGTTCAGTATCGCCGTTAACACTAACAAGATCGTATTCTTTGTAGCCCATGAAGGTGAAGTTATGATCCCCCAACCAACGTAGGTATTCGATCGTTTCGTCTAAACGATCGGTTTTCATTGAAACTCGATCTTTATTCTTCTCAAGATCATCAGTGACGATCTTGAGCTTATCAACCATTTGCTTCCAGTCATCCACCACTAGGCGAGTATCAGAAAGAATGGTCAGCAGCTCGTTTTTCAATGCTTGCATTGCATCTTTACTGGTTAAGCGGTCAACTTCGATATGGAATAGAGATTGTAGAACACCGCCCTCACCGTTAATGTCCGTCACTTGCCCCTTCTTATCGCGTTCTAGTTGCGTTGGGTTATTGAGCATCAAGTGAGAAACGAGGTCGAGTCGTGTTAACGCCATCTTGATGGAATCCACCAAAAACGGGCTGTCCGGTACAACAATTTCAACAATAGTGTGAGTCGATTGCCAGCCTTGGCGGCTGACAGTTGGGTTGAATACCCTTACAGAAATGTCTTCTGGCTTTTTTTCATTGATATGGTGCCACAGGCTAACAACGGCACCATAAAGGTCAGATTCGTTTCGCTGAATCAAGTCATCATCAGCAATGTTACTAAATAAGTGTTGAGCAAGTTTAGTTACAAGCGGTTGGTGAGAAAGCTCGAGTTTGTCTTGAATTAGTTGGTATACCTTTTCAAGCAGAACCGGCACTACATTTTCACGCGCGGTCATATTCACACTCCACATTAGAATTGTTGTTTTGTAGGGGGACTTAACTTCGGGTTTTAGCCTCGAAACTAAGCATAGGTAATGCATGCACTTATTGTAAAAGCATAATTACAAATGTTTAACAAAAAATAGCAGTGGTAGGAGGTGAAATGTCTGATTCTGTGACTAAGATTCCTGTTTAACTCACTAGGAATATCAGGCATCACAGAGTTTCTAACTTTAGAAACTTGTTATTTTGGTCAGTTGTGAGCCTAAAACGACCTCGAATGCCTAATTGACTAAGAAATGGTCGAAACTTTGATGCATCTAATTGCAGCCTCAAACCATTGTCAGTAATAACTTGCACTGAACAAGCCGCACCAGAATAGTGTGAAAGAAATGTTTGATAAGAAATGTTGAGAGAGAAGTAATACTGGTTCATGAAAATGGATTGTTGTCAGAACAAAAAACTAGGGTGATCGTAATGACCACCCTATTCTTTTGTCGATTATTCGTCTAGTGCTTTAGTCACTTTTTCGAATAAGTCTTTCGCTAGATTGTCCATCGCTTTAAGCTTTTCAAGCTCTGCACGAATAAGCGCTTGACGACCTTCATCGTATTTACGGAACTTCAGCAGAGGATCGATCATACGAGACGCTACTTGTGGGTTGCTATCGTTCAACTGACGAAGGATCTCGCCCGCAAACTTGTAGCCAGAACCAGACTTATCATGGAAGCGAACTGGGTTTGCGTTCAAGAACGAGCCAATCAAACTACGCGTACGGTTCGGGTTTTTCAAGCTAAACGCTTCGTGGCTCATGGTTTCTTTCACTTTACCAAGTGCGTTTTCTACCGGGTTGCTGCCCTGAAGAACAAACCACTTGTCCATAACCAGACCATCGTGCTTCCACTTGTCGCTGTAATCCGCCATGAGTGTTTCGCGGCATTCAAGTTGAGCACTGTTCGCAGCACTCATTGCTGCGATAGTGTCTGTCATGTTGTTTGATGACTCGTACTGTGCTTTCGCTAGCTCGTTACCCTTTTCAGTGTAAGCTAAGAACTGCAGACATTGGTTACGCAAAGCTCGTTTACCAATAGCATTGTGATCAATGCTGTACTCTGCTTGGTTCAATGCGTGGTAAGTCGCACTCAGTTCATCTTCTAATTCTTTAGAAAGTGACACTGTAATGCCATTCAGTACAGTATCTACCGCATCAATATCGATCTGCTTATACCAACCTGTGATTTCGTTGATTGAAGGCAAAGACAGAACTTGTGCGATAAACGCAGGTTCAAGATTCAAATCAAGTAACACGCCTCGGAATGCATCGATTAAGTCTTCAGATAATTTAACCTCACCACCCGCTTGAACATTGGCTACGTTTTGACGAATGTATTTCGCGAGTAGCATTTGGCTAGCGTCCCAACGAGCAAAATCGTTCGTTGCGTGCTTCATCAAGAAAATCAGTTCATCATCACTGTAATCGTATTCCAATTTAACTGGTGCAGAGAACTCACGAAGCAATGATGGCACTGGTTGTTCTGCGACGTTTTCGAATACAAAAGTCTGCTTGTCTTGCTTCACGTCTAGGACGTTGTGTACCGATTCACCGTTGATAACCAGGGGAATCACGTCACCGTTTTGTGCGTATAGCTCAATATCAAATGGAATATGTAGCGCTTGTTTTTCTGATTGTTCGTGCGTTGCTTCAGTAAATTGCTCAACCGTTAGTGCGTAAGTTTTTGTTTCCGCATTGTATTCACTGTTTACACGAAGTGTTGGCGTACCAGACTGGCTGTACCATAAGCGGAACTGCTTAAGGTCAACGCCCGTTGCGTCTTCCATTGCAGAAACGAAATCTTCACACGTTGCCGCGGTACCATCATGACGCTCGAAGTAAAGCTTCATGCCTTTTTGGAAGCCTTCTTCGCCAAGTAGCGTGTGGTACATACGGATAACTTCGCTGCCCTTTTCGTACACAGTTAGCGTGTAGAAGTTATTCATCTCAATAACTTTATCCGGACGAATTGGATGCGACATAGGGCTTGCATCTTCCGCGAACTGAGGACCACGAATAGTACGAACGTTGTCGATGCGGTTTACTGCACGCGAACCTAAATCAGATGAAAATTCTTGATCGCGGAATACCGTTAGGCCTTCTTTCAAACTCAGTTGGAACCAGTCACGACAAGTCACGCGGTTACCCGTCCAGTTGTGGAAGTACTCGTGACCGATTACCGCTTCAATACCAAGGTATTCACGGTCAGTCGCGGTTTTTTCATTCGCAAGGACAAACTTCGAGTTGAAGATGTTTAGACCTTTGTTTTCCATCGCGCCCATGTTAAAGAAATCAACCGCAACGATCATGTAGATATCAAGATCATACTCAAGACCAAAACGATCTTCGTCCCACTTCATTGAGTTGATAAGCGAAGTCATTGCATGACCTGCACGGTCAAGGTTGCCTTTATCTACAAAGATTTCTAGGTCAACTTCACGGCCAGATGTTGTCGTGTATTTGTCACGTAGAACATCAAAGTCACCAGCAACTAACGCAAACAAATAAGCAGGCTTTGGATGTGGGTCTTGCCACTGAACCCAATGACGACCGTTTTCTGCATCGCCTTCTGCAATACGGTTACCGTTACTAAGTAGGAATGGATACTCGCCTTTATCAGCGATGACTTTGGTAGTGTATTTTGCTAATACATCTGGACGGTCTAGATAGTAAGTAATTCGGCGGAAGCCTTCAGCTTCACATTGTGTACAGAATGCACCACCTGATTTATATAGACCTTCAAGAGCAGTATTCGCTTCAGGGTCAATCTTAGTGATGATTTCTAATTCAAATTCTGCAGGAAGATCTGTGATAACTAATGAAGTTTCTTTTACTTCATGGTGAGCCCAGTCTTCACCGTTCACTTTTACGGAGCGTAACTCTAGCCCTTCACCGTCAAGTTCTAAAGTGGTTGATTCACCCTTCTGAACTACTTTTGATATTGCTGTGACGATCGTGTCGTTGTCATAAAGATCGAAGGTCAAATCGATATCCGTAATGGTATGAGATGGCGCCTTATAATCTTTGCGATATTTCGCTTGGGGAGCTTGAGACATGTCCATAAATCCTTGTATATATAACCACAAAAATACCAGGACTTGAGGCTCAAACACCTCATGCTGGTATCACGATATAAGCTATTTGTAGGGGTTATGGTATCAGAATACAAGTCTTTCTATAAAAAAACGGAGCTTTTAGTGGCTTAGCTCCGCTTTCCGTTTAACATTTAATCAACATCAGAACATTTCACTATTAATCAAAGCGCACGAAATAGTTGTAGTATTTTTCTTACGGTGTTACTCGGTTAAGTACCGCGTACATATCTCCGTTAGAGTCCTCAATTGTTAAGCTATTTTGATTTAATTTATAACGAGTGCCATGCTCACCGTTCTCATACAAAAGAACTAAATGTTCTCCCTCAGTATAAAAAACACCCTGCTTGACCGATTCCTCACCTGCCTCATTCGAGACTCGGAACATAAACACAAAGTCCGGTTGTAGTATTAAGTCCATTTGGTTGATGTTGTTGGCAAGCATTCCATCGCCACCTACTTGCGAACTTGACCAGATCCCAGCTAAAGCATTTGACAAGCCCTTGGTGAAGGTCACTCCATTTAAATCGAGCGTATTATGATTATTCCGATATGCATAAATTTGCGGTTGGTCTGTGTTCAAGCCCAGGACAATAGTATCTTCGTTAGCGTTGTACATCCCTTCCCAATGGTCGATTGAGTAGTCTTGTTTTTGAATGTCGATTGAAAACGTATAATCCGAACCTAGAGTCAGCTTAATGGCTCTGAAGTTTTCAGCAGAGTCGTCAGGGTTAGGATTCATTAAATACCAATCACCAATGAGAAAAGGTGTATCAAAATGACTGAGTTCGTCTTCTTTATTTATTTCCGCACTAAAAGTACTGAAGCAGCATAAGCTAAGTACAACAACAAACCATTTCATAACGGCATCCTTATCGTTTTCTTTTAGCTTAGGCACTAGATCTCAGTTTGGCGAAACATTTGATCTAGATCACGTAAATTATTAGTGAAAATTAAGAGCAGTAATCGTCGTGTTTCATACAAACGTTGCAGTAAAAGCACATAAAAAAAGAGCGAGTCACTATGACTCACTCTTTATATTCTGAATTGCTAGTCGTTATGACTGAATACTTAGCTCTTAAGCATGTCTACCATAACTGCCACAGACTCATCTAAATAAACATCTGGAGCTTCATAGTCTTTTGGCACATCGTCTAACGTCTTGAATGGTTCTTTACCCATAGCAGCCTGACGTTCATTTATGCGTTCTAGACGTAGAGCTTCCGCTTTATCAGACTCTTCTTCACGAACTTTCTCGTTAAGAGACAACAAGTTATCGTCTTTCTCTTTACGGTACTTCTCGATATCTTCTTTGATGAAGCGGAATTCCATTTCATCAGCGATTCGTTTGTTGTGAAGCTCGGTTAGTTCAGTAACAAGTGTATCGTTGCTAGGGAAAGTCTGATATTTTGCTTTATCGATGCTATCCCAAGGCAGTGCATTATCTTCAACACTTTCACCTGTTTCACTTGGCTCAACCGGAGTTGGATAAGCAATGTCTGGTGCTACACCACGGTTCTGAGTACTGCCACCATCAATGCGATAGAACTTTTGAATCGTGTATTGAACATAGCCCAGTTCTTTATCAAACAAATCATAGATATGATTCAATGAACGGTGCTGCTGTACAGTACCCTTACCGAAAGAATTTTCGCCAAGAATGACTGCACGGTTGTAATCCTGCATTGCTGCCGCAAAGATCTCAGACGCCGAAGCACTATAGCGGTTGATCAAAACTGTAAGAGGACCATCGTAGCTAACTGCGCCATCGGTATCCGCATTCACCTTGATACGGCCATAACTATCACGAACTTGCACAACTGGACCTTCTTTAATAAAGAGACCTGTTAATGCAGTTGCTTCAGTCAATGCACCACCACCGTTGTTACGCAGATCAACGATAACGCCATCAACGTTTTTTGTTTTTAGTTCAGATAGCAGCTTATCTGTATCTTTAGAAAGACCAACATAGAAGCTAGGGACTTCAAGAACCCCTATTTTCTTGCCATCTTTCTCGATGATCTCAGATTTTACTGCGCGATCTTCTAGACGAACCTTATCACGAACAATAGTGACAACGTAACTCTTTGCATCTTTACCTTCAGGCAAGACTTGTAGGTTAACTTTGGTTCCCTTTGGACCTTTGATTAACTGAACTACATCGTCAAGACGCCAACCAATTACGTCGACAACATCTTCGCCATCTTGACCAACACCGATAATACGGTCACCCTCGCCTAGCTGTTTACTCTTCGAGGCTGGTCCACCAGCCACTAAAGATCGAATAACGGTATAGTCATCCGTCATTTGAAGTACAGCGCCAATCCCTTCTAGTGACAGGTTCATTTCAGATTGGAATTGTTCAGCGTTACGGGGAGATAAGTAGCTAGTATGTGGATCAACTTCACGAGCGAAAGCGTTCATGTAAAGTTGGAAAGCATCTTCGTTGCGAGTTTGCGTAATACGTTTCATTGCATTGTTATAACGCTTCTCTAATACCTCTTTAATCTCTGGCCATTCTTTACCAGTCATTTTTAGGTTTAGAGCATCGTACTTAACGCGCTTACGCCAAAGTTCATTCAGTTCAGCTTCATCTTTCGGCCAAGCGGCTTCAGAACGATCTAGTTCGATAAACTCATCAGTATCAAACTTGATTTCTTTATCAAGTAGCGTCAGTGCGTAGGCGAAACGATCGAAACGTTTCTGCATTGAAAGGTTATAAACATCAAATGCAATCTTGTTGTTACCAGCTTTGAGCTGGTCATCAAGGCTAATTGACCAATCTTTAAAGGAGTCGATATCTGCTTGAGTAAAAATATTTCTATTGTAGTCAAGCATTTCTACATAGCGTTCAAAGATCGCTTTAGAGAAATCATCGTTAAGATTGAAGTGCTTATAGTGAGATCTAGTGAATCGAGATGTTACACGTTTGCTGGCTGTTTCGTGCTGAACTTCAGGAGCGAGAACCGGCAAGTCATCTTTGTTTAGTTTGGCTTCTAGAGCCTGAGCTGAAGCTGCTAGCATTAAGCTAGCAGCAATCAGGGTCACTTTTGAACGGCAATTCATGCGTAGGAGTATCTCCCTTATGCGCGCAAGTGCTCCGCTTTTACAACCATTTGTAGGCCGTTAGCAAGTTGAACACGTACATCATCCTTATTGACTTCAACAATGGTCGCTGCCATGTTTCCTTTGCCCATGTTCACGTTTACTGCATTGCCAACTGTGATTTCATCAGCGTTGAGTGCGCGCGTTTCTACAGGCTTACTTTCTTTTTGTACTTTTGGTTTGTTAGTACGACGAGGCTGTTGAGGTTTTTTAGCCGCAGGTTTTGCCTTCGCTTTACCTTCTTCACGAGCCTTTTGAGCTTGCTCTTTACGACGAGCTTGCACTTTTGCTTTGCTCTCAGCTAGTGTTGCTTTAGCGTGATCTACGTGTTCTTCTTCTAGCTCACCACAAGGGTTACCATCTAGATCAACACGTACTGCACCAGGTTTTACGCCGTGTAGGTAACGCCATGATGAAGTGTACTGTCTTAACGCTGCACGAAGCTGAGTTTTGCTTACTTTTTCGTCTTCATTTAGACGTTCCGCAAGATCTTGAAAAATACCAATTTTCAGAGGCTTTGCTTCACCTTCTAAAGTAAAGCACTTAGGGAAACATTCAGCAATATATGCGATAACTTCTTTGCTGTTTTTTAACTTTTCAGTCATGAGGGTTCCTGATTTGAGCGGATTTCCGCGAAGCATTAAGAAAAATATTCTCGTATTATAGTGACATGCCAAGGAAAAACCACACTCGAGGGCGAATTTATGCGTCGTTAGCGTGCGAATTAAGCAGCTTTTCTACTTCTAACATGAAATGTGTGAGGCCTTGCTCATCAATTTCATTAAAACGACCAATACTTGGGCTATCAATATCAAGTACGCCTGCCACTACCCCATTTATCGTAAATGGTAAAACTATTTCTGAATTGCTTGCTGCATCGCACGCGATATGACCTTCAAATTCATGTACGTCGTATACCCTTTGTACAGTATTTGTTTGTGCCGCAGTCCCACAGACTCCGCGCCCCATTGGGATACGTACACAAGCGGGTTTACCTTGAAATGGACCAAGCACAAGCTCGTTTCCTTGAGTCAGATAAAATCCCGCCCAATTTAGGTCTTCTAGCTCCATAAAAAGAAGGGAACTGATATTCGCAAGGTTCGCAATTAGATCCGGTTCTGACTCGATAAGTGCAACCGCCTGTTTGGTAAGTGTTTGGTATTGTTCTATGGTCATATTAACTTCCAAATTATTCTGTTGAGGCTTCCATTATTAGTGAATACAATGCTTGCCTAAAATTTAATAGGACTTATTCTCATTACAATGACTTCACGAAATGACACTATTAGCCGTTCTTGGTTGATAACTCAAGCAAAAAAGCACAAGTCAAAACTGGTCTTGGCTAACTTTATTGCGGTTTTAGCAACTCTGATTAGTGTTCCTATCCCGCTTCTAATGCCACTTATGGTTGATGAAGTGTTGCTCGATAAGCCAGCTTCGGGGTTGGCTGCCATGAATATCGTTTTACCTGAAACATGGCATACCCCGACGGGTTATATCTTCTTTACTCTATTCCTTGTTGTACTTATGCGTGCTGCCAGTCAAGCGCTGAATATCGTGCAGAGCCGCCAGTTTACTCTTGTTTCAAAGACAATTACTTATGAAATGAGAAGCAAAATGATCGATAAGCTAGGTCGAATCAGTATTCGTCAATACGAGACAAAAGGCAGTGGTGGTATCAACGCTCACCTTATCACTGACATCGAGACCATAGATAAGTTTATTGGTTCTACGTTAGCTAAATTTGTTATTAGCTTACTCACCGTCATTGGTACGGCTATCATTCTTTTGTGGTTAGACTGGCGCCTTGGTTTGTTCATTCTTTTAGTAAACCCTATCGTTATCTACTTTTCTCGTAAGCTGGGAAGTACGGTTAAACATCTCAAGCGTAAAGAGAACCATTCATTCGAAGTTTTCCAAAACAGATTAGTTGAAACTTTAGATGGTATCTATCAACTTCGAGCGGCAAACAAAGAGCGTGAATTTCTTCAGCAGTTAAAGCTCAATGCTGACCAAGTCCGTATTGATGCAGACAAGTACGCATGGCAATCAGAAGCCGCAGGTCGTGTATCCTTTCTTCTTTTCTTAATCGGTTTTGAACTTTTCCGTGCCGTCGCAATGCTTATGGTGATGTTCAGTGATCTCACCATTGGTCAGATTTTTGCCGTGTTTGGTTATCTTTGGTTTATGTTGTCCCCAGTACAAGAGCTATTAGGTATTCAGTTTTCTTGGTACAGCGCAAAAGCAGCCCTAAAGCGAATCAATGACCTTCTTGAACTTGAGGAAGAACATAGACCTGTTTCTAAGGTAAATCCTTTCAAGAAAGACCAAGAAGTTGATGTTAAAATCGAGAATGTTGATTTTTCATACAACAGTGAGGTCAAAGTTTTGGATAACCTCTCACTGCATATCCCACCGGGCAAAAAAGTCGCTCTGGTTGGTGCTTCTGGTGGCGGTAAATCTACTCTGATCCAGCTATTGATTGGCGTTTATCGACAGAACTCGGGAAACATACGTTTCAATGATGAACTAAGTGAAGACATAAGCTTCGATGTGATTCGTAATAAAATTGCCGTTGTATTACAGCAACCTATATTATTTAACGACACGCTAAGGCATAATCTCACGCTTGGTGGTGACTTCGATGAGCTGTCTTTATGGCGCGCATTAGAAGTCGCTCAGTTACAAGACGTAATGAAACAGTTAGATAACGGTTTAAATACTCAAATCGGCCGAAACGGCATCCGATTATCTGGTGGGCAAAGGCAGAGACTGGCCATAGCTCGCATGGTTTTAAGTAACCCACAGTTTGTAATACTTGATGAAGCAACATCAGCATTAGACACAGCTACAGAAGCTGCCCTTCATAAGGCACTGACAGAGTTTTTGAACGGCAGAACTACCTTGATAGTCGCTCACAGACTGTCTGCAGTAAAACAAGCTGATTTAATTTACGTACTTGAAGATGGAAAGGTCACCCAGTCGGGCACGCATGGTGAGTTAGTTGAACAAGAAGGTTTGTACCAAACTTTATACGGGGGAGTTCAATCCCACGTTTAGCATTATCGTAGAGAGGTCATTATGACCTCTCTAGGTAAGCATGCGAATAACCCTGATAATGTCAGACTATGTCAGGGCTGCGAATTACCTGTCGATACCCTCCTTCTACCTAGAGGGAAGCACGCCTATTGCCCTCGATGTGGCACGCAGCTTTATCGTGGAGGCTCTCCTAGCCTTTCTGGGAACTTAGCAATTGCCGTCACTTGCTTATTACTGTTCATCCCTTCCCACTTCTTTGACTTCATCAGTATTCGTTTAGTTGGGGTCATGATCCCGGCAACCCTACCAGCAGGTATGATTACGTTAATGGATGAAGGTTTCGTTGCACTGTCACTTTTAATTCTTTTTTGTAGTTCTCTAGCTCCATTTATCGTATGTAGCTCTGTTGTCGTCGCTCATGCATCGATGAAGCTTCACTGGTTTAACGGTATACGAATCTCACTTTGGCTTGTTCAACACCTAAAGCATTGGGTTATGATTGACGTATTTCTTGTTAGCATCGCTATTTCATGTTTTAAGCTGCAAGATTACTCAGATATTTTCGTTGGTCCTGGGCTTATTGGCTTAGTTCTCCTTCAGTTATTTACTGTATTATTAATCACCCGTATCAGCGTCCGTCGATATTGGGAAGCCTGGCAACCAGAACGAGCTTTTCACTTCGAGCACAAAGATATTCATTGTCATGAGTGTCACCTTTCACAGCCCGAAGGTGATAAATGTCAACGATGCCATCATGCGCTATATCATAGAAAACCAAACTCCATTCAAAAAACGTGGGCGTACTTAATTGCAGCGACGATTGCAATCTTCCCCGCTAACTTAATTCCTATATCTATCTTGATCACAAATGGACGACGTTTAGAAGACACAATCTTTTCAGGGGTTGCTGGATTAGTTAAAAATGGCATGTACGGCATTGCTGTCATTATTTTCGTCGCTAGTATCATCGTCCCTGTGATTAAGATTTTAGGTTTGGCCTATATCCTGCTTTGCATCAAGTTCAAACGTTCTGTGTTTCATAAACAGCGTATGATGGTTTACTTCGCTGTAAAATGGATTGGCAAATGGTCAGTAATGGATTTATTCGTTATTTCAATAATGATGACGCTCGTCGACCGTGGACAGATTTTAGATTTCACACCAGGTTATGGTGCAGTCGCATTTGGAATAGTAGTTGTTTTAACTATGCTCGCAGCAGATAGCATAGACCCAAGGCTTATTTGGGATAATGCTCCAGACTATAAAAAAAGAGTTCATAAATGAGTGTTCAGAATAGTTCTCAAAATTCTTACTCCCCTGACGTAAAGAAAAGTATTGGCCTGTCTCCTCTTTGGCTATTACCTATTCTTACCATGGTACTTGCCGGCTGGTTAGTGGTTAAATCCATTCACGATGCAGGTCAACGAGTACAAATTTACTTTTCTGACGCTGCGGGATTAGTAGCGGGCAGAACGACGATCCGATATCAAGGGTTAGAAGTTGGTATCGTTAGAGACATCAACTTATCAGAAGATCTCAGTAATATTTACGTAGATGCCGATATATATCCAGAAGCGACAAAGCTCTTAAATGAAAACACTCGCTTTTGGCTAGTTAAACCAACAGCGAGTTTGTCTGGTGTCTCCGGCTTAGACGCCTTAGTTTCTGGTAACTATATTTCTATTCAACCAGGCAATAGCAAAGAATATGAAACCACATTTCATGCTTTAGATTCGGCACCTACTGATCTTCGCGTCACTCAAGGTCTTAATATCATACTCAAGAGTAAGGATTTGGGTGGCGTGTCGGTTGGGTCTCAGATTGTCTATAAAAAGATCCCTATCGGCGAAGTGTACAGCTACCAGTTAAATGAAGACGCAAAATCCATTTCGATCCATGCCAACATTCAAGAGCAGTACCGACACATTATTAATAACCGAAGTCGCTTTTGGAATGTGAGTGGTATTGGTGCGAGCATCGGTTTTGATGGCGTAGATGTTCGCTTAGAGAGCATGAGCGCCCTTCTTGGTGGGGCAATAGCCGTTGATTCCCCGGATGATGGTGAACCAGTAGAAGAAAACAAGCAGTTCAGACTGTATCGCGATCTAAAAACGGCTGGTCGAGGTATTCCGATTAAGATCGCACTACCCGACGACAACAATATTAGCGGTGAAGGCGCACCAATCATGTACCGCGGCATTGAGATTGGCCAAATCACAGACTTGGGGCTATCTGAGGGTAGAGAGTTAATTCTAGCCTCTGCTGCGATTCAGCCAGCGTTTAGTGACATGCTAACAACAAATACAAAGTTCATCTTAGAAGAAGCGAAAGTGTCACTCTCTGGGGTGGAAAATATCACTAACCTAGTTCGCGGTAATTTCCTGACCATCGTCCCAGAGCAAGGTGATCGCGCTCGTCGTTTCAGTGCTATTCGTAAAACAGTTTTTAATCAACAGCAAGAAAAGTCTATCGCCATTCGCTTAGTATCAGACAACTCATTTGGTTTAGATAAAGGGGCGAATGTCTTATATAAAGGTATCGTAGTAGGTTCGGTAATTAACGTTGGCTTGCTGGATAAAGAGAGCGCTACACAAGTTAAACACGAAGTGTTTATGGATGCACTCATTGACCATGAATTTAAGCACTTAATCAAATCGAATAACCGCTTCTATGTTACTGGTAGTGCTTCTGCTGAGTTAACTGAATCTGGGTTAAGCGTCACCGTACCACCAGCAAAGCAGCTTCTTACCGGTTCAATCAGTTTTGTTAGTGAAGGGAAAGAGTCCATCACTAGCGAATATCAACTGTTCCAAAGTGCCTCTCTTGCTGAATTGGCAAAATATAATCAAAGAGGGTCGCAAACTTTATCTCTCTTTGCCAACGAGCTTCCTCCTATTTCAAAAGGCAGTCCTCTACTCTACCGTAACCTTCCTGTCGGAAGTATCTCGGACTTTAACCTTGTTGATGGCGGTGTCATTGTGAAAGCGACGATTGAAAATCGCTATGCACACCTACTTACAAACCAAACGGTATTTTGGAACCGCTCTGGAGTCGAGGTTGAAGCATCATTGGCCGGTATTAGCGTCAAAGCCCATCCGTTAAAAACACTTATCAAAGGTGGTATTGCTTTCGATTCCATTCCGGGAATTGAGAATAAAATAGGACAAAACTGGAAACTTTATGATGACCAAAATAAAGCTCGTAAGTTTGGACGACTTATTGAACTCGTCACCGATGGGACCCAAGAAGTAACAAAAGGCATGCCGATTAATTACCAAGGGGTAAAAGTCGGTGAAGTTACCCTAGTTGTGCCTAACTTTAAGCAAGAGCATATCGACGTAACCGCTCGAATTCTTCCTGAGTTTGTTAAAGACGTTGCAGTTGCTGGCTCACACTTCTGGCTAACTGAACCCGAGATCGGGTTAGGTGGCGTGAAAAACTTAGGTGCTTTAGTCTCAAAATCAATCAGCGTAGAACCAGGCGATGGTGCTGCAAATTTCAAATTTGATTTAGCCAAAAGTCGACAAGCAGAACAAGGCATCTCGTTCACACTTCAAAGTGAGCAGCGAGGTTCAGTTCAGGTTGGCACCCCAATTCTATATCGTCAAATGGAAGTCGGCAGCGTGACTGATGTTCGTCTTGGCGAGTTTGCGGATCGTATTGTCACTAAGATTGAGATACAACCTGAATACGCTTACCTTGTTCGTCAAAATAGTGTGTTCTGGAATGTCTCAGGTGTAGATGTATCAATTGGTATTACGGGCGCGAACATCAAAGCAGGCACATTTGATAGCTTAGTTCGTGGCGGTATCGCTTTCTCTACTCCAGAACAGTCGCAAATTCCACCTGCGGCAAAAGATGGTCAATCATTCTTTTTGTACCCTCAAGCAGACGAGCGCTGGGCAAAATGGCGCACCGCCATTCCAAAACCTTAATCGCGAGAAGCGGTCATCATCACCATCTAAAGAGCAGCAATCGCTGCTCTTTTTTTATGACTCATCGCCGCATGACTATTCGTTTCTGAGTCGCTTTCGTATATTATTTGCAGCAAATTCTGCAATCGAGATTTCACTTTGCATCCTAATGTTTACATCCCAGAAGCTTTTCTGGAAAAAATCCAAACTATTCTCCCTGCTCACCTAAACATGGAAGACTTTATCGCATCGTGCCAAAAGCCACTGCGCAAAAGCATTCGTGTAAACACACTGAAGATAAGTGTAGAAGCGTTTCTAGAGCGCGCAGAAGCAAAAGGATGGACGCTTTCCCCTGTACCGTGGTGTGAAACGGGTTTTTGGATCGAAGCGGATGAGACGATTGTACCTCTTGGGAACACTGCTGAGCACATGTCTGGGCTTTTCTACATTCAGGAAGCCAGCTCCATGATGCCAGTCTCTGCTCTGTTCATGAATGATGAATCGTACGATGCCGTTCTAGATACAGCCGCAGCACCAGGCTCTAAAACCACGCAAATCGCCGCATTGATGAACAACGAAGGCGTGTTGGTGGCCAATGAATACGCAGCGAGTCGCGTTAAAGTGCTACACGCGAATATTGAACGTTGTGGTGTACGTAATGCTGCACTGAGTAACTTCGATGGCCGAGTGTTTGGTGGTTGGCTACCCGAACAGTTTGATGCGGTTTTGCTCGATGCGCCATGTTCCGGTGAAGGTACCGTTCGTAAAGATGAAGACGCAATGAAAAACTGGACGCAAGCGTCTGTAGTGGAAATTGCAGACACGCAGAAAGATCTAATTGAAAGTGCGTTCCATGCTCTAAAGCCTGGCGGCGTGATGGTTTATTCAACCTGTACGCTAAGCACAGAAGAAAACCAACAAGTTTGTCATCATCTCAAAGAGACATTTGGTGACGCGGTTGAATTCGAAAGCTTAAAAGATCTATTCGCAAATGCCGAAGCGGCGCTGACAGAAGAAGGCTTCTTACACATTTTCCCGCAAGTCTATGACTGTGAGGGATTTTTCGTGGCTCGTATCCGTAAACTTGCAGCAGCAGAAGCACCAAAAGTAAAAAAACGTATGGGTAAATTCCCATTTGCGAAGGCATCTAACAAAGAATCAGCAGAGATTGGCAAACAGTTGCAAAATGCGATGGATATCGAACTACCAGAAGACAGCACGGTTTGGGTTCGCGATAAAGACGTTTGGCTTTTTCCTAACGCGCTAGAGCCAATGATTGGTGAACTGCGCTTCTCTCGTATGGGCATAAAAATCGCCGAAGCACACAAAAACGGGTATCGCTGGCAACATCAAGTGGCGACGGCACTTGCAACGGGCTCAGAGAAGAAAGCTATTGAGCTGACTATTGAAGAGGCTCGTGAATGGTATATGGGACGAGACGTGCGCCCTCAAAACATTCCTTCCGATATGAAGACAGGGAAAGGTGAAGTTCTAGTTAAGTATGAAGGCACGATCATTGGTCTTGGGAAATGGGTCAGCAATCGCATTAAAAACGGTCTGCCACGCGAACTTGTACGTGATAAGAACTTATTTTAGTAGCAAATGGACATCCTATAAACAAATGAAAAGCCATCGTATTTACGATGGCTTTTTAGTTATAAAGCATGATTGGAGCTGAGCTCACTAGCGATTCGAGTGCCCTGTACTAAACTGAATGTATCAAAGCTTCGCTTTGAATAGGCATTTCTCTCAGCTATTACCAACAAGCTACGTTGGTTACTAGTTTAGCGCAGGCTCTAAAAGGAGCCGTTTCCCCTAGGCCCAAAAAAAGGACGAGTTTGGGCCATTTTTTTGGCTGCTGTATTGTCAACGTGAGCTCAAAGCTTATCCGCTATAACGAACTCAACCAGCAACCTTCTTTTTCTGAGGGGTTAGCAAGCTTGTTAAGCCAGACGGATACCGTCTTTCTCAATAACGATCTTTCCGTCCTTGTATAGCCCGCCAATGGTCTTTTTATAAGTACCTTTGCTGGTGCGGAACGCTTCAAAAATCGCTTCTGGAGAAGACTTATCGTTAAGAGGCAAGAATCCCCCTTTCTTCTCCAGTTGTTCCATGATCTTGCTCGATAGGTCATCCATCTTCGCAATACCGACTTTTTGAAGCGCTAAGTCAATTTTTCCGTCTTCACGAACCTGCTTAATGTAGCCTTTTAGCTTCTTACCGATAAACAGCTTACCAAACACATCAGATGGGAAAATCATACCCCAGTGCTCACCGTTCACAATCGCTTTGTAACCCAGTTGGCTGCGCTCTGCAATGATGAGGTTAACTTCTTCGTTTACTTCATAGTTAGCTGGTGTTTTATCTAACCATTTGTTGAATTTAGTTGTACCAACGATGCGACCGGAGGCTTTATCGGTGTAGACGTAAACCAGAATGTTTTGACCAGCAGTAAAACGAGCACGTTGCTCGCTGAATGGGATAAGAAGATCTTTCTCTTTGATACCCCAGTTAACGAACGCACCCGTATTGCTGATGCCTTCAATCTTCATAAGTCCCCACTCGCCTACTTGAGCGATTGGCTTATCCATGGTCGCAGCTAACTGACTTTCTGAATCAAAGTAAAGAAATACATCTAGGTGAGCGCCCAACTCTGTGCCTTCAGGTACATGCTTATTAGGCAGTAATACAGAACCGTAATCTTCACCATCCAGAAATACGCCAAAATCAGCCGTTTTAATGACTTCTAAGCTGTTAATTTGACCAATTTTAATCATCGAATTTGTCTCTTTTTAAATTTACAGGGAATTATACCCAAACTAACAAGAAAATCAGAGAGAAAAGCAAACCGCTCTGTTATGCTGTCATTGTCAACGATTCCCTAGCCTAAGTTAATTCAACTATCTAGATATGGTACACATTGCTTTAGCAAAATCAGGAGCCTTCCTTGGTCACTGTCGATAAACAAGATTCAATAACTTTAAAAATTAGCCACGCATTGGCGAAGAGTAAAACGCTTGATCTTGATATCTACTTTTTTGTCCCTGGAGAACTGGGACTGAACTCTGATATCATCAGTGAGTCTGAGTTCTACTATACATCGATCACCCAAAAACGTTCGTATTACAGCACTGAAGTACTTCTCCCTCTAGTGCACAGTCGTTTAGCAAAACGAGGCCGTTTATCTAACCAGCAATACCGTGTCAGTCTGAGTTTGTTTGCCTATCAGTACGTCATCGCACTCGATAAAGCAGTAGCTGCGTTGAACAAGCATGAAAGTGACAGTGTCACTGCTGAAGAGGTGGATGAGGTCATTGAGCTAACGCTAGATATTTTAAAACGCCTTCGCCGTTCGATCCCTTACGAAGAAAGCCTTAAACGCTACTACGTTAATATTGATAACTACCTATCTTGGTATACGGAGCAAAAGTTTTTGTCGTTAGTTGCTCATCTTCCACGAGAAGGTGATTACAGCACAATTAAAGAACGTTTGATTACCCTGTGTGAAAAAGAGCAAGCGCACCGTAAATTGAATAATTACAACTCTGCAAGTGTGGTTGAAGACGTAACGCGTTTATCGAATAAGATGCGTCTCTTAAGGCGTTTGATTGAGCACCCTATCGTGTTACGAGAAAAAACCATGTCGATGGGCAACAACATCAAGCGCGCAATCAAAGGGATTGCGACAGGCTTGGTGATGGTGGTTGTAACAAGTACAGTTATTCTCGCACGTGACTATCTAGGTGAGATTTCTGCGTCATTTATTATTGCTATGTCTTTCATCTATGCGTTACGTGAGATATTTAAAGATGATCTGCGTGATGCGATGTGGCGTTGGATCCGTAAAGGTAAACCAAAGTGGCGTAAGAAGTACATGGATCCGACCACAAAGAAAGTCGTTGGCCGTAAGTTGGAATGGCTCGATTACCGCTCACTATCAAGCTTGCCCGATCGCATCCAAAATATCCGTAAGAAGCGCGTCGTACAGCGTGAAGAGCAAATCCTTCACTACCATGCTAAGACGGAAATGGCGACCTCTCTCTTCTTGAGTGGTTACGAACAGACTCGCGAGACTTTGAATTTCAGCTTACGTCCAATTATTCGTCTTATGGATAAAAGCTCGAACCGTGTTTATCGCTTAACGGATGGCCAAGTGAGTAAAGAATCTGTTGAAAAACGACATCTACTCAATGTGATTGTCAAAGAAGACAACCACACCGATGAGCCAGTTTATTATCGATGGAAAGTAGTATTAAACCGCTCTAAGATTGTTTCTATCGAAAAGATCGACCTAGTCTAACTCGTAAATAAATTACATTAAGCAGCTTGTTTTTGAGCTGCTTTTTTTATGGAAAGAGTAAGGGAGAACTCAGCCATGGGCTCATCACCATGCAAACTCGGACACAAAGCCGTAATTTTCACATCTTGATTAACGCGCTCCCCGGTTTCGAGCGTTTTCTGCAACATGTCATCGATAACAGGCCCGTCATGGCAAACAAAGTGAACGTCTCCCTCTGGGCGCTTTAAGAACTCAGCCTTAACCCCTTTAAATGCTAATGAGATCCGCTCACCTTGCTCTTCCGCTTTACTCATTGCAAGAAAGCCACCAGCTACATCAGCACCAACCGCTAATGCACCAAAATACATACTATTTAGATGATTTCTTGTTCTTCGTTTCAGAGGAATTTTGACTTCAACATGCTTATCATCAATAGCTAAGATCTTTGGCCTGCATAACCAAATAAGCGGCACTTTTGTAAACCCAAACATATTTAGATAGAAGTTCGCACGACGCACTGCTGACAACATTTTTTGGTCTCCTTACCAAACTAGTCAGACCAGTTAATCAGCCAACGCCTTAAATGTCAAAGAAATGTTAATAACAAAAAACTGTAGTTAGATACAACTATGCTTGAAAGTAATAGCATTAATCCAAAGCTCAACCACTATCCATTGATCGTATTGAGCAAAATTGACATTTATAGATAAGCACTACGACTGAATACGCACTTTTTCATACGTAACTCTCTATTAACTGGGTAAGAATACCGTTAAACGGTTTATTCCTAACTGTAATTCCGTTATCTTTACTGCTTCGCAATAGAGAAAAAAGCTATAACATGCCTATTAAAACAGATGAATTGAGAACCCAACCATTGGGTCCAATGCCTACACCCGCAGAGCTTGGAAGCGTGTATCCAATTACTGACGATGTCGCGGATCGTATAGCTCAATCTCGCCGCCAAATTGAGAAAATTCTTACAGGCGAAGATGATCGCATTCTTGCTATCGTTGGCCCTTGTTCTGTACATGACACAGAAGCAGCCATCGACTACGCAACGCGCCTTGCTGATATCCAAGATAAGTACAAAGATGAACTGTTTATCGTAATGCGTACTTATTTTGAGAAGCCTCGTACCGTTGTAGGATGGAAAGGTCTAATCACTGACCCTAACCTAGACGGCTCATACGCACTTGAGGCGGGCCTTCATAAAGCACGTAAACTGCTACTTGATATCAACAAGCTTGGTCTTGCTACTGCTACTGAGTTTCTTGATATGATCACTGGTCAATACATTGCAGATCTGATTACTTGGGGAGCCATCGGCGCTCGCACCACAGAGTCTCAGATCCACCGTGAAATGGCGTCTGCCCTCTCTTGCCCAGTTGGCTTCAAGAACGGCACAAACGGTAATGTGAAAATTGCTATTGATGCGATTCGTGCGTCAAAAGCATCACATTACTTCTACTCTCCAGACAAGCATGGACGTATGACAGTTTACCGTACTAGCGGTAATCCTTATGGTCACATCATTCTTCGTGGTGGTGAAAAAGGTCCAAACTTTGATGAAGCATCTGTGAAACAAGCGTGTGATGCGCTTGCAGAGTTTGACTTGCCACAACGTTTGATTGTCGACTTCAGCCACGCTAACTGCCAAAAGCAACATCGCAAACAAATTGAAGTAGCACAAGACATTTGTGACCAAATTAAGTCAGGCAGCACTCGTATTGCTGGTATCATGGCAGAGAGCTTCATTATTGAAGGCAATCAGCCAATGACTGATATTAACAACCTTACTTATGGTCAATCTATTACTGACCCATGTCTGAGTTGGGATGACACTGTGACTATGCTAGATATGTTAGCAGAAGCAGTAAAATCCAGTAAGTAATTTCCCTATAACAAGATAATCAAGGAATCTTCATGCCATCGTTTGATATTGTTTCAGAAATCGATACCGTTGAACTACGTAACGCGGTTGATAATGCCAACCGTGAACTGTCTACTCGTTTCGATTTCCGCAATGTGAATGCGAGCTTTGAGCTAGTAGAAGAAAACGTAAAAGTGTCAGCAGAAGGCGAGTTCCAGCTTAAGCAAATGCGTGACATCCTACGTAGCCACTTGGCTAAGCGTAACATCGATGCAAATGCTATGGATGCAAAAAATCCAGAAGCAACAGGTAAGAACTGGCACCAAAACATCGCGTTCCGCCAAGGTATCGATACACCGACAGCGAAAAAAGTGGTTAAGCTAATCAAAGACGCAAAGCTTAAAGTACAGGCTTCTATTCAAGGCGACAAAGTTCGCGTTACTGGTAAGAAGCGTGATGACCTACAAGCGACGATTGCAGCGATCCGTGAAGCAGAGATGGGTATTCCATTTCAATACAACAACTTCCGTGATTAATCGCGCACTTCTAATATTCGTGTAAGCGGATAGGAAAAGTAAAATAAAAACGCCGACGAGGTTTTCGTCGGCGTTTTTGTGTAAATAGCCTAGTTGAACCCACTAAATAACTAAGTCTTTCCCTTGTAATAAAGAAAACTCACTTGTCCCCTGTGGAACAAAAACACAGACACGTAAATGTTCTTCTTTTGCTTTTCGCAGCATATTGGAAAGCTCAGCCGCATTCGAGAATGGCTCACGCTCAGCATCTCTTCTCACTAATTCCATCACATCCGACTCGCATTTTGTCGAATACAAAGCGAGTTCTGCTTGCTGCATATAGCGTACAGCTTTGATCGGCAGCATTTCGACATCTTTACCAACTTGAATCCAAGTGCAGGTTCCTTGGTTATCCAGAGGCTTCGCCATTATTTGTTGGTAAATGGTTTCAAGTTCACGGTTATCACGTGCATTTTCGACGTCTGGGTGTGAGAAATAACTCTCCCAGAATTTACGACGTAAATCGACACTAGGCAGTGCTTCCTTAATCGAGTTGCGCTTTGAATTAGCAAACTCTGCCATCAGGCCCATGTTCTGCGGCAAGATAGCTTCTAGCTTTTCACGAATGTTTCGAATCAAGACAGGTGAAGCACCACCACTAGAGATAGCAATTTGAATGCGACCTCGATTAATCATCGAAGGCGTAATGAAATCACAGTAAGGCTTGTCGTCTACGACGTTCACTAAAATGCCCAACGCCTTAGCATCTTTATAAACTTGGTGATTCAGTGCCGGATTATCCGTTGTCGCCCAAACTTGAACAAACAAGCTGGTGACAACGTCACTAGAGTAGAAGCGCTGAACCCAACGCACTTGGTGATCGTTTGCCAATTTTGCAAGAAAATCGACCAAGCTCGGGGATACAATGGTGACGTCAGCCCCTGCTTTAAGTAAAGCTTCCACTTTACGGCTGGCGACTTCACCACCGCCAACAACCAGCACGGGTTTATCAACTAAATCTAAGAACAGAGGAAAATATCGCATTTCAATCCATGATCACTTCAAATAACTACCGAAATTCATGCTACCAAAAACAGGGCAACCTGTTCACCTTGTTTTGATATCACAAATAATTTTTGTTCAAAATTTTAACTATCATAGCCAACCTACACTAATGATAGTTTTAATAACAAACTTTTATCCTTCCGTTTTAAGCTCTCTTTGATCGATTGTTCTGATGCACCAAATCGACCATTAGTTGCACTATTTACAAACAATTAACATTTCGTCATTCTAAATCTCTAGGCACTTTGTGAGTTCTCTCCAAAAACCTTTTTAAATTATATGTTTGAGAATTAGCAGATCCTTTCCTACGCTTATAACGGATTGATTTTACGATTGCCGTTTCTTCGCAAATCAATCACGTAGGACCATAACATAAACAAAATAGGACACGTTGTATCAGGTCGCTCCTGATTAAACATGGATCATACAGGAAGGATACAAATGGCAAATAAACTAACAATTCTTGCTTCCGTCGTAGCGGCTTCTACTGCAATGATGGCAACATCAGCACAAGCTGCAGACACTACTCTGGACAAAGTGACAAAACAAGGCTTTCTTACTTGTGGTGTAAGTACTGGTCTACCTGGTTTCTCTAACCCAAATTCAAAAGGTGAATGGGAAGGTATCGACGTAGAATATTGCCAAGCATTGGCAGCTGCCGTTCTTGGGGATAAAACGAAAGTTAAATATGTCCCCCTAACTGCAAAAGAACGTTTTACTGCACTTCAGTCGGGTGAGATCGATGTACTTTCACGAAACACTACCTGGACACTGCACCGTGACACCGCTCTTGGTCTAAATTTTGTTGGTGTAAACTACTATGACGGTCAGGGTTTCATGGTAATGAAAGACCTTGGCGTTTCTAGCGCTAAAGATCTTGATGGCGCGTCTGTATGTGTGCAATCGGGTACCACTACTGAGCTAAACCTCGCAGACTACTTCCGCAACCAAGGTATGGCCTACAAGCCTGTAGTCTTTGATACTGCTGCTCAAACTTCTAAAGGCTTCGATGCTGGCCGCTGTGACGTATTAACGACTGACCAATCCGGCCTTTATGCTCTTCGCTTAAATCTAAAAGATCCCGCTGCTGCAACGGTTCTACCAGAAATCATTTCGAAGGAGCCGCTGGGCCCAGTAGTTCGTCAAGGTGATGATCAGTGGTTCAATATCGCGAAGTGGACTCTATCTGCAATGGTGAACGCGGAAGAATATGGCATTACCTCGAAAAATGCTGATGAGGTGTTGAAATCAAAAGATCCAAACATCAAGCGTATTCTTGGCGTGGATGGTCCAAAGGGTAAAGGACTGGGTATTCGCGACGATTGGGGCTACCAAGTTATCAAACAAGTTGGTAACTACGGTGAAAGCTTTGAGCGTACGGTTGGTACAGGTTCACCACTGCAAATTTCCCGTGGTGTCAACGCACTTTGGAATGCTGGTGGCTTCATGTACGCGCCACCTATCCGCTAATACAACGATTATCACAGGGCGGTTTATGCCGCCCTTTTTCGTGAATAAATAAGGGTTTGAGGTTATCGCTGTATGAAACCGACGAATGATGCATCGCCAAGTACGATGTCCAAACCAAGCGGAAGTAAAAGCCTGATATACAATCCAGCCTTTCGTTCTGCTCTTTTCCAGATCATTGCTATCGCTGCACTGGTATTTTTCTTCTATACAATCATCAACAATGCACTCAACAACCTTGATGCTCGGGGTATCGCGACAGGGTTTGGTTTCCTAAGCCAAGAAGCAGGCTTTGGGATAGGTTTGACTCTTGTTGAATACGACGAAACCTTTTCTTATGGGCGTACGTTTGTTGTGGGTCTTCTTAATACCGCGCTGGTTTCAGTGTTAGGTATTATCCTTGCAACCGTAATTGGTTTTGTCATGGGTATCGCGCGCCTTTCCTCTAACTGGTTGGTGAGTCGATTAGCCGCGGTATATATTGAAACGTTCCGAAATATCCCTCTACTTCTACAAATTTTCTTTTGGTATTTCGCCGTTCTTCAAGCCCTCCCATCACCAAGACAAAGTATGAGTCTTGGCGAAGCTATTTTTCTAAATGTTCGCGGTTTATACTTCCCTGCACCTGTTATGGAAGCGGGAAGCAGTTTTGTTATCGCAGTGTTTGTCTTTGGTGTCATCGCGAGTATTTTGATCAATATATGGGCTAACAATAAGCAGCGCTTAACAGGTCAACAAACGCCGATGGGCAGAATTGTACTTGGTTTAGTTGTTGTACTTCCTTTGGTTGTATACTTCTTAGCTGGCATGCCTATTTCACTGCAATACCCAGAATTAAAAGGCTTTAACTTCCGCGGTGGTATCAGCATCATTCCGGAACTTGCCGCCCTGCTTCTTGCACTAAGTGTCTATACTGCGTCATTTATCGCCGAGATCGTACGTTCTGGTATTAATGCGGTGAGCCATGGTCAAACAGAAGCGGCTATGTCGCTCGGCTTGCCTCGCGCTAAGACGCTAAAGTTAGTCGTCATTCCGCAAGCTCTGCGTATTATCATCCCTCCTCTCACTAGCCAATATTTAAACCTTACCAAGAACTCTTCTTTGGCGATGGCAATTGGTTACCCTGACTTGGTTTCAGTATTTGCAGGCACCACACTGAACCAAACAGGACAAGCGATAGAGATTATCGCGATGACCATGGGCGTTTACTTGACGTTGAGTTTGGTGACTTCTGCGTTGATGAACTTATATAACCGCAAAGTTGCGCTGGTGGAGAGATAATATGAGCACACATCAATTTCAGCCTGATCTCCCGCCGCCAGCAAATACTGTTGGTGTAGTAGGTTGGCTGCGCAAAAACCTGTTCAATGGTCCAACAAACTCCATTGTAACACTCATCCTTGCTTACATTGTGTTTTCTGCACTCTGGAACATTGCCGATTGGGCGTTCATCAACGCCGATTGGGTTGGCAGTACACGTGACGATTGTAGCCGCGAAGGCGCATGTTGGGTGTTCATCAGTGTTCGCTGGGAGCAGTTCATGTATGGCTTCTATCCTGAGTCTGAACTATGGCGCCCTCGCCTTTTCTACATCACATTAGCGATCTTTACTGCGTTGCTAGCGTACGAGAAAACACCAAAACGTATTTGGATATGGCTGTTC
This sequence comes from Vibrio sp. WZ-1, assembly GCF_052037695.1. NCBI lineage: Bacteria > Pseudomonadati > Pseudomonadota > Gammaproteobacteria > Vibrionales > Vibrionaceae > Vibrio > Vibrio sp. WZ-1. Next base: position 8,708 of record NZ_JBQEQR010000067.1, on the reverse strand, counting down.
TTTGTTAACATCTATCCGTTCATCATCGCTGCTCTACTATACGGTGGTGTGTTTGGTCTTGAAGTAGTTGAGACACACAAATGGGGCGGTCTATTAGTTACCTTAATCATCGCACTCGTTGGTATCGTAGTATCGCTACCTATTGGTGTTGCCTTAGCACTCGGTCGACGTTCAGATATGCCGATCATTCGCAGTATTAGCACCATTTACATCGAAGTATGGCGTGGTGTTCCACTTATCACAGTGCTGTTCATGGCGTCAGTGATGTTACCTCTATTTTTGGCAGAAGGCTCTGAAACAGACAAGCTGGTCCGTGCGCTAATAGGTGTGGTTATGTTCAGTGCCGCATACATGGCGGAGGTAGTGCGTGGTGGCTTGCAAGCGATTCCGAAAGGACAATATGAAGCGGCAGATGCTCTTGGTCTTAGCTATTGGAAGAAAATGGGACTGATTATTTTGCCGCAGGCGCTGAAGATCACTATCCCTTCAATCGTGAACACGTTCATCGGCCTGTTTAAAGATACCAGTCTTGTGCTTATTATCGGTATGTTTGACGTATTGGGCATAGGACAAGCCGCGAATACCGACCCGGAATGGTTAGGCTTCGCAACTGAAAGTTATGTATTTGTCGCGTTAGTGTTTTGGGTATTTTGTTTCGGCATGTCGCGTTACTCGATATGGCTTGAAAACAAACTGCATACCGGTCACAAACGATAACTCATCAAGATCAAGGACGTATTATGACGCAACAACAAGACTATATGATCCAGTTGAAGGACATGAACAAGTGGTATGGTGAGTTTCACGTACTAAAGAACATCAACTTAGATGTAAAAAAAGGCGAAAAGATTGTTATTTGTGGGCCTTCTGGCTCAGGTAAGTCGACCATGATTCGCTGCATCAACCGTTTGGAAGAACATCAAGCTGGCAGCATCTATGTCTCGGGCACTGAACTCACAGAAGATCTGAAGAACATCGAAGCGGTTCGCCGTGAAGTGGGTATGTGTTTTCAGCACTTCAACCTATTCCCTCACCTTACAGTATTAGAGAACTGCACTCTCGCACCAATCTGGGTGAAGAAGATGCCCAAAGAAGAGGCTGAATCAATCGCAATGCAGTACCTAGAGCGCGTTAAGATCCCAGATCAAGCCGACAAGTATCCTGGTCAGCTTTCTGGTGGTCAGCAACAACGCGTAGCAATTGCTCGTTCACTGTGCATGAACCCAAAAGTGATGCTATTTGATGAACCAACTTCAGCACTCGATCCTGAGATGGTGCGTGAGGTTTTAGATGTTATGGTCGAGCTGGCAGAAGAAGGCATGACCATGCTTTGTGTTACGCACGAGATGGGCTTTGCAAAAGAAGTAGCAGATCGCGTTATCTTTATGGATGCTGGCGAAATCATTGAAGAAAACAACCCAGTCGACTTCTTTGAAAACCCACAATCGGATCGAACTCAGAACTTCTTGGCTCAAATTCTCCATCATTAATCGTGGAGTTGCGCCAACTCTACAAACCAAGTGGAGTGAAAGATACTGAGAAACCTAAGCGCTGGAGTAAAAATCAGCGCTTTTCTTTATTCAACAACGCGCTTAAACCCAAAGTTACGAAAATCCAGTTGATTCAATACGTAGTAAATTTACACTATCTTACAAACACTTCGTGGACTGGCCTTCATCACTTTAGGTACTAGGCCATTCTTAGCTATGCAAGGTGGTAATATTGTGTTACAAGTTGCCGCATACATAACACACTATTTCTATTATTATTTTGTTCTAGAGATAGACGTGTCGGGCTTGATTTATTGAACTTTCGGGCCCATATATGTCTATATATCAAAGATAAGACGGTCCCTTATAGAGGAAGATTATGAACAGTCCTATGTTTTCACGCACTACTACTCAAGAGAGTGCTCTACAAACCAACAAAGTATTGCGTAATACATATGCACTACTTTCAATGACTTTACTATGGTCAGCACTGGTAGCTGGCGTTTCAATGGCGTTTAACTTGCCGCGTCCAGGTATTATTCTGATGTTGGTTGGTTTCTACGGCCTACTATTCTTGACTGAGAAAAACCGCAACAACAGCCTTGGTCTTGTATTCACATTCCTATTCACGGGTTTCTTGGGTTACACCATTGGTCCAATCCTGAACATGTACATCGGCGCTGGCATGGGCGACGTTGTTCTTACTGCTCTTGGTGGTACCGCTCTGTCATTCATGGCGGCTTCTGCTTACGCACTAACGACTAAACGCGACCTATCTATGATGGGTGGCCTAATGCTGTCACTATTCGTTGTTCTAGTCGTAGGTATGATTGCGAGCATCTTTATCCAATCGACTATCCTACACCTAGCAATGAGCAGCTTATTCATCGTGTTCTCAACCATGGCTATTTTGATGACCACACAAGGCATCATCCGTGGTGGTGAAACAAACTACATCTCAGCGACAATCACGCTGTATGTATCAATCTACAATATCTTCATCAGCCTACTAAGCATCCTAGGTATCATGAACGACGATTAATCTGTTAGGTTGATTTCAAAACTCAAAAGCCCGAAGTTATGCTTCGGGCTTTTTCTTTACGCTTTTTAGCAGCAACTACTCTGGTCCATAAATAGGTTCATCGTAATGAAAGCCTTCGTCACTATATGCCGTAACAATCACATCTTCGACTAATCCAGTTTCAGCTTTGACTTGGGTTTCAAAGAATTGCTGAATCTGCTTTCTACGTCCATGCGCTGACCAAGAATCTGCATCCTCCCAAATTTCATTGAACACTATTGAGTAATCATTTCTCATTGCACTCGGGTGATCAATTTGTCGAGTGAGCATATATTGAATGCATCCCTCTTCTCGATATGAATCTGGCTCCAAGGCTTTGAGTACTTCAAACAACTCGACTTCCTTTCCATCCTTTGGTTTAAATTGAGCTAAAACATAGACGCGACTTGTCATTCGATTTCCTTACTTGTTGAGTGGGGCTATCAAAAAGGTAACCGAATACTAAGAAACTTCACCCTCAGTACTGATAAAGTGCGATAGACATCGACAGCTATACTTAGATAAAGTCGGTACTAATAAAACTTAATGACAACGGCACCAGGTTCCCCTAATTAAAACAGTCTCACTATTCTTCATTCAGCATAATCATGCAAAAGTCAAAATACTGACCCCGAGAATTTTCTAACTAAATGAATATATTTACATTTCAGTGAATAAGACGCTAGAACTAGACGGCACTCACTTCTTGTCATCAACAATCCAACCCACTGTACGAATTTGATTCGCTCAGACGACAGATAAGATTCTTTTGTTGAGCATAAGCCAGCCTCTACGCTACCCTATATGTATCAATGGTTACTTAGCGGAAACAGGGCTATGTTCGTTTACAACGGCAAAGAAATTGAAACTGACGCTCAAGGCTACCTACTTGACCACACTCTGTGGGAAGAAGGCATGATTGAGCTTCTAGCAAAAGATGAAGAAATCGAGCTTACCGATGCGCATTTAGAAGTGGTTCACTTCGTTCGTGATTTTTACGAAGAGTTCAACACATCTCCTGCAGTAAGAATGTTGGTAAAAGCAATGGAAAAAGCACACGGTCCAGAGAAAGGTAACAGCAAATACCTTTTCAAGCTTTTCAAGAAAGGACCAGCGAAACAAGCAACTAAACTAGCTGGCCTGCCTAAGCCAGCGAAATGTTTGTAAAATTATAAGATTTTAAAGCCGCGGAAAGGTTTGTAAGACACACTTTCCTGAGTAACTCGATCTACTGTTGCTGTCCGCGGCCCTTCCTCTAACCATGCTGAAAAAGCAGAAATCTGCTCCTCTGTACCACAAGCTATCACTTCAACATCACCATTATTTAAGTTCTTTGCGTATCCAGTTAAACCTAACTTCAAGCCTTGATGTGACGTGTGGTATCTAAAACCTACACCCTGAACGTGACCTACAATCTGAAACTTCTCACACTTTAGTACCATCCGTATACCGCTCCCTATATTTGGGTGATATATTATTAACGTCTATTTACCCCACTAAGGATAGTGGGTTTTTTATATGGTTATAATAATTATGAAAGAAATTCCTTTCCGTTGGATAGATAAATACCTTATCCACTTAAAGATTCAGGAAAAGTTCTATTTGCTCTTCTTCCTTCCGCTCCTCGCATTAGTCATCCTCACTCTTGTTTTGAACAGTGCCGCTAACTCACTCATCTCTGATTTGTACCAAGAAGAGTTGATGCTGATGAAAGGCTTGATTGAAGCAGGCAATCTCTCGCAATCTCAAGTTGCCAGTCTAATCGCGAGTTCAGATACGATTACTCTTGGTTCTGGGCCCGACTCGGTGTCAGTAATGAACGGCACATTCAGTCTGGTTGCTAATCATGACCAGTCACTCTGGACAGCACTTTCAACCACTCAAGTAAGCATCATCCTTGTGACGCTTTTCATCATTGCGCTTGGTGTTTACTACATCATGACGTTCATCGGCGGCGCAATGTTCACAATGAATAAAGCACTAAACACGCTAGCGGATGGTGATCTAACCGCACGTATGAACTTCTTCCGTGTTCGTGATGAGTTCAGTGAAATTGCAATCACTATCGATAAAGTGGCAGATCGTGAACAAAAGATGGTTCAGTCTATTCAAGAATCTGTCGCGCTGATGCAGCAAATCAGTTCTGATCTTAACCTATCGATTCAAAACAGCTCTGAAATCTCGAATACACAGCAAGAGCACCTCAACTCTCTAGCTAGTGCAACAGAACAAATGGCATCGACTATTCGTGAAGTGGCAACACTGGCACACAGTTCAAGCACACAGACTGAAGATGCTCGCAGCGTTGCGCAGTCTGGTCAGGTGAAAGTAGAAAATACTCTTCACTCTATCTCAAATCTATCGACTGAGATCCAATCTGCGTCTCAAGCGGTTGAAGAATTAGATGCAAACGCAGCACAAATCGATGAAGTGGTTACAACCATTAATGGTATTTCTGAGCAAACTAACCTACTTGCACTGAATGCGGCTATCGAAGCGGCACGTGCAGGCGAACAAGGTCGTGGCTTTGCCGTCGTTGCTGATGAAGTTCGTGCTCTTGCAGGACGTACTCAGCAAGCAACGGTTGAAATTCAAGCGATGATTGAGGCGCTACAACGTAACAGCCAATCGCTCACTAAGCTGATGGAAGTAACGGTGCATAACGCCAACGAAGGCCAAACTCTGATGGCAGAAGTAAATCACGAGATCGGCTCACTAGCAGATAAGAACCAAACTATCTCTGACAGCAGCATTCAGATTGCAACTGCTGCGGAAGAGCAAGGCGTGGTTGCAGACAACATTGCCTCAAGCGTAGAAGAAGTTCGTGTTCAAGCAAATAACGTGTGTAATATGATCAGCACAACGTCTCAAAATGTTGAACAACTCCGTGCTCAGAGTGACACAATGGAGTCTCTACTGACAGGACTTAAAGCTTAGTTATAAGTTGAAAAATATAGGGTCACTTCGGTGGCCCTTTTTTTGTTTCCATTGCACAGGAGTATTCCCCGTCAGCTTTGCGCATCGAGCTGAAAATGAAACTTCAGCAAATGACTGGATTATCGATGGATATTGCTTTTGCGGGCAACATCCCGGACAATACGCCCCTTTCAAAATTCAACAAGAGCTAAAGAAATGACAGCTGCTATCTATTTGGTTAAAGGTCGTGAGAAATCGGTAAAGCGTAAGCACCCTTGGATCTTCTCTCGAGGCATCAGTAAAGTTGAGGGCGAACCAGCTCTTGGCGAAACCGTTGATGTATTCACTCACGACGGAAAATGGCTAGCTAAAGCTGCATACTCGCCTGCTTCTCAAATTCGAGCGCGTATCTGGAGTTTTGAAAAAGAAGAGATCAACAAAACGTTCTTCGTTAAGCGTTTCAACAACGCTCAACTTCTTCGTGAAGACGTTATCGAGCGCGATGGTCTGACTGGTTATCGTCTGATCGCAGCGGAATCTGACGGCCTACCTGGCGTTACAATCGACCGCTATCAAAACTTCTTCGTGTGTCAGCTGTTAAGTGCAGGTGCAGAATACAACAAGCAAGCGATCGTTGATGCGCTAGTGGAATGTTTCCCTGATTGCAACGTTTACGAGCGTTCAGATGTAGCAGTACGTAAGAAAGAAGGTCTGAAAGAAACGACTGGTGTGTTACACGGTGAAGAGCCACCAAAATCAGTGGTTATTGAAGAAAACGGCGTGAAGATCAGCGTAGATATCGTTGGCGGCCATAAAACAGGTTTCTACCTAGACCAACGCGATAGCCGCCAGCAAGCTGTGAAATACATGAAGAACAAAGAAGTTCTCAACTGTTTCTCTTACACTGGCGGTTTTGGTCTATACGCACTAAAAGGCGGCGCAAAGCGAGTTATTAACGCAGACGTATCCCAACCTGCACTGGATACAGCGAAGTTTAACGCCGAGCTTAATGAGTTTGATATCTCGAAAAAGCGCGCAGTGTTCCTAAATGCAGACGTATTCAAGCTGCTGCGCGAATACCGCGACCAAGGCACAAAGTTCGATGTTGTGATCATGGATCCACCAAAATTTGCTGAAAGCAAAGCACAACTGAATGGTGCATGCCGTGGTTATAAAGACATCAATATGTTAGCAATGCAAATTCTTAAGCCTGGTGGCACACTTCTGACCTACTCTTGCTCTGGTTTAATGGATCAAGTTCTGTTCCAAAAAATCATCGCTGATGCAGCAGTAGATGCTAATCGCCAAGTAAAATTCGTAGAGCGCTTTGAGCAAGCTGCTGACCACCCTACCGATACTGCATACCCTGAAGGTTTCTACCTAAAAGGCTTTGCGTGTAAGGTACTTTAATCGCTGATTAAAACTTGATTTAAAATTCAAAAACGGAGCTTGCGCTCCGTTTTTTTATTCTCTTAGTTGTTCGAGATTACTAATGAGGCTGTTTGCAATATCTGCGGCAGATGCGCCATCAAAGTTGACTTCGAGTTGTTGACCATCTTTGTTAATAGTTAACGTCGAGTTAACGCCATCATCCGTTACAGATACCGAAATATCATCAACTTGCCCAGCATAATCACCAGAGCTCAGATCATCTAACAATACAGATAAATCACTTTCTGCGATACCATCAAACAAATCTACAAAATCTAAAGAATCTCCATCACCAAAATCGGTTACCGTATCCGTAGCATTATCCATCTGTGTCCATTTAAAGACATCGTTGCCGCCCCCTCCAGTAAGCACATCGTCTCCTAGCCCACCGTTCAATATGTCATTGCCATCCGTACCGACCAACGTATCATCTTGATCAGTACCTTGAACCATATTGTTAGCTTGCATTGTTGCTACTTGAACTGCAGACACCTCTACAGCATCTACAGACACATTGGAGAACTCGATATCAACCGTTGCAGTATCAGTGCTTGTGAGCCCTCCTGAATCAACCGCTTGATAATCAAATGAATCATTTACATTATTAAAGCTCGTAATCTGTGTACCTACTAATGTAAAACTTGCTTTATCACTCGCGCTATCGGTCTCTGGGAACAAACGAATTTCGTCAAAGCTACCGCTACTAATAGCGACCGTAGCAAAGCCCTGTTGGTTTCCGGTAAATACAATGTCATCAGTTTGAATAACTTGGGTTTCAGCTAGAACCCCATCCATGTAAAGATAAACGTTTATCCATGCAGCACCACTATTAAACCGATCATTCAAGCTGGCCAAATTTAACCTTGCTTCTTTCGCTTCAAGACCGTCATCGAGATCAATGGCAATAAACTCACTGGTACTGATTTCATCACCTTGACCAGTTTCTTCTGGTGACACAACAACTAAGCCTACTTGGTGAGCAGCAAAATCAACTTTGATTTGAGCATTATTTACAAACTCGCCAGTGTTATCGATCGTTCCTCCATAAAAGCTTAACCCATTCACATCAACTGAATCCGCTAGGAAGTCTTTGTCAAACTCATCCAATAAATCTTGTGAGTCAAAACTCTGCTCATCAAAAAAGTCTTCTGTTAAGCGATACTTCACTTCAGTATTTTCATACAATTTGCTAGAAGAATCGTTTAAAAAGTCTTGATCGATAATGACTTCTTGGTTGTTCTCATCTACGAAGAAAAGCTCACCAAATGAAGGAAGTTCAACGATTTTTATTTCTATATCGCTATCATTCGCAGTGATAGCATCATCTTCTAAATCTTCTACTCTTTGATGTCCAGAAAGGGTTACACCATCAAAATCAATATCTTGAACTGGAAAAATTCCTTCCTCAATGTCTAATAAGATATTGAAATCACGTGCAGTAGGAGGAGTGTTTGGTAGATCATCATCAACAATAGTTGCTGTACCTTGTACGCCTCCTACTTCTAAGAGGAAGGTTTCATCCGGCTCGTCAATGGTGTCTTGCGTGGTATCCACTGTTGAGGTGAACATGGTGACGCCCGCTGGAACGGTGATTTGTCCGCTATTGGCGTCGTAGGTCACGCCATCACTGAACACAATGTTGGACACGTTGGTGTCGTAATCATCATCGTCGGCGGTGCCATTGACTAAGCCAATCGTGTAGGTTTGATCGCTGCTGCTGGCGTTACTTAACGTCACTTTAAATTCAGCTGCTTGACCTTCAGGCACGGTCTCACCAACCAAAGACACTTCTGTGATCACAGGTGTGTCAT
>NZ_JBQEQR010000001.1:0-511 GCF_052037695.1 Vibrio sp. WZ-1 | reverse complement strand
CCGTTGCTTTACAGTTAGGTGATGATGCCCTGACGACGACTAAAGTGGTTGACCTTGGCAATGACCAACTAGGCTTCAGCGTGGACGTGGACGCCAGCGAACTGGTTGGCTTTGATGGCAAGTCAGTCACCGCCTCAGTGAGCGTGACCGATGAAGCGGGCAACAGCGTAGAGAAGAGCGATACTGAAACCTACCTAGTCGATGTGGATGCGCCGACGGCGAGTATCAACCTCGATCCAATTGTGGTCGGTGACGACAACACCATTAACCAAGCGGAAGCGACAGGCCAAGTCACTCTAACCGGTACTGTAGGTGGTGAGGTTGTTGCAGGTGATACGGTTCAACTGAAATTGGGCGACAACCTGTTAGTTGAAGTGGAAGTTATCAAGCTAGCTGATGGCAAGCTTGGCTTTAGCGCGGATGTGGATGCCAGCAAACTGGTTGGTGTCGATGGCCAAGCTATCACTGCGTCGGTGACCATTACCGATGGCGCAGGTAACGCCGTGACTGC